>DATKWA010000170.1:0-45359 GCA_035529815.1 Occallatibacter sp. | reverse complement strand
AAACATGTGGCGCGCGCTGCTCCAGGATGGTCATTGGTCAGGGGAAATCTGGAATCGAACCAAAGGCGGCGACGTCATAGCCGAGATGCTGACGATCAACGCCGTGCGCGACGCCGGCGGCAATCTGCTGCAGTATGTGTCGCTCTTTTCAGACATCACGGAGATCAAGAAGCACGCGCAGCAGCTGGAACATTTGACACATTACGATATGCTGACGAGCCTGCCGAACCGGACTTTGCTTGCCGATCGCTTGAACCAGGCCATGGCCCTGGCAAAACGGCGAAAGCAAATCGTTGCCGTCGCGTACCTCGATCTGGACGGCTTCAAGGAGATCAATGACAGCCATGGGCATGACGCGGGCGACCGCCTGCTGACTTCTCTGGCCTTTGATATGAAGCGCGCGCTGCGGGCAGGCGATACGCTGGCGCGGCTGGGTGGGGATGAGTTTGTCGCCGTGATGGTCGATCTGGACAGTAAAGAAGCCAGGGTGCCCGTACTGGCCTTGCTGCTTGAGGCCGCCGCCAAACAGGTGCAAGTTGGCGATCTAAGCCTCTGCGTTTCGGCCAGCATCGGGGTCACGTTCTATCCGCAACCGGAAGAGGTGGACGCCGATCTGCTATTGCGCCAGGCCGATCAGGCCATGTACCAGGCCAAGCTGGCGGGCGGCAATCGCTACCATATTTTCAATCCCGATCACGACCAGACGGTCCGCGGTCGGCATGAGAATCTGGAGCACATTCGCCGCGCACTGGCGGAGCGGAACTTCGTTCTCTATTACCAGCCCAAGGTGAACATGCGTACCGGCAAGGTGGTGGGGGCCGAGGCTCTCATCCGCTGGAAACATCCCGAGCGCGGACTGCTTCCGCCGGGCCTGTTTCTGCCAGTCATTGAAGATCACCCGCTTGCGATCGAGATTGGCGAGTGGGTGATCGAGAGCGTCCTTGCCCAGATGGAGTGCTGGAACGCAGCCGGTATCGAGCTTCCGGTCAGCGTGAACGTGAGTGCGATTCAGTTGCAGCGGCCAGATTTTGCGGATCGCCTGAGCAGCCTGCTCGCCGCGCACCCGAGCCTGAAGCCGTTCAGCCTTGAGATTGAAGTTGTGGAGACAAGCGCGCTGCAGGATGTGGCGCAGACCTCGCAGGTGCTGGCCGCATGTCAAAGTATCGGCGTGTCGTTCGCGCTGGACGACTTTGGGACCGGTTACTCATCGCTGACCTATCTGAAGCGGCTGCCGGCGAGCATCCTCAAGATCGACCAGAGTTTTGTGAGTGACATGCTCGATGATCCGGAAAATCTGAACATTCTGGAGGGCATTCTGGGCCTGGCGTCGGCATTTCACCGCCAGGTAATCGCCGAAGGCGTAGAGACAGTGGAGCATGGGTCGATGCTGTTGCGGCTGGGCTGCGAACTTGCCCAGGGCTACGGTATCGCCCGGCCCATGCCGGCCGGCGACCTGCCTGGCTGGTTGTCGGCGTGGCGGCCCGATCCGCACTGGGCCAACGTGCCTAAGATCCACTCCGGTAACCGGGCGCTGCTCTATGCCTGCGTGGAACACGGGGCCTGGCTCGCGGCCTTTGAAGCCTTTCTCCAGGGCAAGCGCCACTCTCCTCCTCCGCTCGATCAGCACCAATGCCGGTTCGGAGTCTGGCTGGAGACCGAGACGCAAGCAGGACGCGGCCAGCAATCAGCTTACAGGCTCGTCGATACCGTTCATCGGCAGTTCCACAAACTGGCATCCTCCATCGTCGCCGAGCAGAGCGGGGGCAGAAGTACGGAAGATGTTGAACGCATGGGCGAACTGCAACGGCTGGGTGACGATCTTCTGCAGCAACTGGAGACGCTGATGCAGTGGGGCTAGGGCAATATCCGGAACCGCACTGTGTGCATTGCGCCAGGGAAACCCTGAGATAATCCGCGTGCCCCCAGGCAAATCTCGTCCTTTGCCTAGTCTGAAATCTGCGGATCTACGCCTCCCAAATCTTCACGCGCGTATCTCTCCCCGGCTCCAACACCACCACCAGCGGAATCGCTTCGAACCCCGGCACCAGATTGAATGTTCTCTCGCTTGGAACCTTCTCGAAGCCGTGCAGAGCATCAGTACTCACGGTCAGTGTTCCGTTCGACTTGGCAATCCGCACCGTCTGCGCATCCGTTTGCTCAATCGTCTCACCTGCCCGCCCAACAATGGGCAAAATGAACTTCATTGGCGCAGGCCCGCCGCCATTCACGCCCGCCACCAGTTCCACGCCCTCAGGGCTAAGCCTGTACTGAAGGTGATACAGAACTCCTTCGTCCGATATCCCCTTGTGTCTGGTCGTCTGCATCAGCCCTTTCACATCGAAAGCAACTTCGCGACCCGGCTGTGTAACCACCACCTCAGCCTTCAAGTCGTCCAGACTCGTGTAGGTCTCTTTCCCCGCGCACTCAATCCGCGGCGTCAGGGTCATGTGAGGTCCGCCACGATACTGCTGCTGATTCGAGATTTCAACCATCGCGTACTTCGTCATGCTGGCCACAAAGATGGGCCCCAGCGCGCGATGATACAAGAGCGACAGTGCGCCTCCGCTCGCATGTCCGCCGCCTGCGCCGCCCCCGCTTCCCGCCTGCACATCCTCCTCATACTCCCAGTCGTACTCAGTGACCGTGGCGCGCCAAGGCCCCACCGCTCCCAGTTGCGTGCCAATCACAGGGAAAGTCTTCAGCCCGTACGCTTCATCGCGCGGCAGCTTGGGCCGTTCAACCGCCTCGTTCGGAAAGTTGCAACGATCCAGCACCGTCGCCAGCGCCTTGGCATGAGTAAACGTGTGGTGAGTGCATGCCGGATCGCCGTGCGCAAAGTAGTCCTGCCCGCCGTAAAGCAGTCCCTCGTGTGTGCACGCCGCCATCAACTCCACATTGCGCCGCGCTACCTCGCGAAACCGCGGGTCGTGCCCAGCCATCAGCACAAACCCCGGATGACATCCGTCGCTCGTGCGGCTCCCCCACCATGTCCACTTGTAGTTCCGCGTCCCCCAACTGTTGTCCCAGGCCCCATCCGGCAGCATGAACTCCATGTGCGTCTTCAGCGCGCCCATCACCGTGTCCCGCACTAAAGCATCTTCAGCCAGGACGCTGTAGAGCGCCAGCGACGGCAGCGACTCCTCGACGTTGTATCCCAGGTCCACCGGCCGGCAGCCTTTCGCCGTGACCCCGCCCAGCGGATGCCCCTCGCCGAACAAGAATCCATCCAGCGTAAATTGCGCCAGCACCTCATGCGCAAGCCCGCGGCCCCGCTCCAGATAGTGCTCGTTCCCCAGTACCCGCCCGCACAGCACAAACGCGAGCGAAGCCGTTGCCGGGTAATTGATGTTCCCCGTCTCGATGGTGATGAACCCGTCCAGAAACTTCGCCGCCCGCGCCAGCCGCTCGGTCCACTGCTCGCGAATCGCAGCGCCCAGAATCGTCCCATGATGCTCCAACGCCTCGGCCAGCGCAATCGCATGGAATACCGTGATCCCTTGCCATGTGCTCAGCGAAACGTCGTTCGCCCAGCTTCCATCTGCCCGGCTTACCGTCTGCTCTGACCACTCGTGTACCTCGAGCGCCGCCCGGAGATACTTCTCGTTCCCAGTGGTATGCGCCACCCGCAGCAGCGGATAGACCGCATCTCCGCACCGTCCATGAATCAGCCCGCACGCCGCGCACAGCAGGCCGCCACGCAAGCCCGGATCGGCGATCCCGGTAACCTGCCTAGCCACCAGTCCGTCACACCAGGTTTGCAGAAGGCCCGCGTAAAGCCTCTCCTCCGCCGTCTTTCCTGGCGCCGCAGCCGATTGTGACTCCGAGGCCAAAGCCAGGCTAGGAAATGCGAGGCTTGCGCTCAATGCGGCTGCCCCGCCCGTTGAAAGTTGAAGCATCTCCCTGCGCGTCAGTCCCATCGCAACATCCAGTTTTCTCATCGGGGCAATACTACAGCGCCTCTCGCCTCCCCGTATATCGCCGCCCATCAACGCAAAATCCTCGCCCACGGTCGTTTTCATCCCGTCAACAAAGGCCTTCAGATGTGATGCCCGTCCTATTGCGGGCACATTATCCGGTGCTACCTTTTGGCCGTCAGGGAGGGCTCTCCAATGATCAATCTATGCTCACAATGCGGCGCGCAACTTTCATCGCCCTGGCGCTTCTGTCCCCTTTGCGGGGCCGAAGTTCCACTGCAAACCCAGGAGACCGAAACTGAGGTCGAAAAACAGAAAGCGCCCATGCGTAGTGCTTTCAGCGGCCTGTTCTTCGGCTTGATCGTTACCCCGATGTGCATCATCGTCGGCACAATGCTTTGCCTCACCGGGCTCGGTGCGATCCTCGGAATTCCCATGATTATCGGTGGCATACTTGCGCCGATTTTGGGCCCCATGATCTGCGTTGGCGAACCGAAGGGCAAATGCCCCTGGTGCGGAGCCAAAGTGAGCAACGTGTTTAACGCAGGGTCCTTTCACTGCCACGAATGCGGTAAGAAAATTGACGCTCACGATCGGCACTTCATCAAGGCCGTAGACGAGGCCGGAGACGAGGCCGCCTGAGACGCCATTCACCGGAACTGCTCGCGTTGCGCAGCTGCAATCGACCTCTGCCCACTGACGTCAACGATCGCCATTGAGCGGTGATCTCTTGCAACAAGTACATGATTCAGGCAATTGCAACTAGAGGCTGGAAGGTTCCCCGAACCGTTCCCTCACCAGCCGCAGCGCCTCATCTACAGTCGCAATCGCTCCTTCCAACTGCGCATCCTCGACAGTTCGCAGCATCTCCTTGAACCCTGCTCCCGGCAGGTATCCCGCCGCAATCAACTCCCGGCCGGTAATCAGCGGTTTCGGCCTGACTGTCTCCTCTGGCATCTCGAGCCATCGCTCCCGCACAAACTCCCAGTTCTCCAGGAATCCGCTCCCTGCCAGGCAATCCATGCGGTGCAGCGCCAGGTGCTCTTCAAACCCAGGGAGCCGGAAGAACCGCTTCAGCGTAGAAGCCTTCATCCGCTGCGCGTCCATAAACCGCATGTGATTCTCAACCAGAGCGCCAATCTGCCGCGTCTCCTCATTCGAAAACCGGAACCGCCTGCAAATCTCCACCGCCATCGCCACGCCCACCTCCACGTGCCCGTCGAAGCGAATCCTGTCCGGCGCACGGCGAAACGTGGGCGGCTTGCCCACATCGTGCAGCAGCGCACCCCAGGCCAGCGTCATGGAGCACCCAGTCTCCAGTTGCTGCAGCAGCCCCAGCGTGTGCACCCAAACATCTCCCTCCGGATGAAACTGCGGCGGCTGTTCCACTCCCTTCATCCGCGCAATCTCCGGCAGCACCTTGGCCAGCAATCCGGTCTCGTCCAGCAACTCAAATGCCCGGCGCGCGTGTCCCTCGGTGAGCATCCTGGTCAACTCATCGCGCACCCGCTCCCGACTCACCGCAAGGATAAGCGCCGCCAGCTCTCGCATCGCTGCCTTGGTGCCTGCTTCGAGTTCAAATCCGAACCGAGCCGCAAACCGCACTCCGCGCAGCATCCGCAGGTGATCTTCCTCAAATCGCGTCTCCGCCCGCCCAATCGCCCGGATTACGCACGCATCGAGGTCTGCTATCCCGCCCACAAAATCCATCACCGCCAAGCGAGGATCGTCCGTCGAGAGGAGCGGGTCCAGCAGCAGGCCATTGATCGTAAAATCCCGCCGCTTCACATCCTCTTCGGCGCTGTCCGTATACCGCACCGCATCCGGATGCCGTCCGTCCAAATAGGCCCCATCCGACCGGAACGTAGCCACCTCGGTCGTCGCGTATCCGGCCTCATCTCCATCGGCCACCAGCACAACCCCAAAATGCGCCCCGACTGCAAACGTTCGCTCAAACATCTGCAGCACGACATCCGGTGTCGCGCTCGTCGCCACGTCATAATCCGTCGGCTCCAATCCCAGCAGCAGATCGCGCACGCACCCGCCGGCGAGATAGGCCTCATACCCCGCCGCACGCAGCTTCTTCACAATCTCCAGAGCCGCTTCGAATTGGCGCGTAACCGGAAACATCGCTGCTTCCATTTTCGTCCGCAACACGTGTCCCGCGCCAGCGTGACGCAAACCTATCTCACCCAACCGCTAAACTAGAGATATGCGCGGCAACGGCCTCATCCTCGCCATCGAATCCTCCTGCGACGAAACCGCCGCGGCCGTGGTCCAGCGTGGCTCCCGAACGCTCTCCTCGGCCGTCGCCTCGCAGATCTCGACCCACGCTCGCTTTGGCGGAGTCGTCCCAGAGCTGGCCAGCCGAGAGCATCTTCGCGCCATTGTTCCCGTCGTCCGCGAGGCTCTGGCCCAGGCCAACGTCGCTCTTGCCGACCTCGACGCGATCGCCGTCACCTCCGGCCCTGGTCTCGCCGGTGCGCTGTTGGTCGGCATCACCTACGCCAAGGCACTGGCCTATGCGCAAAACATCCCCCTCATCGCCGTCAACCATCTCGAAGGCCACATCCACGCAGTCTTGTTGAATGAGCGCGAGGCCCTCCCAGGCCAATCGTCTACGGACGACGAACCCGCTCTGGCACTGGTCGTCTCCGGCGGCCACACACATCTCTATCTTGCGCGCCCCGCACACGGCTCGTGGACCTACTCGCTCATCGGCCGCACCGTTGACGACGCCGCCGGCGAAGCTTACGACAAGGTCGCGAAGCTGCTCGGCCTTGGCTACCCCGGAGGCCCCTGGATTGACGCGCTGGCCCTGCACGGCAACCCGCGCGCGGTGCCATTCGCCTTTTCGCAAATCAAGACCAAGCTCCACCTCGGTGGCAAGCCTCCACGCACCAAGGCCGCCAAGACGGCTCCCATCGCCGGCCTCGACCCGCGCTTCCTCTTTTCATTTTCGGGAATCAAAACGGCTGTTCTCCGCTACGTCGAGCTGCACGACCTGCGCCCCGAGGCCGAAGCCCGCCGCGAAGCGCTCTTTACCGGCCCCGACGCGCCCGCCCGCCCCACGCTCGAATCCGCGCTCGCCACGTGCGACCCGCAGACCCTCGACCTCATCGCCAGCTTCCAACACGCCGTGGTTGGTGACCTGATGAAGAAGACCTTCGCTGCCCAGGAAGCGCTGGGCACCCCGCGCATCTTCGTCACCGGCGGAGTTGCCGCAAATCGCGAACTGCGCAGCCGCTTTACCGCCGAGGCTGCACGCCGCAATCTCCGCGTGGCCTTCCCCACGCTGGCTCTATCCACCGACAATGCCGCCATGATTGCCGCAGCCGCGTGGCCCCGCCTGCAGGCCGGAGAGTTTGCCCCTGCGAGTCTCTCTGCCGACCCCTCGCTCGCCCTGGGACGCTAGAGCCTGTTATGAACCTTCGCGTGGACGGCGCTGGGAGCCAATTTTTCTGAGTTCAAGGAGTGAGGAGCGACGCAGACTGGACGTCTGTTAGCGACGAGCGACGCCGAAATCGGGAAAATTGGTCCCAGCCCTTCGGGTTGCGGCGTAAATTGGGCCATACTTCGTTGTCGTCCTCGCCTTGGAATAGCCAAAGTCTTCGTCCTCCGCCTCGTCTACCACCCCTCGGACGAAGACCTGTCCGAGGGGACCCCGGTTTTGGCCCAATTTCCTCGCACAACGCCGCCCGCGGGAAAGTTCATAACAGGCTCTAGAGTCGAGACATCAAACTGACTCGATCGCGTGAATGCTGTTAGTCACTTCCTGTGTCAGAGTGGCAAGGTCGGCGCTGAAGAGTCTCCGCTCCCGCGCAGGCACCTGATCCAGCAACTCCTGATATGGGGTCGTCTCGCACCCGGGGAACGTGGGAAAGCCCACCGCGTCGGCCATTTTGCAACTGATCTTGATCAGCTCCGGCATGTCCCAGGCGCCGTCCTTCCGCGTATCGCAATGATGCGCCGACACAATCGCTTCAAGTGCGGCTGGCAGCTTCCATTCTCCGATCAGCCGCTGCCCCGTCTCGCAGTGGTCCCAGCCGAACAACTGTCGCTCGCCTTCCAGAATGCTCTCTGGAGTTCCGCGATGTGTGCCCAGAAGATTGGCGTAATCTTTCGGTTGAATCACCGCCAGGGCAATCCGGCCAATATCGTGCAGTATGCCGCATGTATAGGCGGTGTCTTTGTCCAGAAAGCCCACCGATGCCATCCGTTCCGCAAGGATTGCGCACGCCAGGTTATGCCGCCACAGGCTCTGCATCGACGGATGACTCATTGACTTGCCCAGGTAAGCCCTTACACCAACCGTGATGCACATTCCCTGAAGCGTATTTGCGCCGAGCACAGCAATCGCCTGCAGAATGCTGTTTGACGGATAGCGGGGCGCATACAAGGCGGAGTTTGCCACTGTCAGCACTTCGCTGGCGAATGCCGGATCGGAGGAGATCAGCTCGCTCAATTGGTGCAACTGCACACTTTCACTGTGCGCAAGTTGCAGCACCCTGATTGCAACCTGAGGAAATGGGGGCAGGCGTAAATGGGCCCACGGCAGTGTATCCACATTCTCCCTGCCCGGCTCGGTCGGCATTGTTCCATCCCCTTTGTTTGAGCACTCTTTTAGGCAGCGCGGCGCATCGCCTGCGTTCTCGCAAGCCGCAGTTGCCTGCACGCCTCGCTTACGCGCGTATCTTCGTAGGTACTTTATCGGCAAGCACGCGCTTCTCTATAGCTGGAGATGCCTGCCCAATCAGCAAATGACAATTCAACTCCAGAGCAGATTCGAACGGACGACCCACCCGGATCAACGCTGATTCATTTGGAAAATTTCAACCTCGCCTTGCCCAACTGCCTCAGTTCCGCGCAAAATTTCCAGCTGCCGGATGTCTCAGGCTCAGGCCACCGCGGCAAACAGCCTGGGATTCCCTTGGCCTCAACCCTTCTGCCCCATCCGCGTCACCCGGGGCACCACAATCAGCGTGATCGCAACAAGAAAAATCGAGGCCGCAATGAATGCCAGATGCCCATGGCGCAGATCTTCCGTCACCAGCTTTACCGCAAGCAGCCCCAGGGTCGCATAGCCAAGCCGCGTCAACTCCAGTCGCCGCCAATGCCACCCGCTGAAGGCCAGGGCAATGGCCGCCGCGCAAATTGTCAACGTACGGATGAAAGCCAGGTGATGAGCCTCCGGCGTCAACTTGAGCGCCACCAGCGCCACCAGCCCCTGCACCACCAGCGCCGCCACAGCGCCAATGGCCAGCGCCGCAAACACGATCGCGAAAAGCTGCCGCTTCCATGACAGATTCTCGCCGGGCCTGATCGCCGCAAAGCAACATACCGCGCACACTGAAACCAGGCAAACGTTCCATCCAGGCGCGCCGGGCAGCGTTCCCGCCAGCGCGTTCAAATTATTGCTCAGCAGACCGGATATCCAGGCTGCCGCCAGCAGAAACACCAGGCCGTGAAACTCGAGCACCAGCCGCCCCAGCCTCGCGCTTGCAAATGTCGCAGCAATCGCCGCAACGCCCAAACCCACAGACTGCCAAAACAGCGGTAGGCAGAGCAGGCAGCCGGCCAAAAACAACGCCGCGCTCCAGTTCGCGAACACCAGGGTATTGCGCCGCGATTCTGCCCGGCTGAAGCGCGTAAATGCCGTCGCGTAACCCACGCCAGAAAACACCAGGCAGAAGATCCCCAGCGCGGCCGCACTGGCTGCCGGCCCAAAATAGACCAGGCTGCTTGCGGCCAGCAGGAATGCGATCACGGTCTGAATCGTCTCAAAAACTGCGATCGTCCTGCCCTTCAGCACCGTTCTGTAAATCAGGCTCGCAGCCTGAATCAGAAAAAGCCCCAACCCCGGAGCAAGCAGCGTGGCTGTCCCCAGAGCGGGGTAATCGGTCCGCGTGCTTTCTGGGCTGAAGTAGATATAAAGTAGAGCCCAAATTGCTGCATCGGCGCCCAGCGCCACCAGAACCCGCACACCGGCCTCGTGCCCTCGCTCCGTTCCGTACTCGCCGATCAAGACCATCAGCAGCAGCACCGCAATAAACGGCGCCACCTGGTGCGAAGCAATCCCAAGACTGAAAGCGATGGCGACGGCCGTAACATTGGCCACCCACAGTACCGGCGCAAAATCACGCTTCCATGCCAGCGCTGACGCCGCAGCCACAAAGCCCCCCACCACGCCTGCCGCCCCTGCCGCGGGCAACACCTTGAAGCGCAACGTAAGCTCCCACAGCATGGGAGCCAGAATCAAAGCCGATGTGCAGGCATAGATTGTTCCCGCCAGCCAATCACCCGCCTTGGCCCGCGAGGCCCACACCAGCCAAGCAAGTGCGTAAACAATGGCCACTGCAGCCACGGCCGTCTTCGGCAGCGAACTCGACTCCGCCAAGGCCCGCAGCAGGTATGCGCCGGCAATGCCGAGCATCGCTCTGCCCAGCACGGAGAAGACTCCGCCGGCCGCCGCTTCTGCAGTATGTTCTCCGTGCACAACGGATTCTGAGAGTGTCTGGCTGGTCGCTGCGGCCTGCGATGGGCTCGCCTCCAGCGCAACGGCCTCGCTTGCCACGGCCCCTGGATGCTCGAGGGCATCCACGCGCCGCTCCAGTGCTTCCAGGCGGCCGGCAAACTGATTCAATGTCTCGGGAAGATCGTTCATAACTTCCACCCGATCCCGTTTACGACATGCCGTTTTCAGTCAGCGGCTGCTATTTGCCCTGTGTTCTTTTCAGGCCAGGGAGGCAGCAGCTTTACCAGCACCCAAAGGAAAAACAGTGGGAGGATGGTCAAGCCGATCGCCACCAGCAAGCCCTCGCGCGTCACCAGAGCCATCTTGTAGGTTGTGTATCCAAGAAAACTCTTTGAGAACAACTGCCCGCCTATGACTACGTTCCAGCGCATGGCAAAGATGCCGATCTGTGCCAGGCATCCGGCGATGACATAAATGCGTTTGCGTGCAATCTCTGGCAGCTTCACCACCTGGGTCAGGAACAACAGCACCAGCGGCGTGATGGTGCCGATAAGGATCTGGACCACGATCTGCGAAAAGAAGAGCTTAGTGTGAGCCATGAAATTCAGGCTGCGAAACGATTCGTCGGCCTCGTAGATGCGATGAATCAGGTCCAGCATTTCAAGGGTGAAGTCGATGATGAAGATATAGAACATGTACATCGCGATCGTGTCCACGCAATGCATGTCGATCTTTTGCTTCCGCAGCTTTGTCAACGCCATGTAGAGCAGCATGACTCCAGCAACTCCGGAAACCATTGCCGAAAAGATGAACACCACCGGCATCAGCGGCGACGACCACCAGGGATTGGCCTTGATGGAACCGAAGATGAAGCCGACATAGCCATGCAACAGAAACGCGGAAGGAATGCCGATCAACGTGACAATCCAGCCGACCTTCTCATCCAGGGCCAGCGAGCGCTCGCTGATGTTGGTCGAGCCCAGCGTCATGATCTTGTAGACCACGCGCAGCAAGCCCTTGCTGGACTGCGACAGCTGCACAATCTCACGGCGATAGTCCAGCCATATCTCGAAGACCAGCACTGCCATCAGATACCACATGTACACATAGCCGAACATCGCCATGGCCGAGGTATCGTGCGGAGTAAAGTACATCTCTGGCGACCTGAACGGATGGCCCAGATGCAAAACCAGCGGCAGTGGCGCAACCAGAAGAAAGGACAGGGCCGTCAGCAGAGCCAACCGGTAAGTGGGCTTCACCGCCTCAACCCTGAACACACGCTCCAGCGATGCCAGAATGAATGCGCCCGCAACCAGCCCTGTGATGTAGGGATACAAAACGATCAGTACGCTCCAATAGAGCGTAATTTCGTTTGGATACATGTAACCTTCAACACCGCTCATATCTGTTCACCAATCCTCAGCCAGTTCCTTGCTGTTCAGTCTCCGGTTCCTGCACCCCTACCGCACCGATCCGTCCAAATCGTTATAGAAAGCCTTCGCACCGGTAGCCATCTGCGGCTTCAATACCTGCACGCTGTGCGTCCTCATAAACTCATGAATGGGGTCGTTGGGGTTCTTCAAGTCGGCCAGTTGACGCGCCCCAGTCGGGCAGGCTTCGCAGCACGCCGTCGTCAGCCCTTTGGTAATGCGGTGATAGCAAAGCGTGCACTTGTCCGCGACTTCTTTTTGGGGATGGATGTAGCGGCACCCATACGGGCACGCCTGCACGCAATAAGCGCACCCCAGGCAATAGGTTTGATCGATCAGCACAACGCCGTCCGGGCTGATGAAAGTGGCGCCCACCGGGCAAACCTGGGTGCACGGTGAATCCGCGCAGTGGTTGCACATTTTGGGAACGAAGAAGTATTTCTTACCATCTTCCTCAGCGACCGGAAACCCTTCCTTGCCTCCGTCGGGCGAAATGACCGTTGGCTCGGTCATATCTTCATCCGCCACGTTGTAACGCTCCACCCAGGTGCGGAAGTGTCCGTCCGGCACATCGTTCTCCGTCTGGCAGGCCCGCACGCAATTGCCGCAGCCGATGCACTTGGAAACATCGATCAACATGCCCCACCAATGCTCGCTCATCTGGTAATTGGGCGAGGTCTCTGGCGTTCCGGCCAGCACACTCTCCCATGCAACCGCCGCAGCCGGCAATAAGATCAACATTTGACGCCGGGAAATATTCACTTCGCACCTCCTGCGTCCATCGCCGGACTGTGTGGATTGTGGCAGGTCTGGCAGGGAACCCCGCCCGAGTGTTCTGCAGGAACGACCTGCGGGAAACCCTTGGGCTTGGCGGCGCTTGCCGTGTGGCAGCGCGCGCACAGCACGGCAGTATCCGGCAGCACAGGCTTGATCGATGGATCGTCCGCATGATTTGCCAGCGCCCCGTGACAGGCTTCGCAGTTCACATGCGCGTGCTTGCCTTTCGACTTCACATCCAGAATGTCCGTGTGGCATCCCTCGCAAGTCTGGTGCCCGGCAAACTTCACCGGCCGGGATGCAATATCACCGATGGCAGCGCCGCGATAGTGCCCATACTCTCCAAAACTCTTCGGGACAACATAGTGGCGCACCACCAGAAACACCAGAAATGCGAGTACAAATAGTCCCGCAAAATGGAAGAGATGTTTAGCTTCCTTAAATGAACTCATCAGAGCCTGCTCCCCAAACGGCCACGAGGTATAGATCCTTGACGCTATGTGATTTGGAACACGTCTCGCAAGTCCAACCTTACTTGGCCCCATGGGGAGTGTATGTGAGAGAAATCACATTGACATGTGACACGCGTCGCAAGGCGTCTCCGAAATTACACGGAGCGCCTCAACGTCGCAATTGCGCAAGTTTTGGTTAGGATCAGTTCAATGGCTGAATGCCAATTGTTGTATCGGAGTCTCTTCTGCGGCCCCCAGGCACGAGAGCGTCAGAACCGTAATGTCGTCATCTTGCCCAAAGCGCACCGCTGCCTCTGCGGCTGCGTCTGCACTTGGCCTGCTTCTGAACAGAGGCTTAAGCCGGTCGAATCCGTAGACTTCTCCCGCCTGACTCCGTGCCTCCAGCAGGCCGTCTGTATAGAGTGAGACGTGGTCGCCGGGCCGAAGGCTGAAAGTCATTTCTTCATACTCGACTGCTGGGGTAATGCCCTGCGGAAGCGCACCTGGCAGCGCCAGCTCATCCCCGCTGACGAACGGTGCGGGATGGCCCGCGCTCGCTACCGTACACCCTCCGCCATCTTCAAGGCGCATGACCAGGCAGGTGGCAAAGCCCCCTTGCATTCGTCCGAAGAGTCGCCGATTCAGGCCGGCAAGAATCTCCGCAGGGCTCGCAGTAGATTCGGCCACCATGCGCACCACGCCCACAATCAGCGACACCGCCATGGCGGCCCGCAGCCCTTTGCCGCTCACATCGCCCAGCACGATGAGCGTTGTTTTGTCGTCCAGCGGAATGATCTGAAAGAAATCGCCGCCTACCTCCTGCGCGGGCCGGTAGGCGCTGGTAAGCGTAAAGCCCGGCACCGTCGGGGGCGTCTCCGGCACCAGCACTCGTTGCACCTCACCCGCATTTTTGAACTCCTGCTCCAGCATCCCCTGCCGCTTGCTCTGGTCTGCGGAATAGCTGTCTACGGCAAACACGATGGAAATCAGCAGGACGATCGCCGCAATGTTCGCCCCGTCCCAGTAGTTGCCATTCAGCGTGAACAAATGATGCCGCATTATGTAATACACCGTCGTCCAGTGCGTGAATCGCTCCCCCTGCAACGAGGCTGTCGCAATCACGCCGATCATCACGTACACCGATGCCGAAATCGCCACCAGCCAACTCGCCAGTCGCAACCGTTTCCCTATCGCAAACCAGATCAGTACCACCGGAAACGACTCGAGGAGCTTCAACAGCAAGGCAGACACGCCATCCGCAATCTGGTACAGCTCAACATGCGGCGAACTCCAGTTCCGGCTGATGGCGAACCAGTCAACAAGTCCACCGGTAATCGCAATCACCGCCAGTATCCGCGTCCATCGCCGTAGCTTCGCATTCCCATCCAGTTCCAGCAGGTAAAGCAGCATGAACCACAGCGACAGGGCCTCGATTGCTTCTATAACGCGGTCGAATCCCATTGCGAACGTGAAGTAAATTGGCATGTGCGCATTCAAGAGCAGCACATGAAGCGGCTGTGTCACCGCGAAAAGCGACACCCAAGGCAAAAGCTTCTGCCTTCGATTCCGCATCCAGGCCAGAAACCCTAATATTCCCAATAACCCGTACAGCAGATTCAGATCGAAGTAGAATTGTCTGCCCCGCAGCCACTCATGGTCGATCTCCCCGAGTGCCGCCGAAACCGCGTCGCCACTTCCCACAATTGGCGCAGGCCCCAACCTTCCACCGATGCCGGGCGATGCGAATTGGAACGGCGCCTCCCATATTCGAAAAGCCAACACTCCGCTCCGCACTTGTCCCAGGCCAAACGTATGCGGAGGCGTCCTCAATCCCCACTCAGGATCTGGAGGCATCTGGCCAACCGTCCCAATCAGCCGTCCGTTCCAATACACCTCATACGGTCCTTCCGATGGAAAAACAAGCAATGCAAGATTCGCAGGCGCACCCGCAACAGGCTTGAAGTCGACGTGCCGCCGGTACCACGCAAATCCCGCGTACGCATAATGCGTCTGCATGCCGCACGGATCGTCTCCCAGCCGTTATGGCCGGTTGAGTCGTCAAGTCCGGGCTGCTCCCATCCCGCCTCGTCGCCCAGGTGAAACTGCCATGGACCACTCAGGGTCACCGTGGCTTTCCCCAATCCCTCCACCACCAGCGTAGGAGCGCTCTTGGCCGCTGAGTCAGGACCTTGCTCGCCATGAGCAAGCGACGCGGCAACCGCCAGCAATACAAGAAAGGGAATGCACAGGAACCGCGGGGAAAGGCGAGCCATGCCGCAAGCATACCCCACCAATGACGCTGGAAGTAAAGAAGATTTCGCGCTTGGAGCGACGGATGAATCCACACAACATCTCATCTGAAAGCGATACGATGGAACCTGGGAGCGTTTGAATGCCAAGAATCCTCGACGGGGCCGCTATTGCCGCCGCCATCAAGCAAGAAGTTGCCGCTGAAGTGAAACAACTGGCCGCTCAGGGCATCACACCTGGGCTTGCTGCGGTGTTGGTTGGCAATGTTGCCGCCTCTGAAATTTATGTACGCAGCAAGGTGCAGGCCTGCGCCGACCTCGGCATCTTCAGCGATCTCATCACGCCGCCTGAAGACATCACCACCGAAGCCATGCTCGACGTGGTCGCCGCCCTCAACGCGCGCGATGACATCGACGGCATTCTCATCCAGTTGCCCCTGCCCCGCCAGGTGGACGCCAAGGTGCTGCTCGACGCAATTGATCCCGCCAAGGACGTGGACGGCTTTCATCCCATCAACGCTGGCCGCCTTCAGGCCGGCCGCCCAGCCCTCGCACCTTGCACGCCCGCCGGCGTCATTGAGATACTCAAGCGCAGTGAAATTTCCATCGCAGGTCAGCACGCCGTTGTCGTCGGCCGCAGCGACATCGTCGGCAAGCCCGCCGCCATGCTCCTGCTCAACAACCATGCAACCGTGACGATCTGTCACTCCAAAACACGAGACCTCGGAGAGATTACGCGCCAGGCCGACATCCTCGTAGCGGCCATCGGCCGTCCCGGCTTCATCACCCCGGAGATGGTCAAGCCCGGCGCGACCCTGATCGACGTCGGCATCAATCGCATCAACACGCACGAGGAGTTCGACCGCTTCTTTGCGGGCAACGCCAAGCGCGAAGCCGCTTTCGCCAAGCGCGGTTCCGTCATTGTCGGCGACATCCACCCCAAAGCTTTCGAACTCTCCAGTGCCTACACGCCCGTTCCCGGCGGCGTGGGCCTGCTTACCATCGCCATGCTCATGGCCAACACTGTGCGCGCCGCCCAAATGAGGCGAGCGCTGCTACAGCAAGGGCGCTAGACCATGCTGCGCGTAGGGCTCACCGGCGGCCTCGGCAGCGGAAAATCGACCGTTGCGGCTATTTTGCGCGAACTCGGCGCTCACGTTGTTGAAGCTGACGCCCTGGGCCGCGAAATGATGGAACCCGGCCAGCCCGTCTACGCAGAAATCGTCCGCGCATTCGGACCCGATGTCGTCGGTCCAGATGGCCGCCTCAACCGTGCACGTCTGGCCGAGCTGGCCTTTCAGGGTGGACGCCTCAACGACCTCAACGCAATCGTCCATCCCGCCGTCATTGCTGCCCAGCAGGGCTTTATGGGAGACGTCTTCGCCCGCGATCCAGCCGCCGTTGCGGTTGTCGAATCCGCGCTCATCTTTGAAGTGGTCCGCGACGCCCGCGCCCGCGGAGAAAGCGAAGGTGTGCTGGCCGATTGGCGTCGCCGCATTGATCGCATCGTGCTGGTCACCGCGCCCGACGAGCTGAAGATTGCCCGCTATGCGGCCCGCATCGGCCCTCCGGGGCCGGCTCGCGAGGCCGCCGAGGCCGATGCGCGCGTTCGACTCTCTCACCAGATTCCGGATGCCGAGAAAGCTGCCATATCTGACTATGTGATTGACAATAAAGGCAGCAAAGAGGAACTTCGCGCCCAGGTTGTCGCTCTATGGCAACAACTCATAGCTCAGAGCAACAATTCCCCGCAGAAGTTGTCTTTAAAATAGGAACAGGCCGCCGCGTTCTACCTCTGGAACCGCTGCGCTTAGCCGCTGCATCTCTATATCAGAAAGAATTTTTGGGGTTTACGAACGATGAGACTGCGCCGTGTAATTCTGGTCGTCCTTTTGGTGGGCGGATTCTGGTACCTCACCAGCCATCTTTTCGATTCTTCCGGACATTTCCCCTTTTTTAGCACCAGTGCGTCCAGCTCCACGCTTCAACTCACTGAGGCTGAAGCCGCGCCTGCCTTCGACGCCGAAGAGCAGAACAACATCGCTGTCTATAAACGGGTCTTGCCCTCGGTGGTCAACATCACCTCGACCACACTGGTGTTCAATTTCTTTTATGGAACCGTGCCTCAGCAAGGCCAGGGATCTGGATTCATCCTCGACAAATCCGGCCACATCCTCACCAACTATCACGTGGTTGAGGGAGCCAACCGCGGCATTGAGGTCATGCTCAGCAACAAAAACCGCTATCAGGCCAAGGTCGTAGGCGCTGACAAGGTCCACGATCTTGCCCTCCTGCAAATCACTGCGCCCAACCTGCAGCCGGTCACGCTTGCCGACTCCTCTCAACTCGCCGTGGGCGAAAAGGTCTACGCCATCGGCAATCCCTTCGGACTCACTGGTACCATGACCACCGGTATCATCAGCGCCATCCGGCCGATCCGAAACTCCGACGGCGCACCCATTGAAGACGCCATTCAGACCGACGCCGCCATCAACCCCGGCAACTCCGGCGGCCCGCTGCTCAACTCCCGCGGAGAAGTCATCGGCATCAACACCATGATCGCCTCCAACGGTGCCGACCAGAGCTCCGGCATCGGCTTTGCCATTCCCATCAACACAGCCAAGGCCGTCCTCGCCGATCTCACCCGCTACGGCCGCGTCCGCCGTCCTTCGCTCGGCATTGTCTCCTACGCCATCGGTCCCGATCTGGCCTCGCAAATGGGCCTCTCTGCCGACTCCGGAGTCCTCATCCAGCGCGTCATTCCCGGCGGAGCAGCCGAGACCGCCGGCCTCCACGGCGGCAACCAGCAAGCCTACGTCGGTAACACACCGATTATGCTCGGAGGCGACCTCATCGTTGCCATCGACGGCCAGCAGATCACCGATCCGCAAGACATCAGCGCGCTGATGGACAAGCACCAGGCCGGCGACATCATCAGCGTTACCATTTTCCGCGGCCGCCGTCAGATGACCCTGAAGCTGAAGTTGGGTGAAGCCCGCGATGACAACTGATAGGCGATCAAACAATAACCAGAGCTCCCGGTAAATGCGGCGTCGAGATTTTGCCGGGAGCAAGCCATAAAAACGAAAATGGCTTCCATTAGATGGAAGCCATCGCGCGCGTCTATTTGCTCGTCCGGGCTTGCTCGTTTGCGCCGTCTTTTTGAGCGGGGATGAAACTGGAGCCGAAGATCGGAGTCGAACCGACGACCTGCTGATTACGAATCAGCTGCTCTACCAACTGAGCTACTTCGGCCTGCTCTACGATTGTATCGTTGCGCCGGAGGAAGGTAAAGTTAGGCTCTGGCGGCTGCGCGGCCTGCTGTATGTCACCGGCATTCGCGCGAGGTAAACCATGACCATTCTGGCACAGACAGTTCAGCTTGCATTCAGAATCGCAATTGTATGGACCGCGGGGTTCCTGCTGGCGGTTGCGGTCCGCGCACTGCTGCCCGACACGGTCGGCATCACCCTCTACGGCAAGGAAACCTCACTGTTGGTGCCCTACAATCGCATCGGATTCTGGACCTGCCTGCTGGCCGCCGTTACGGTGACTGCCCTGGTGGTGCTGCGCGCCATGATTGCCGATATCGGCTGGCCTTCGCTCCACTAGAGTTTGACTGCGCTTATGGTGCTCCCTATGCGAAAAGCCTCCCTTTCGACTCGGCGAGGCGCACAGCACGATTCATAGCCTTGCGAGGCCTACGGGAGCCAGCGGACCGACCCGGCGGCCGATGTGACGGTGAAGAACAAAAAGCAGGGGAAAATGACAGCTGAAAACGGAAAGAGCCGCCCGGCAACAGGGCAGCTCTCTCCTTAGGGAGAATAGTTCCAACGGAGGCAAAACCATCAGAACTTTCTGGCTGCATAGTAGGAGCGGGGGAAGGGAGTGTCAAGGATAAATCGCGACCGAAATAAGCCTATTTATTTCAATAGGTTATAGACGGCATTTTGACGGAAGGGTCGCGCAGATTTTCGCCTTGCATTCTCCTTTGTTTGCCCCTGATTTCCCGTCTTTTAGGGGTGTTTCTTCTGGTTTATGCCTTGTTTTCCACAGGTTAACGGCGCCATTAACCCTTCGGATGCGGCCCCTGCACAGGTCCGGGCGTTTCGTCCCGTTCTTCCCGTAAATCGATACGAATAAATTCTTCGTCGAAGACCGAAGAGGCCGGCTTTCCTCTCATAATGCGGTAAACAGCTCTGCCGCCGCCCAGGAAAAATCCCAGCAAGAGCGCAGCGCTGCCCCCCACAATCACGATGGCGGCAATGCCCATCAGCACTTTGGCCGTCTTTGTCACCTCAGACTCCGTCGGCTGAGGGATCGACGTAAGGTCGGCTTCATAGTGGACCATTTCAAGCAGCCTGTGGCTCTCGTCGGGAATCGCGTCGCCGCTGACCACGGCAACCAACGGCCCGCTGCGCCTCACCTCAAGCGACGCCAGATCGGAGTCCTGTAGCGGCTTGGGCCATGCCGGCTGTGCCTTGCTGCCGGCTTTGATGTAGTCGCGGATCTTCAGTTCCTGTGCCTCGGCCATCTGCGGCTCGGGGTAGTCGATGATAGTGAGCGTGGCAGGGCCGGAGCTAAGCGAGTAGTTTGCCGTCACGGCCTCAGCGCCGTGATCGAAGCCCACCAGTTCCGGCGGCAACACTCCGCCCCCACCCGCGTAGCCTGCCGGTCCCTCGGCGTAATGCGTGGTTTGCCCATCCAGCGAGCCCTGGGGCAGGTCGGCCAGGATCGGAGGCATCAACGCCTTGGTGCCCGGCGGATTGGGAATATGCCTGGCCAGTTCCCGCATCTCCGCGACTGACATGGGGCCGACGTGCGAGAAGGTAGCATCTACCACCGTGTCGCCCTTCCAAAAGAAGATGCGGTCGTGGTCTGTTGTTGCTCCCGTGCCAACATCCGCCTTGGCCCATCCATTCTTGCGATAGAAAGAGTAGGCGCCGTAAGCGCCGGTGGCGTCCTCGAAGCGCAGCGCGCGCACGCTCAGGGTCTCGCCATCGCGCTTGTAGGTGGCGGATGCGCCTCCGGTGAAGTTGTATTCCTTGAGGGCGGCTGCGTTGGCCGCATCCGCCTGCGCAGCATCGGAAATGGCTTTGGGTGGCCCGTCTGCAACCCATCCATCCAGCACGTCGGGCAGTAGCGCCTTGGGCGAGGGCGGCAGCACAACTGGAGTTACAGCCTCTTTGGCTGCGGGCTTGCTCGCTGCCTTGCCGGGCGCAGCCTGCGCTCCGGCAACGCCAGCGCTCCCGGCTAGCAGGGCCGAGCAAACCAAAATTGAAATCCAACGCATGAGTTGTGCTCCGTCTTCAGGACACTCCGACTTGAGGAAGCTCCACTTTCAAGGGTACACGCCATCACCCCACCAACATGAACCTGCCCGCCGCCACGACGACCCCGGCGCGCTCGTCAGCGCATCCCTCTTCTTCTTTGACACTGCGAATGCGGGAAAGGTTCCTGCGCTCAGGTTTGGCTCGGTTCCCAGCGCGTGAGGCACTGCAACCTGCGAGGCACAATTGCTGTTCCGCCGAAAGAGGTGAACAGGACGGAGGCGACGACACTACGGTCGGGATACCACGTTCAGGCAAGTTCCAGAAGTCCGTTCGTGATTGCCGGAGGCGGCGGGTACAGGATGTCTCCCAGTTCGCGATAACGGCCGCCATAGAAAACAAGCGCGTACTCGCGTATCCCAGTGCTGATGGGCCCGCCAAGACAGATCCCGGCCAGCAGCGCGAAACCGAAGGCAAGCACGCCGAAGAAGGCTTCAAGCAGAACGCCGACAAGCGCGGAGGCGCCTGTTGCGTTCGCAAATGCGCTGTGAATAAAGAACTCAATTGCGGTAAACGAGCCGGCCACCATGAGCCCTGGAAGCAGCAGCACCATGAACAAGCCGACTGTTGCCACAATCGGCAGCACAATGCGCAGCAGCGCGTAAACCAGAAACTGCTTCTTCTCGGCCCTGATGTGCGCCCACGCCTGGCTCCACGCTTCGCCGGCCGTTGCGTCATCAAGCGCGATATGCGGCATCATGCAATCGCGCAAAAGCAGATTTGCCAATGCCCCGGCCAGCACCAGTAAAAGAATAATCGGAATCAAGGGCAAAACAAGAGACAGCAGTAACCCGACGTCAAGATGGCCTGTTTGATGCATCTCTTGAAACAGACGCCAAAATCCGTCCGCAAACGGAACCGCAATCAGTAACATCACTGCCAGAAAGCAGAAGCCCACCACCACGTTCAGCCAGAAAAATCGCAACGCCTGCTCACGATAGAACCACCAGCCCGGCCGAATCTCCTTCGTGTTGTGAATGAGGCAATGGAAGTAAGCGAAGCGCAGCCGCGTGATGAGATAGAACACAAAAGCCGACAGAACAATCACCAACAGAACTGCCGCTGCAACCACTGCAATCAACTGTGGCGCCACGTGAAACTGTGACCAGGGCATGGGCCCAGGGCCGAGTGGCGTCCCACCTTGCTTCGAGGACTGGAAGTTGTGCGACGAGGAGTTGAAGTTGCTCGCAAAGCCGTCTGTCAGAATCGCCACCAGGCCCAGCTTCAGGTAGGTTCCCCAGCGGAACGGCTTGAAGAGAAACTCCTTCGTGCGTTGGACGGCAAGCGAGACAGCATCGGCAGCAGAGATGGCGCGCATAAAGAACCTCTCCGAAACAGACAAAGCGTAGCATGGAACTACGCAAAATCTATCCCCGAAGTTCCGCGGCCAAATGCGGCGTCGCCGCCCACCACGCATCAAATGCCGCCAGCGACCGCTCGCACACGATCCGATGCCGCTCCTTCTTGTCGCGAACCTTCTTGCGCAACTCTTCCTCCAGAGGCTCCAGCAAATCGAAGGTGATGTTGGCAGGTTGAAAATCCTTCACGTCGGCGTGCGTAATGTAGTGCACGAGCGAACCAAGCGCGCTTGAGCGTGGAGCGGGCACAGGCTCTTCGCCGCGCGCCAGAGCAGCGGCGTAGACGCCCGCCAGCATCCCAGTAGCGATAGATTCTGTGTAGCCTTCGACCCCTGACAGTTGCCCCGCGAACATGATCCGCGGCTCCTTCTTGAGGCGCAGTGTTTCGTCGAGCAAGGCCGGCGCGCAGATGTACGTGTTGCGGTGAATCTGACCGTAACGCAGGAAGCGCGCGTTCTCAAGACCCGGAATCAGGCGCAGCACCCGTGCCTGCTCGCCGAACTTCAAATGATTCTGAAAGCCAACCAGGTTGTAGCTGTCAGCGCGCAGATTTTCCTTGCGCAACTGCACCACGGCCCATGGAGTTTTGCCGGTGCGCGGATCGCGCAGGCCTACGGGCTTCATGGGGCCGAAGCGAAGCGTGTCGCGCCCGCGCCGGGCCAGCACTTCGATGGGCAGGCAGCCTTCAAAATAATCCATCTTCTCCCACTCCTTGGCCTCGGCGGCCTCAGCCGCCAGCAGCGCATCGAGAAAGCGGTCGAACTCTTCGCGGTCCATGGGGCAGTTGATGTAGTCGGCGGTGCCCTTGTCCCAGCGCGCGGCCATGTACACACGATTCATGTCGATCGACTCTGCATCGACGATGGGCGAGATTGAATCGTAAAAAGCCAGGTGCCCGGAGCCGGTGAGCCGCTCGATCTCGCGGCCGAGCGCGTCGGAGGTGAGCGGGCCGGTGGCCAGAATCGTCAGCGCATAGTTCGAGTCCGGCTCGAGACTTGTGACTTCCTCGCGAATCACGCGAATGGAGGGCTGCGCGGCGATCTCTTCGGAGATGAGCCGCGAAAATTCGACGCGATCGACAGCCAGTGCGTGACCCGCTGGCACCGCCGTTGCATCCGCAAGACGCAACAGCGCTGAACCGGCCCGCCGCATCTCCTGTTTCAGCACCCAGGGCGCTGTGTTGGGCGATTCGCTCTTGAGCGAGTTGGAGCAGACCAGTTCGCCGAAATCCGTCGTCTGGTGGGCCGGGGTCAGGCGCGGCTTGCCGTCCACCAGGGTTCGCATCTCGTAGAGGTCGACATCACATCCGAGACGCGCGGCGGTAAGCGCAGCCTCCGGTCCGGCAAGTCCGCCGCCAATCACACGAATCTTCACTTTGTTGGCTCCGCCTGGGCCAGATCAATGGCGCCAGTTCCCGCAAGCCGGTCCAGCGCCTCTCCGCTCACGCGCACGTTGCGCCATTCGTCCAGGAACTCCGCCCCCATGGCCCGATAGAAGTCGATCGCCGGCGTATTCCAGTCCAGGACCTCCCATTGCAGGCGCTGGCAGCCTTTCTCAACAGCAATGGCGGCTACCCGCTGGAGCAGCGCCTTGCCGATACCAAGCCCGCGAAACTCCGGCTGAACGAACAGATCCTCAAGATAGATTCCTGGCCGCCCTTTCCATGTGGAGTAATTGAAAAAGTAGAGGGCAAAGCCAGCCGGCTGGTGGTCGTGCTCGGCTATCAGGCAGTAATAGATGGGGTTAGGCCCAAAGCCGTCGCGCAGCAGGCCTGCCTCCGTTGCGGTTACCTCATCCGGTGCGCGCTCGTAAACTGCCAATGCGCGAACGAAGGCCAGAATCTGCGGAACATCGGCTTCAATCGCCCACCGTATCGTTGTTGCCATTGTTTTATTCTAGAGCCTGAGCAGTTCTCGCATACTTTCTGGTGTGATCCCGGCCACATGCACAGGGCGTCGTGACACACTAGCATGGTACGTTGATCCAGCATGCCAATTTGAGTTTGCCCGGTGGATGTTACGGAGCGGCAGCAAAAGGAAACCTGTGACCCCGTTCGCACGTCCACTCAAGCAGTCATAAGTGCAGTTCCAGGAGTGGTCAAGGCTCGATTACGTCCACACTTCCTTTCGTTCCCCCTTGTGCGGGGTACTCGATTGGATTTAACTTTGGTTTTGCCAGGAAATGCAATCTGCGCGACGGGGTATCCGGCTCGTACGGTCTCCCGGCCGCAGAGGATTCCAGACAACGGAGCTTTGCGGATTTCGCGGCAGATGTAGACATTTACGATTTATTCGAGCGCGCGGGCAGCATGGTTCGCGCCGCTCCCAAGGAGAAGAAAATGAAACGCAACATTCCACTTTGGCTCGGCCTGCTGGCCTTTGCTCTGGCGCCCGTAATGGCGCAGACTCCCGCGGGGGCGATGGGCAAGATCCATGGCCACGTGATCAATCCCACCGGGGCGCCTCAGGGCGGCGGCACAGTGAGCCTGTCCACCGACGGCGGCGCTACGTATAAATTCAACTTTCCGGTGGGCTCGGACGGCGCTTATGCCGGCGAGGCAGCTCCGGGCGTCTATTCGGCCATCTATCGTGCGGCCGACACACCTGCCGGCAAGTTCGTCGATATTATCCGCGGCGTAAAGATTGTCGAAGGCCAGGATGTCGCACAGGATATCGACATGTCCCGCGCTGAATTCGTCGAAAAGATGCCCGCCGACCAGAGGAAGGCCCTCGAAGAACTGAAAAAACAGAACTCGGAGGCATTAAAGGCGAACGCGGTTATCAGCCATCTCAACGATGACCTCAAGCTTGTTAACCAGGACCTGAAGGACGCCGAGGGAGCACGCAGCCAGGCAGCCCAGGAACTGGGTGCCAGCGCTACCCGTGACGCAGTTGAAGCCAAGGCACAAGAGATCAGAACGGCGAAATACACCGAGATCGAATCGCTGATGTCGAAAGACAGTGCCGTCATGCCCGACCAGGCAATCCTGTGGACGAACTTGGCGCGCGCCCAGTCTAACCTCAAAAAGTACGACGATGCGGAAACTAACTACAAGAAAGCTCTGGCGCTGCAAATGGCTGCCAAGAAGCCGCAGCCGGAAGTCCTCGGCGTCATCAACGCAGGCCTGGGCGAAGTTTATGCGCGCCAGGGCAAGGTTCCCGAGGCGAATGCAGCCTTTGATGCGGCGGTCAAGTCCGATCCCGAACGCGCGGTCTTTCACTTGCGGAATGAAGCGGTAATCTTCTTCCAGGAGAAGAACTCCGCGGCGCAGGTTGCGGCGGCCGATGAAGCCATCAAGGCCGATCCCAACCAGAACGATCCTAACCTCGCCATCCTTTACTACATCAAAGGTCAGGGGCTGATCCAGAGCGCCACCATCGATCCAAAGACACAGCGGATCGTGCTGCCCCCCGAGTGCACTGAGGCTTACCAGAGGTACCTCGCGCTGACTCCCAACGGCCCTTATGCCCCAGAGGTCAAGGGGATTCTGGAGCAGGCTGGCGAGAAGATCAACGCGAACTACAAGGCTCCGAAGAAGTAGCTAACTGCCTTGCTTGATTCACCATTTTCGAAGGGCGCGTCCGAAAACGGATGCGCCCTTCGACGTTTCTGTGAGCGCAAAAACTCCGCCTGGAATACCCGCACGGCCATAAACCACTACAATCCTTTGCATGAGTTCCGCTCTCCCCAGTTATGGCGAAGCTACGGCGCTGGTTGCCGAGTATGCCAGCCAACTGGGCCAATCCCGGCCCTCGGTTGAGCGCGTTGAGCTTGGCCGTGCGCCCGGACGCGTACTTGCAAGGGCTCTCTGCGCGGATCGCGATCAGCCGCCTTTTGCCCGTTCAACACGCGATGGCTTTGCCTGCCGCGCTCAAGAGGCCTCGGCTCATATTCCGCTGGCCATCGCCGGCTCTACCCGCGCCGGCGAGCCGCCGGGCGGCCCTCTGCCGCACGGTTCGGCATGGGAGATCATGACCGGCGCTCCAGTCCTACCCGGCGCCGATGCCGTAGCCATGCTCGAACATGTTGAGATCGCCAGGGAACACGTAACGCTGGCGTCCAAACGCAACCTTGCCGTCGGCGAAAACATCGTGGCTCAAGGCGCACAGGCGCGAAAGGGAGATGAGCTGCTTCCCGCTGGAACTGCGATTTCGGCCCCGCAGGTGGCCCTGCTTGCGGCCTGCGGCCACGCTGCGATCGAGGTGTTTGTCCGTCCGCGGGTGGCCATTCTTACCACCGGCGACGAAATTGTTCCCGTCAAGTCGACGCCCGCCCCCGGCCAGATTCGCAACTCGAACGGTCCGATGCTGGCTGCGATGGTGGTTGCGGCAGGCGGCGAGCCGTGGATTCTTCCTACAGCTTCAGACGACGCGCGTGCCCTTGACACTGCACTCATTCAGGCTGCCGAGGCGGACCTGCTCCTGATTACCGGCGGCGTCTCCGCGGGCAAGTTCGATCTTGTCGAGCCGGCCCTGGCCCGCGCCGGCGCACGTTTCCACTTCACAGGCGTGCGCATCCAGCCCGGCAAGCCGCTGGTCTTCGGAGAAGTTCCGCGCTGCCATCCCGCCCCCGGGAAGACAGCCCGCCCCACGCCTCGCGCACCACAAACACTGCCGTTCTTCGGCCTGCCGGGCAATCCGGTTTCTTCCGCGGTCACCTTTCTGCTCTTTGCCGCGCCGGTGCTGGCAGCGCTTGCCGGCAGCCGGGAATGCGGACCCCGTTTTGCACTGGCACGGATGGCGCCGGCTATTGAGAAGCACGCAAAGCCCGATCTCACGCGCTTTTTGCCCGCAAACTGTACGTTTGGTGCCTCCGGCGAGTTGCCAGAAGTAGCGCTGGTTCCCTGGCAAGGCTCCGGCGACCTGGCCGCCATGGCCTACGCCAACTGCTTTCTGGTCCTGCCCGACGAGCCCCACCCTCCCCGGCAGGGCGCAATCGTTCGCATTCTTCTTTTTTAAGGAACCCAATGCCCGAATCTTCGCGTCGCTCTCATCCCCGACTCTCGCACTTCGACGAAACCGGCCAGCCGCGCATGGTCGACGTAAGCGCCAAGCCGCAGACACGGCGCACCGCGACTGCCTCAGCCTTTGTCGAGCTCTCAGCCGCCGTGCTTGCGGCCCTGCCCGCAAATCCCAAGGGAAACCCGCTTGAAGTTGCGCGCTTCGCGGGCATGCAGGCCGCCAAGCGTACCGCCGATCTGATTCCCATGTGCCACCCGCTTCCGCTCTCACACGTCGATGTACAGGCCGAGCTCGCGGACGGAGGTGTCCGCATCACCGCCACCGCGGCCACCACCGGCCCCACAGGCGTGGAGATGGAAGCGCTCACTGCCGCCTCTGTGGCTGCTCTCACCGTTTACGACATGACCAAAGCGCTCGACAAGGCAATCGTCATTCGCGACATCCAGCTCGAAACCAAGACGGGTGGCAAAAGCGGAGATTATTCGAGACAGACCAGCTGAGAGGGAAAAACGAGCAAACAGCCTTTCGCTGAGCGCGGAAATCCACTACGATTTTCCTTCTGCCTGAAGGAGGCATTATGCCGCGCTGCGCAGTTCTTGCTACTTGCCTGGCTCTGGCCGCTTGTACCACTGTCGGCGCCCAATCCATCTCCGCGTACCAGACCACTCCAGACCTGCTGGAAGCTCTAAAGCGGATCCACAATCTGCATTTCTCCGCAAAAGCCGCTCCAGGCCGGCAGGCTCCCCTCGTCACCGTGGATGACAACCAGAGCTTTCAGGAGATTGATGGCTTCGGCGCCTCGCTCACCGACTCCGCAGCATGGCTCTTCGCCAAAAAGATTACTCCCGCGCAGACCGACAAGGCCTTCAAGTCCCTCTTCGGCCGCAAGGACGGCATCGCGATCAGCTTTCTACGCCAGCCCATTGGCTCCTCCGACCTGGCCGTCACGTTTTATTCCTACGACGATCTTTGCCAGCAAACCGACCACGCCTGCACCACCCCGGCCGGTGCGTCCGATCCGGGTCTCACCCACTATTCGCTCGCTCACGATCAGGAATACATTCTCCCGCTGCTGAAACAGGCGCTTGCAATCGATCCGACGATCAAAGTGATGCTCACGCCCTGGAGCCCGCCGGGATGGATGAAAACCTCCGGCTCCATGCTGGGTTCGAATCCAGACACAAAACAGCCCTCCAGCCTGCGTCAGGAGTTCTACCCGGCCTTTGCCAACTACCTTGTGAAAACGATTCAGGGCTACGAGGCTGCCGGCGTGCCGGTCTACGCGCTAAGCGTCCAAAACGAGCCACTCTATGCCCCGCCAACTTACAGCGGCATGCAAATGCTGGCCACCGAGCAGGCCGCCTTCTTCGCCAATGACCTTGGCCCTGCCATGGCCGCCGCGGGACTCAAGACGAAAGTAATGGCCTACGATCACAACTGGGACCGTCCCGACTATCCCAAGACAATCATGAAAGATCCCAAGGCCGGTGCTCTCGCTGCCGGAACCGCCTGGCATCACTACGCTGGCAACCCAGACGTAATGTCGAACTTCCACGAGCAGTTTCCGCAGAAGGACCAGTGGGTGACAGAAGCAAGCGGCGGCGCCTGGCAAAAAGGCAACATTTTGACTCAGGAAGCTGCCGAACTGATCGCCGTCACGCGCAACTGGGCTAAAAGCTACGTGTTGTGGGCGCTGGCCACCGACCAGAATTACGGCCCGCACGTGGGCGGCTGCGGCACCTGCCGAGGTCTGGTCACCATCAACCTTGATAAACCGGGCGATCCCGTCAAGCGGGAGCCCGACTACTACGTGCTGGGCCACGCCAGCAAATTTCTGCTGCCCGGTGCGGTGCGCATCGGCTCGGACGAACCCGCGGAGACGCAATTGAAAGACGTAGCCTTCCGCAACCCGGACGGCACAATCGTGCTCTACGCCTTGAATGCGGCCGACCACAGCCAGGCTTTCCGTATCGGCTTCCATCAAAAAACAGCAGCCACCATCCTGCCCGCAGGATCGGTGGCCACTTTCGTCTGGAAGCCCTGAGCGGGGCTCGTTCTAGTGCTGCATCGGCGGCATGGCTCCGGCGGGCGGTGGGCCGTGCGGGCCTTCCTCCTTGGGAATTACGAACTCCTCTGGGTCGAGATGACCGCGATGGCAGGTACCGCACGTCAGCGGAGGTACCGGTGACCCCATCTTGTCCATCTCCGCAACCTTGGCGATGTAGTTCTTCTTCATGTCTTCGGTCATGGTGTACATGATCCGCGCCATCCGCTTTTCAGGCTTGGAGTCGTCATCAAACTTGAGCCGCGGACGACCATTCGGTCCTATGTTAGTAGGATCGGCCGCGTGACACGTGTCGCAGTGCACACCCAGTGAACCGGCCCAGCCTTCCATGATCTCGTGAACCTGATTTCCGGTCAGATCCTTGGGCAATACCTGCAGGTTCTTCGGTGGGGGCATGGTGCGCGGCATCATGCCGCCCCCGCCCGGTGGAGGGCCTTGCGGAGCTTGTGCGACGGTTGCAATGCAGAAGACGGCCGCTGTAAGCAAACCGATCGCGGCGGCGGGTGGAGACAGGGAAGTGATTTTCAAGTGGAGTTTCCTCACCGGTTGGGATGACCTTCTAGTAGATGGACGGAATTCTAACCGAGAAAGATGCGCCTGCCTACTGAACCTTTTATAATCTTCCCTTCGTCAGCCCTGGTCGGAGGCCCAGCCTCGTTCCCCAGGCCAGCATTCGGCCAGTTCTTCGGGCCCGATACGCAACCGTTCTCCGGCAGCGCAAAACGCAGCGGCCAATCCACCGCATGCCTTATGCCGATCCGCGGCGTCACCAGCACTTCGCTCACCGTAAACCCGTCGTCCCGTAACTGGAGCGGCGATGCCCGATCGAGCAGGTCCAGCCCATTGTGGCCGGCCCGCGTGAGCTCTAGCGCCTGGCAAAGGCGGCTGGGGCCTGAGGTGAGCATTCGAGCCGCTGCGCCGGGCGTAACCCCGCGATTGGCGGCCATTTGCTTCATTCCCAGCGTTCCCAGCGGTTCCAGCGCCCGCAGCAGCACGCAGCCAGCCAGCCCCTCGACCTCGCAGGAGACATTCATGCAAAAGTAGCGACCGTAAATGGCGTAAACATAGGCGCGCCCTGCGCGGCCAAAAAGAACCTGGTTCCGCGGCGTGGGTCCGCGATGCGCATGCGCGGCTGGGTCGGGCGGGTCATTGTGGGGACCAAGGTACGCTTCAACTTCCACAATCCGCCCCGCCAGAATCCCTGCCCGCGTCCTGTGCACCAGCACCTTGCCCAGCAGGCGCGGAGCCACACACTCCGGCGACGCCTCAAAAAAGGCGCGCGGCAGCAGCCTGCCCAGGCGCGCTATTTGTGTGTCTTGCCCCATTCCTTGATCATTGCCAGAACCTCTTCGGCGTGCCCTTCCGGCGTAACCTTGGGAAAGATGTGCAGCAGCGTGCGGTCCGGGCCAATCAGGAACGTTGTCCGCTCAATGCCCATCACTTTCTTCCCATACATGTTCTTTTCCTTCATCACGCCAAACTGATTGCAAACTTTCTCGTCTACATCAGCAAGGAGTGTGTAGGGCAGATCAAACTTGGCGCGGAACTTGGCCTGGGCGCGGGGTGTATCGCGGGAGATGCCCAGCACCACCGCTCCAGCCGTCTGGATCTTCTTGAAAGTGTCGCGGAACCCGCAGGCCTCGATCGTGCAGCCCGGCGTATCTGCCCTTGGGTAAAAGAAAAGGATGACCGGCTTGCCGGCATAATCTGAGAGACTGACTGTCTTGTCCTCGTCGGTTTGCAGGGTAAAGTCGGCGACTTTCTCGTTCACAGAGATTTTCGCTTCGGATTTCATGGGGAATGTCCTCGCAGGTCTTCTGGTTCGTCAAACTCATTGGAGGGCCCAAAGTGGCCATCAGGTTCGATTATTTACGAGGTGGGCCTCAAGTGTCATTGCGCGGGAAATATCTTTTGCGGATTCGGGCAACGGTGCTTGCCTCGGCCGCCTTCATTGCCGCGCTTCCCGCCTGTGCGCAGTACCCCGGCCAGATCACCAAAACCAGCCCGGACGCGCCCGTACTCCGCTCCATTGCCGTGCTGGAGTGGACCGGCAATCCCGGCCATCCCAAGACCAGCCGCCTCATCCCCGTCAGCGTCTACGACGGCCAGGTGCTGCAGGATGGCGGCATCTACCTCGCCCGGCCGGCGCCAATCGCCCTCGGCGCCGAAACCGAGTACCAACTCCGGCAGGACGGCCAGACAATCGGCCTGTACGACATCAACGGCGCCGGCCAGCAACTGGGTTCGTGGATCGGATTCGGCATCTGGAAGCCGCTGCAAAAACCCAGGGCAGCAAGAACGACGGCAAAGGCGGCGCCGGTCGATTCCTGGGGCGATGACGTCCAGAGCGACCGCCCCGTGCTGCATCGCAAAGCCCATTCTGGTGACACATCCGGCTCCGGCTCGTCCGGCAGCTCAGGAACATCCGGCCAGGCCGCGGATCCAGACCGGCCTACGCTTCACAAAAAGGCCTCTGGCGACAGCGACAATTCCAGTACAGCGAGTTCGAGCGCACCCGCAGACCCTGACCGCCCCACACTCCACAAGAAAGCCTCTGACGACGACTCTGCGAGCAGCACCGATGCTCCAGCCCCCGATCCCGACCGGCCCACGCTCCACAGAAAGACCTCAGACGATGATTCCGCAAGCAGCGGCAGCGCACCGGCCTCCGATCCCGATCGCCCCACGCTTCACAAGAAGAGCGCCAAGGCGTCCGACGATGTTGCCTACGTCGAATCCATGCCGGATATCAGCGATCCTGACCGCCCGCGCCTGATGCGAGGCAAATCCGAAGGGACCGGCCCCGCCGTGCTTCCAACCCTGATGGGACTGCCTCCCGAAATGCACCAGGCCGTTGCCGTCTCCGATGCCAGAAACCGCCCGGAGCATTTGTGGAGTTATAGCTGGGCCAACCCGGACGACGAAGCAAAGATGAAGGCGGACATGGAAGACATTGCCCGTAAAGATCTGGGGCTCACACCACCTCCGCCTCCGGCCTCGCCCGCTCCCAAGCGGACCGCAGCCGCCGCGCGCAAGAAGACCAAACTCGCTCCGCCTCCACCACCACCCGCGCCCCTTTTGGATGAGCAGTTCCGCGTCTTTGAGTTGGCCTACGGGTCGGGTGCGACCATGGTGCTCTCCGCGCACACCGCCGGCTCCGGCGCTCAGGAAAAATTCGTCACGCTCGTTGCCCAGCCCGATCTCTACGGCAACGTACTGGTACTCGTGAAGAACGTCACCGATGCCGCCCACCTCGACGACACTCCGCACATGAGGCTTGTGGACGCCGTTGACGCAGAGGCCGATAATCGCGGTGAGTTACTCTTCGAACTGCGCGGCGCAACGCAGCGCCAGTTTGCGCTTTACCGCGTACTGCGCGGCGAGGCCGATAAGCTTTTTGTCGGCGGTCCCATGGGCATTCCGCAACAGATGACCCAAGCTACGGCCGATCCGCATTCCTGACTCCTCCGGCCTTGCGCTTGCGAAACGGAACAGCTCTCTCGCCAGTTCATGGTGCGAAAGTGGCATTGCCGCACGGATGCGGTTCAGCGATTCTGAAAATGCCTTTTACACGGTTTCCTATACAATTGAGCTTAAGGGTCGCTGCTGTGCCGCCCTTCGAGGTTCCTCCCTACACATGGCATCGGTAATCACAGTTTCCTCTCCTGAAACCGCGTCAGAAATGTCATCCGTTTCGACTCCAGCCGCTGTGGTGCACGCCGTTCCGGCCCGGCAACAGATTCGCATGGGACGCGCGGCCTCGGTAGGCGCCGGCTATAACTGGCTCACGGTCTCGGTCATCGTTCTGTTTCACATCGGCGCGCTGGCTGCCCTGTTCCTCTTCAGTTGGCAAGGCCTGGCGACCTTGGTCGTGCTCCATGTGCTTGCTATCAATGTCGGCATCGGCATGTGCTATCACCGCCTGCTGACCCACCGCGGCTACCAGGTACCCAAGTGGCTGGAATACGCGATGGCAGTCTGCGCTACGACGTCGCTCGAAGGCGGCCCCAGGTTCTGGGTCTCAACGCATCGCGTTCATCACCAACTGAGCGACCAGGAAGGCGACCCGCACACCCCCCGCGAAGGCGCATGGTGGGCACACACCGGCTGGATTTTCTTCGGCGAAGCATTGCACGCGCAGACCGCGGTGCTGGCTCGCTACGTGCCCGACCTCAGCCGCGACCGTTTCCATGTCTGGCTCAGCAAGTACCACTGGGTTCCCATCACCGCGACCGGCGTGCTGCTGATGGCAGGCGGCTGGATCTGGGGCGGATGGGTCAACGGAGTCTCCCTGGTGCTGTGGGGCGTCCTGCTGCGCGTTACGCTTGGTTTGCACGCCACCTGGCTGGTCAACTCGGCAACCCACATGTGGGGCAGCCGCCGCTTTGAGACCCGCGACGACTCGCGCAACCTCTGGTGGGTGGCTCTGCTCACTGGCGGCGAGGGCTGGCACAACAACCACCACGCCCACCCTGTCTCCGCCCGCCACGGCCTGGCCTGGTACGAAGTCGACCCCAACTTCTGGGGCATCTGGCTTCTGAAGAAGGTTGGCCTCGCCCGCAAAATTCAGGTCGCCAAATTCGACAAGGCAAATCCCAAACCCGCAGGCCTCTGAAGCATTTTTGCCCTGCGGGGAGGACGCGAAGCATACACACCACCCGCGAAAGAAAGAAATGCGGCCTTTCCTCGACAGGAAAGGCCGCATTTCTTTACCGGAAATCCTGCAATGTACCTCGCGTCAATCCTAGTTCCCCAGCTTCGCCCGCAACCACAGCGTTCCAAAGTAGGGCAGTGCCACCAGCAGCATTAGAACTCCGGCCGGTGCACCCACATACAGGTACGTATCGGCGAAGTCCACGTTATGGCCGCCGATCAGGTTCCATGCCAGCAGCGCAAAGATCGAGATGCAAGTGGTTGCGAAAAAAGTGAAGAAGGCTGTCGCAAATGAAAGCAGCAAACTGGTAAAGAATCCAAAGCCTTCCACCGGAAAGCCAAAGACCTTCGCACCTCCGTGACCGTGTTCCACTAATTGCGTCATCGTCGCCCGACCTCTCTCGTCTAGAATAAACACTAATGGCCAGTACTGCACAAATTGATCTTTGGCACGCGGAGAAGGTGGCCACGCAAGTCGCCGCCGTTCAGGCCGCCAATGGCATTCACTACGCCGCCTGGGGCGAGACGCGCATCTCGGATCCCGATCTGGAACGGCTCGTCGCAGCCGTCCCCGCCGCGCTTTCCGCCGCGCTTCAAAATCGCCACTATTACTTCGTTCCCCTGGCCATCGCCGATACCGGCGACATCATGATCGCTCCGGCCTACACCGTCGACCTGGGTGACCGCGCCATCTGCCACCGCAACGCCGCGTTCGGCTCAACCGAAGCTGTGTTCATCTCGACGCGCCTCGTAGAAGACCGCTTTGGCCTCGCCTTCGAGTTCTTTATCAACGTAGCCCACAACTTTGTCGAAGCCGCCGGCGTGCCAGAAAGCTTCTCCTCCCTGGTCTGGTCGCAAGCCGAGGCCCAGGTGCGCGGAGAAACCAGCCAGGACGCCTGGGAGACCCGCCGACGCGCACTCGACAGCCTGGCCGCCCAGAAACACATTGACGAGCGCGCCCGCAACAGCTTCTTCGAATCCGCCTTCTCTGACTCCCTCGCCGTCTACATGCTGTCCCTGGCCGTCGACTTTGACTACCACGACCTCCGCGAGCGCGAGTACCCCCTGCTCGCCGCCCCAGCCCTGGCCGAGCGCCTCCGTCACGTCGCCACCCTCTTTCCTGCCAACGAGGGCTACGAGTTCCAGATCCTCTACCGCCGCAAAGGGTAGGGCACACCACTGCCCTCGGAATCAATTCATGCGGTCATGCGCATTCTGAAATGGGCAGCCCCTTAGCTCGCATACAAATTTTTGCTGATAAACTCGTTGCGGAACTTGCCCGCCGGATCGTGCTGCTTCAGCATGCCCTCGAACTCGGCCAGCTTCACATACCGCGATTCAATCTCCGCCGGCGCCATCGTAAACAACTTGCCCCAGTGCGGCCGCGCGTCGAACGGCTCCAGTGCTTTTTCAATCTGCGGAAGCACGCGGCTCACCGCAGGCCACTCCGGCTTCCAGGTGAAGTGAAGCGCCATCGAGTCCCGCTTGTACGCAGTGCTCATCCACAAATCGTCCGCGGCAATGGTGCGCAACTCGGTGATGAACAGATGCGGCGTGATCGCGTCGCGCAGCTTCTCCACCGCAAGAATCGCCTCGTAGCCGTGGCTGCGCGGAATAAGATACTCCGTCTGCAATTCCTGGCCGCTCGATGGCGTAAAGTTCATCCGGAAATGCGGCAGCCTCTCGTACCACGGCCCCGGAATCCCCTCCTGCTCAGTGCAACTCACCGGGTCATGGCCGGCCAGTGGATGCAGTTTTTTCGTGGCCAGCTTGGCGCCGAAAAACTCCGGAGCCCATTGGTTCTTATCGCCCGGCGCAAGGCGGCGCTTGATCCAAACCTGCGTCGCTTCGTGATTCTGCCAGAGAGTAAACAGGCTCACGCTATAGCCGCTTGAAAAAATCTCCTCGAGATGCGTCTTCAGATGCGACAGCGATAGATTTTGATACACCGATTGGGCCACCTGGTAGGTCGGCTGCACGTCCAGCGTTACGCGCGTGACCATGCCCAGCGAGCCCAGCCCCACCACCGCAGCCTTGAACCGTTCTCCATCATTGGCCCGCGAAAGGTGCAGAACTTCGCCATTCGCCGTCACAATTTCAAGCCCGGAAACCGCCGTAGCCAGATTGCCGTTATGCACGCCCGACCCATGCGTCGCCGTTGCGATTGCACCCGCAACAGAAATATGCGGCAACGACGCCAGGTTGTGCACCGCATAGCCCTTCGCGTCAATCACCGGCGCCATCTGTCCGTACTTCACGCCCGCGCCCACCGTCACCGTGCGTGCTTTTTCATCCAGCGTAATCTCATCCAGCTTTGTCAGCGAGATCTGGTTGTACTTGCTGTCGGCAATCCGGTTGAAGCTGTGCCGCGAGCCCAGCGCCCGCAGCTTCTGGCAGCTCTTCACCACCTGTCGCACCTCGTCCACCGACGCCGGATGGTAGAGCCGGTCGGTGCTGAACGTAATGTTGCCTGCCCAGTTCTGCCGTGGCCCTGTAATCTCCTGCCCTGCTGCGACACGCGGCAACATGCTTGCAGCCACCAGCGCGCCAGATGCCTTTAGAAACTCCCGCTTATCCATTAATCGATTGACCTCGCTCCGCTTGTTATTTGCACGAAACCATGCAGGGATGGCATGACCGCGGACCGCTATTTACGGCGCAGGACAAGAATAGGGATCGCCCGCACAACGAGCAAGCGAAAATGCTGCGCGGATCTTCGCGCCCAGCGATCAGGAAACGAATGCGAGGCTGGCAAGCCTCTTCGCGTGGTCGCGCAGATCGGACGGCCACACCTCAACTACCTCCGCGAACCGTTCCTGGTTGCCCGCAAACAGAGCCCGGTTTGCTTCCTCGAATCCGGGCTCGTTTCCGCACATCGCTAACAGGAACCGATAGGCTGCCTCTTGTGCAATCCGGACGCGATCGATCCCCTGGTTTGCCTTCCTGGCCTGTTCCACCAGCTTGCGAATTGCAACCGAAGCGCCTCCCGGCTGGGTCGCCAGCCACTCCCAGTGCCGAGGCAGCAGGGTCACTTCACGGGCCACAACGCCCAGCCTGGGCCGGCCAGGCTTCCGCACTCCGCCATCGGCGGCGATGGCTTCGTCGCCTTGCGCGCCCGCTGATTCCATTTCATCAATCCGGCGGCTAAGATCTTCAGGCCTTCCGCGAAGGTCCACCTCGACCAGATTGCTGGTGACATCGTCAAAGATCAGCACCTGCGCGAACTTGTCGCGTTCCACAACTTCCTGTGCCTTCAGTGCGACCTGGAGCAGGCCTCCAGACGCGATCAGCCGCTTGCCGGCGAATGCAGTGCAGGATGGGACGGAAGAAGTATTCATCAGTGCGCCTCGCTTATTTATATCCGGGTAAAATAATAATGCCCGGATATAAATAGGGCGTCAAGGCAGACTGTCGTAGACCACGCGCCCTTCGCTCACCGTCCAGCGCACCTTGCCCAGCATCGCCCAGCCGTCGAACGGCGTGTTCTTTGACTTGGACTTCGAATCCGTCGCGCGATAGGTCCATTCCGCCTTGGGATCAAAAACAACCACATCGGCAAAGCTGCCCACGGTGAGCGTACCGCGGCCTTTCAGGTTCAGCAGCGCCGCCGGTTGAGCGCTCAGGAGGCTTAGCACCCGCCCCAGCGGCATCTTCCACTCCTTGTGCAGCCAGCGCAGCGAAAGGCCCAGCGCGGTCTCAAGGCCGGTAATGCCATTCGGCGCGTTTTCGAACTCCACTTCCTTTTCGTGCGTTGCATGCGGCGCGTGATCCGTCGCAATCGCATCCACCACGCCGTCGAGAATGCCTTCGATCATCGCGTCGCGATCGGCAGCCGAACGCAGCGGCGGATTCATCTTCGCATGCGTGTTGTAGAGGCCAACGTGCTCATCAGTCAGCAGGAAGTGATGCGGCGCAACCTCGCAGGTCACGCGCAGTCCGTTGCGCCGCGCTTGGCGAACTGCGGCCAAAGCGCCAGCCGTCGATGTGTGGGCCACGTGCAGGTGTGGGCGCGCCTCGCGCAGCTCGGTCACCAGGCTGATATCGCGCTCCACCAGGCTCGACTCGGCCTCCGGCGGCATCCCCCGCAAGCCCAGGCGGAACGACACCGGTCCCAGGTTCATGCTGGCACCCTGCGTCATACGCGTATCCTCAGCATGTTGAATCACGCTCAGGCCCACGCGCGCGGCCGCAGCCAGAACATCGCGCATCACGTTGTCTTTCAAGATTGGATGCCCGTCGTCGGTAACCGCTACCACGCCGGCTGATTTGAGGGCCGCATAGTCGTTCAGAACATCGCCCTTCGATCCGCGCGTCGCCGCCCCAATCGGAAACACCCGCACCGACGCGCCACGCTCCGGCGCCTGCATCCAGCGAGTCACTTCCGGCGAGTCGTTCACCGGAATCGTGTTCGGCATCGCGGCCACGGAGGTAAAACCTCCAGCCGCTGCCGCAGCCGTACCCGTGGCAATCGTCTCTTTGTGCCCTTGTCCGGGCTCGCGCAAGTGCACATGGATATCAACCAGACCCGGCGCCACGGTCAGTCCCGTTGCATCCAGCACCTCGGCGCCTTCGGCATGTTTCAGCTTGCCCGGAGAGGCGATTTCCGCCACGTGCCCGTCCTTCAGAAGAATGTCCTTTTGCGCGTCAACGCCGGCCGCAGGATCAACCAGGTGTCCACCGCGAATCGCGATCGCCGTCATGCACGGCCTCCTTGCTCGCTTCGTACCAGCGACCGCTCCACCACCGCCATGCGGATCGCAACACCATTGGTCACCTGTTCCAGAATCGCCGATTGCACCCCGTCGGCCACGCCTGCCGTAATCTCAAGCCCGCGAATAATCGGCCCCGGATGCATCACAATTGCCTTGGGAGCCAGCGTAGCCAGCCTCTGTCCCGTAAGTTGATAGCTGGCTTTGTACTCTTCCAGGTCCAGTTGCAGCCCAGCCAGCCGCTCTGCCTGAATGCGCAGCATCATAATCGCCTGCGACTGGCGCACGGCAGCTTCAAAGTCGCGTTCTATCTCTACGCCTGGCCCGGCCTCCGCGGCAAGTTCCGGCAGCAGCTCCTTGGGGCCACACAGCAGCACCCGCGCGCCCAGCCGCGGCAGCAGCAACATGTTCGAGCGGGCCACGCGGCTGTGCAGAATGTCGCCGACAATGGTCACCGTTACCCCTGCAAGCGTTGCGTCGTTCACCGTGACCGTGCCGGGGCGCAGATGGCTCAGGATCGTGCGCAGATCCAACAGCGCCTGCGTAGGATGCTCGTGCATGCCATCGCCGGCGTTCAGCACGGGCAGCCGCGTTTCAGCCTCCAGCAGCCAGGCAGAGCCGGACGAGTTGTGGCGCAGAATAATGGCTTCAGCGCCAAGCGCCCGCAAGGTCAATCCGGTGTCTTTCAGGGACTCGCCCTTTTCGATGCTCGAGCTTAGGCTGGAAACTAACGTAGTGTCGGCACCAAGGCTCTTGGCGGCCAGCTCAAAGCTGGTCCGCGTCCGCGTCGACGACTCGTAGAAGAGCAGCGCGATGCGGCGCTTGGAAAGAATGCGGTCTCTTTTGAGCGGGTCTTCCTTTTCCAGCTCCGTAGCGCGGGCCAGAATACGGCTCACGCCCTCTAAGCTCAGGTTCATCACCGAGAGCAGGGAACCAGGATTGTAAGGAAAAGGCGAGACGGGCACAGGCGGCAGATGATGCTGGCGGCGAACGGAGGTTGCGGCTGGATTCATTTCCTGTCTTCTAGCCTCTGGCTTCTTGCTTTCCCCTGACAGCCCTTCGCTGGCAGCTGAAGGCTCAAAGCTGGAAGCTGCTTTCTTAACTCACGCGCTCGACCAGCAGCACCTCATCGTTCTGGTCGACCTCGTGGAACTTGACTTCGATAATCTCGCGCCGGCTGGTGGGTACATTTTTACCCACGTAGGTGGCCTCAATAGGCAGTTCGCGGTGTCCGCGATCGATAAGCACCGCCAGTTGCACGCGGCTCGGCCGGCCGTGGTCGAACAGTGCGTCCAGCGCGGCGCGCACCGTACGTCCCGTATAGAGAACGTCGTCGCACAGCACAATGTCGCGGCCCTCGATGTCGAAACCGATCGCCCCTGGAGTCACCAGCGGACGTACGTCTGCCGTCGAAAGATCGTCGCGATAGAACTGAATATCAAGCACGCCTGTGTTGATTGGACGCTTTTCGATGCCCGAGATCAGCTTCCCCAGCCGTTCGGCCAGAGGAACCCCGCGCCGCTTGATGCCGACCAGCGCAAGGTCTTCGCTGCCATTGCTCTTCTCAACAATCTCGTGGGCCAGGCGCACCAGCGTGCGCTCGATTTCCGAGGCCGACATCAGCCGGCCTTTCATACGCAGGCCGGGGTTGTCTTGGGGGTCGCTCATGGTTGCTCTCTCGTGCCTTACTTTTCGACGCGTGTCTCTCGACGGATGATACGAGGGCTCACCGCTCCGGAGCAAGCTGTGGAGAAGTGGAGCCCGGTTCTTGAAGTTGTGCTGAGCCGCTCAGAGAGCATGCTGCACGTTCCATCAGCTTGCGGCACGTCCCAACATCCGGCTGATCGAAATCTAGACTCCTGGACGCCGGCTGCGGGCCAGCAATCGCGCTCCCAGTGCCCCACCTGCAACGGCAAAGACAAGCAGGGCCATCGCCAGTAGCGTCATGGCGGCCAGCAGCCAGGCTGCGCGCCCTTCCGGGGGCAGCAGCAAGGTCTTCATCTGCGCAATAGTCTGCGCATCCACGCCCATCGACGTCCACTGCTGGCTCATCTGCTGATTCACAAGATTCTGCCAGAGGTTGTCGTAAAAGCTGCCCTGATGGAACCAGAACCGCATGGCAAACAAAGTGATAGCCGTGCTGGCGGCAGCCGTCCAGCCCCCCAGAACGCCGGTCACCAGGCCGATCCGGGCACCCGCCCCCATCGTGATCCAGGCCGGCCGCTGGCTGCGGAAATAAAGCACCACAACCCACACCGCCGTGGCCGCCATCAATGGCATGCCCAGGATGCCTATCGGGGAGAGCATCGAACTCAGCAGTCCCGCCGGAATCGCCAGCATCACGGCAGCCCGCAAAGCCACCTTCCAGTCCACGCTTCCCGCATCGCGCACCGCTTCATGCCAGCGCTCGGGCTGCCCCGGTCCGGAAGCGTCATCCGCTGCATACAAAAGTTGAGGCAGGCCGCAGGCCGGGCAGTAGCAGTTGTCCGCCTGGACGGTCTGATGGCAGCGAGTGCAGGTAATCTCCATACACTTCAAAGCCTATCGCATTTCACCGCACCGTGGGCAGGCCCGATTTCGCCAACGCCGGCGCACACAACCCGCCACCACAGAAATCCCGCTGCATTATCAGACTGGTGCCAGCTTTCAGAAAGGTCCACCTCAGCATCTTTTGCTGGCTTCAACAACGACTCGATCGGGCCTCTGAGCACCGTCAGGCATTTGCCACCCATTTACCTACGCTGGCGCAGGCTGAGAATTTGCGGCATTGGCAGGTAGTTCCGCTGGCGGCATGTCCGGCAGCGCATCGGGTATCGCAGAACAAAGAAATGAAGAATGTCTTTCCATCTGAAACGCGAGATTCGTAGGTCGGTAGAACCACAATTGCTGCAATACCCGGACATTTCGTTCTCCTTGGCTAGGGAGGAATCCAGATGGCACACCGTTCCTGGGCTGTAAAATACCCCTTGGTTCCCGGTTGAGTTGCATGTGGGCATTCGAAACATTAGATGACAAATGCTGGCGGGGGGGATGCAGCGCTCTTCCAAAAAAGCGAAATGACAAAGCCGAATCCGGTAGTCTCGTTTATCGCGCCAATTGGCCGGAAAACCGATCGAGCTTTGCCGCCACAATCGCCTCGGCTGCAAGAACAGCCTCTTCCAGAGTCATGTCGGTCGAATCCAGGATGACCGCGTCGGCGGCCGGCTTCAGAGGAGAATCGGCGCGGTTACGGTCCCGTTGGTCGCGGGCATGAAGGTCGCGAATCACTTCTTCCGGCTGCACCTCGCGTGTGCGCCCGCCTTCGCCTAGCTGCTCGTACCGGCGCAGACCTCTAACCTCCGGAGCGGCATCCAGAAATATCTTTACCTCGGCGTGCGGGAAAACCACGGTGCCAATGTCCCGGCCCTCCATCACCACACCGCCGTTTTCGCCCAACTGCTGTTGCAGCCGGACCATCCAGGCGCGAATGGCAGGAAAAACGCTCACCCGCGAGGCCGCGTCGGTCACAGTTTGATTGCGAAGCAGGCCGGTCACGTCCTCGCCATCCAGCAGAACGCGGTTACCACCTTCGCTCGGCTCCAGGCTGATCGAGGTTTCGGCGGCCAGAGACTCCAGACCGCTTGCTTCATCCAGAGCCAGACCCGCCCGCAGCGCCTTCAGGGCGAAGGCGCGATACATGGCCCCGGTCTCCAGATTCAGCAACCCGAAGTGCCGGGCCAGATGACGGGCAAGTGTGCTCTTCCCTGCCCCGGACGGTCCGTCAATTGCCACAATCATCTTCCGGCCCGAACCCTCGGCGCGAAAAGAGCCTTCCTCGATGTTCATCCGCGCTTCTTCGAACCCTGCCCGCTGCGCGGTTTGGCCGGGGCGGTAAATCCATAGCGCTTCGTGTTGCCGGCCTTGGCGCCCGCAGCCAGAGCTGGTTTGCGGCCGCCGCGCGATGCCCGCGCGTCAGTGCGCACGTCTTTTCTTGCCGCGCTGCTCCGCACCAGGCTGCCGCCCCGCGCCGCAGCGCCAGACTTGCCCGCCGTCTTGCTTCCGTGGCCGTTCCGCTGCCCCATCGCCGCGCCTGTCGGCTTGGCGCTCCTGGCCCCCGAGGAAATGGACCCTGACGAAACCTTGGCCGCGTGGTTGCTGCCGTTGCCGTTTCCATTGGTTCGGCTGCCGTTGCTCCGGACGCCGCTGCTCCGGCTTCCGTTCGAGGTGCTCGACACCGCATGCCCGCCGTTGCGCGTGCCGTTGGTGCTCTTGACGCCATTGGCAGACCAGCGGGCACCCGAAGCCGGGCGAGATCCGCCAGCCGTGCGCGTAGTCGCCGGCCGGGCCCCTGCCGTCCGCGCCCCTGCTGGCCGCGAAGTAGTGCTGCGGCTGTCCGAACCAGAACGGCGCGCCGGGCGGCTGCCCGACGAGCTTTGCGCAGGTTTGCGGTCGCGCGAGTGAGCCGCTGGGCGGCTGAAGTGCGGCCGCGCTGCCGAGGGCTTCCCAGCCGCTGCTGACTTGCGCGCCGCGGCAATCCGGGGCGCGTGCGCCTCGGGAGCCTCGGGAGCCTTGATCGGAACAGACGGAGCCTGAACCGGCGCCTGAGCCCGTGGCTGAGAGAAGACTGCCGGGGGTGGCTGCACAGCGTGTTCGTGCACGTCCTCGTCGTGGTCACGGGAGTGCATAAAGTAAGCCGAGGCCGGCATAGAGGAGCTGGAGTAGATCGTCGTCGGCGGCGCGAACTCCGGCAGCGTGCCCGCAACGTAGAACTGCGGCGCATGACCGAGCGAAATCGTGTGAACCTGCCGCGTGGCGACTAGACCGCGCAGTACCTCGCGAACCTTGCTGCGTGCCGTCAGAGGAGCAAGGAACATCTCAACCTCTTCCATGCTCGCCGCGATCACTGCCTGCAGATAAATGGAAGCCAGCACTGAAATCGCCGTCACCTGCGAGGTGGAGGCACCTTCGGCAATCGCCTTCTGGTAGCGGGTGCGGAGAAGTTGCCACTTGGGCGTTTCGCCCGCCGCCGAGACAACCGGAATGATGCGAAGCTGCTGCCAGAGTTCGGTAATGGCACGCAGAACAGCGGCTTCCGTCACTTCGCGACCCAGCGTGTGCTTCAGAGACGGAATGTTGGTCTCGGCAACCTCCAGCAGCTTGTACGCCTGCACGGCCAATTGCGACACCTGCCGCGAACCCGTCAGTTGCGGGCTGCGGCGCCAGTCGCGGTCGCCCCGCAGCGCATACACGTAGGGCAATACCCAGGCCGCCACCACAAAGTCGGGTTGCTCGCCAGGCTGTCCCAGCAGGTTCAGCCGAACTGCCACGCCATCAATCTCCAGGCGCACCAGCAACTCCTCGGCTAACGCAACGTGTTTCGGATCGGGCGTCTCGTTCCTCTGGCCTGCTACTGCCTCAACAAATGAGGGTGCAACGGAAGAGGAAAACTGCCGCTTGGGCAGGAAGAGACACAATCCGGTCTCCTCGATCCACACACGGGCATCCTCAAGTGTCAGGGCCCCACGTCCGTTCAAGCGCATCCGTTCGACGCGCGATGCTTCCAACTGTTCTGCTGTCAAAGAAAAACCTCACTTCCAGGCTGGCGATCAGGCGTATTTCAGACTCACCGCAGGGTTACCTGAGCTCTTGTATCGTCTTGGCTTCCTGAAAGGTACGTCGACTTGGCTCTTCGGCCTTTACCCTGACGGGTTCATGAAATCGCTGCGCGCTGGGCCCTCCTGCGCTCCTGAGAGCGATGGAGGCCACCTACCCAATCAATTCTAAACGCGAATTAGATTCGATGGAAGGCCCGCAGAATCTCCTTCCACGAATAGAGCAAAGCTATTGGACGTCCGTGAGGGCAACTTGTTGGGTGCTCGGTCTTTGCAAGCTCCTGCAATAACCACTCCATGCGCACCGGGTCGAGCGGCGTATTCACTTTGATCGCGGAATGGCACGCAATCGAAGCCGCAATCCGGGTACGCAATGCCGTAAGATCCTCATTTTGCTTGATTTCCTCCGGATCACTCCCCGATTGCTCAATCACCTGAGCCAGCATCCGCTCCAGCATCGCACCCTCCAGGCCCACCGGAGCTGCCTTCACCGCAAGTGTCTGTGGGCCAAAGGGTTCTACCTCAAATCCGTTGCGCTCCAGTTCCTCGGCAATGCCGGCGAAAACCACCATTTGCTCGGGCTTCAATTCCACCAGAAGGGGCATCAGCAACCTCTGCCGCTGCACTTTTTCCACCTGGCGATCGCGCAAAATTTTTTCAAAAAGAACCCGCTCATGCGCCACATGCTGGTCAATAATCCACAGTCCGTCCTCGCCAGTTGCCAAAATGAACGACTCGCGCAACTGCCCCATCGGCTTCAGCGAGCCCAGATGGTTCAGGTTGGCCGCAGCCTGCTCGGCCTCCACCAGCGCTGTTTCGGCGGCCGCATCGCGCCCGTCCCCCGGCTGAAACAGCGCCTCCGCCGCCTCGCCCCAGGCCTTCTGGTCAAAATCCCCCGCCCGCAAGCCGCCCGCGCCAAACGGCAGACTCCCCGGAATTGCCAAAGGAACCCGGGGCGTTAGCTCAAACGGCTCCGCATCCGCCCGCGCCGTCTCAAAACCAACCGGATCGGAGTCCTGCTGCAGCGGAAAAACAGTCGAATCCGGCGCACCCGGCAGGGGCGAAGTCCCCGGCGGCATCAGCGACGGGCTCGCCGTGGGCTGCGAATCCAGCGCTGCCTGGAAGGCCGCGGCTGGCCGCAGTTTCACTAACGCCAACCGCAAGCTGTCGCGCACAAAGTCGTGCACATGGCTCTGCTGGCGGAAACGCACCTCGGTCTTGGCCGGATGCACATTCACGTCCACCTCTTCGGGCGGCATCTCCAGAAACAGCAGCACCACCGGAAAGCTGGTCGGCGGAATCACGTTTCGATAGGCCTCGGTAATGGCGTGAATCAGCAGCCGGTCGCGGATCAGCCGCTTGTTCACAAAGATGTAGATCGAATTCCGGTTCAGT
>DATKWA010000169.1:0-7674 GCA_035529815.1 Occallatibacter sp. | reverse complement strand
GTTGCGCCGCCGGAAGCAGCCGATGCAATGAGAGCGAGGGCTCGAAAGGCACTGGAGATCGAACCGTCGCTGCCGGATGCGCACGCTGTTCTGGCAATGGCCGCAGTGCTCGATTACGACTGGCCTGAGGCCGGGCGGCAGTTCCCGCTCGCAATGGCCAGCGGGCAGATTCAACCGTTGATTCGTTACCTCCGTAGTGCGTTTTATCTTTGCTCTCTGGGGCGCATGAGGGAGGCCGAAGAGGAGCTTGAGCGCACGATTCAGGAAGAACCACTCAACGCTGCGTACCGCGCACACCTGGGGGGCTGCTTGCTGGCAACCGGCAGATATGCGGAGGGAGAAGCACTTCTTCGCGATGTGTTGCAGCTCGACGAGAACTTCTGGATAGGCCAGTCATGGCTGAGCTTGGCTTGTCTGAAGCAGAATCGGGTGACCGAAGCCATTGCTTGTGAAGCGAAGGCCCTGTCTCTGGCCCCTTGGAATCCGACCGTGATTGGGCGGCTAGCCGCAATGCATGAGCGCGTGGGAGAAAAGAGCCGGGCGCAAGCCGTGCTCAAAGAGCTTGGCGAAGGCACGGCATTTGGAACTGCCGGAGGCCTTGTCTGTTATCACTTGATTCTTGCGGATATCGATTCTGCCGCCGACTGGTATGAGAAGGCCATTGAGCAGCGCGATCCTCGTGCACCATGGCTCTTCCCTATGCAGTTTGGCGACCTGCTGACCGCCAGTCCGCGCTGGCCGGGCTTGCTGAAAAAGATGAATCTTCCCGCTGCCGGCTCGGCTTGAACGACGACGAGAGGCAATCCGCTTAGCCAGATATGCCCTTTTAGCTGGTCATGTGCCACTATTTGGGGCCGGCAACTGCTTTGATCCTGCAAAACCGTGCCATTGCGACCTTTGCTGCGCTCTTTCGCCGGTCTGGTCTGGCTGCCAAAAGCACGCCCAATCGGCGAGAATACGTAGGGATGGGAAACGGGTGGCCGTGAGACGGGAAGCGGGAGGCAAACTTTGGATGTGTGCTGGCCGGTGGCTGGCCGTGGCGGTCTTCTTGGCCTGCGTCCCCCGGTCCGCGCACCCGCAGAGCGTTGCGGGATTCGCGCCGGAGCGGTCGCATCCGGTGAAGGAGCGCTCCTTGCCGGGTGGCTATCCGAACAAGCCCTCGGTCCCGCCGTCTTTTACCATTCCCGTCGAGCCCTTAGGTTTTTCGCCTCCTGGGCCGCTCTACCTGGGCCAGCGCAACAGCGTGGCTTCGCTGGACTTTATCGATGAAAACCGGCTGCTGTTCACCTTCCGCGTTCCGGGTCTGATTCATCGCGAGCTGAAGGCCGGGGAGAGCGGGGAGGACGAGCGCCGCATCCGTGCCGTGGTGCTGACAGTGTCCACAGGAGCAGTGGAGGCCGAGGGTGTGTGGACAGTGCACGACCGCACGCGCTACCTGTGGATGCTCAAGGACGGTCATTTCCTGTTCAGGGATCAGGAGAACCTTCAGCAGGGCGACGCTCAACTGCAGATGAAGCCGTTTTTGCAATTTCCGGGGCGGCTCTTGTGGGTAGACCTGGATCCGAGCGAGCGGTTCATGGTCTCCGATTCGCGTGAGCCGGTCGCGACTGTCAGCAAGCCAGGCGAGGTTGGGAGTCCGGCGACGGCCTCGGCCACAACGACCGAGGACAGTGAGCCTGCTTCTAGCCATCCGGGCGGCGACGCGGGCAGCGATTCGGGGCCGGAGCCGCCGCCCGATGTGGTGTTGCGCATTCTGCACCGCGCCAGTGGCCAGGTAATGCTGGTCAGCCGCGTGCGCTCGCTGGTGCATCTGCCGATCAACTCTGAGGGGTATCTTGAGAGCCTGCGCGGGCGAGGGTTGCAGTGGACGCTGAATTTGAACCTGTTTACCGGCGGCAGCAGGGTTCTGGGCAGCGTGGACTCAACCTGCTTGCCCAACAACATGTTTCTCTCCGAGCGGGAGGTGCTGGTGACCGCCTGCAGCTCTTCAGGCGGGCACGCGCTGGTGGCGATGACGACCGGCGGCAAAACCCTATGGGCGGACGTGAATCCGGATACGGCGATCTGGCCGCTTTTGGCGCGCTCGCCAGACGGGCTCCGCGTGGTGCAGGAGACTCTCGCTGTTGACCGGCCAATCAGCGCCTTTGCGCCTCTCAGCACCGACGATATCAAGGGGCAGTTGTTGAGAGTGTTCGACGCCGCTACAGGGGAGGTTGCCTTCGAGTCGCCGTTGAGCCCGATTCTCGATGCGGGAGGCAATGCGGCCATCTCGCCCTCAGGCCGGCGGATAGCGGTTCTGAATGACGGCGCCATTCAGGTTTTCGAACTGCCCCCGCCGCCGCCGCTTCCCGATGCAGGCGCAAAATAGCCGGTTGCGCAGGCCGCAGGCGCATCGGAATTGGGCCGCCTCAGCGCGCCGGTTTCAGGAGGCGGTCCACCTTCCTGCGCCGGACACCTCCGGCGATTGCGAAGCTGAGCACCAGCAAGAAGCCGGCGCCGCCTACCAGAAATGTCCACTTGGCAGTGAAGGGTAGATCGTAGGATAGCCCAATCGCTGGCTCCGGCGGGCCGACGTTCAGCGTTGCATGAGCGCCTCCCTGGTCCACATCCCCGTGGACGTTCAGGAGGACCTGCGCGCGTTGTCCCGGCGTTGGCTGGTAGGTGCCGAGCCTGATGGTATTGGCGCCACGCAGCAGGTTGTTGAAGACTCCCTGCTGGACGACCGAACCGTTGTCGGAGATGACCTTCCAGTCCAGGTCCACGGCTGTCTGCCGGGCTGGAAACGCATCCCAGGTCAGATCGATCACGTAATCGCCCCCGCCGCCGGCAGTAAAGAAGGGCGTCACAAATTGCCCCTGTTTAAGCGAAACGGGAACGGAGAGTGGCTTGCTGCTATGCGAGCTTCCCAATCGCATCAGGAGATAGGCCCCGGGCACTATGCCCACTACCAGCAGAAACCAACCAATTCCAACTAGGATGATTCTCCATGGCCACTTTTTCACAACGCTCACCTTTATTGGTTGACGTTGCTCCGATTCTACTCCGGGACCAAACCCCGGCAAGTGAAACCGGATTGGGATGCCCAAGAAGAATAATGGGGTGAGTAGCTTCGATTTGCGGAAACCCGTGTACACTTGGCGATGGGAGTTTCCATTTGGCCACGGCTGTCGTCCACTATTCGGCTGCGGCGGTTTCCGATCGGGGCCGCAAGCGCCAATCCAATGAAGACGCATTCGGATATTCCGTCGAGCATGGCGTGTACCTTGTCTGCGACGGGATGGGCGGAGCGGCGGCAGGGGAGATTGCTAGTTCTCTGGCCGTGGATGAGTTCATGCGCCTGCTCACCCAGCGCGCCGCAGAAACTCCGCTCGATGAGTTGATCAAGCATGCCATCGCGTCCGCCAACGAAGCCATCTACTCGCGCTCTCAGGCCAACCAAAAGCTGAACGGCATGGGCACCACGCTGGTGGCCATGGTGGTCGAAGAGCGCCGGATCCGGGTCCTCAACATCGGCGACAGCCGCTGTTACCGGCTGCGCGCTGAATATCTGGAGCAGATTTCCGAGGATCACTCGCTGGTGGATGAGCAGGTGCGGCTGGGCCGTATGACTCCGGCCGAGGCATTGCGTTCCCCGCTCAGGAATGTGATTACCCGGGCTCTGGGCACGCAGGGCCGAGTTACGTCCGATACCTTCGATCTCGAGGCCGAACCAGGCGACCTGTTTCTTCTCTGCTCCGATGGCCTGACCCGCGAACTGCCCGACGCGAAGATCGAATCCATGCTCGGCGCAACTCTCCCTCTCGACGCCCTTTGCGCAAGCCTTGTGGAAGCGGCCAACGAGGCTGGCGGCGGCGACAACATTACCTGTCTGCTGGTGCGTGCGGCAGCGTAGCTCCATTGGCGCGGCCATTTCGTTGACACTTCAGACCCCTCTGTCAGGCCTTGTGGCGAAGCCGCACCAGCAGTAACAGCAGCGGGATACAGAACAGCGCCAAATAACCCACCATCCGGAAGTTGTCGGCATAGGCAAGCAGCGTAGCCTGTTGCTCAATGCTGCGGTAGATTGCGCCCAGGGCATCCTGCTGCGCGGTGATGGCGTTGGCTCCCCCGCTGAAGAACCTGGCCTGCAACCCCTGGAGTGCCGACATTGCGGTAGGATTGGTCGCCGTGACATTGCCCGTCAAATAATTCTGGTGAATCTGGGACCCGCGCACCAGAAACGTAGTCACCGTGGCGATGCCGACGGAGGCGCCGATATTGCGCATCAGGTTATAAATGCCCGCAGCATTGCCCATCTCCTGCTTGCGCAACTGACTCATGGTCATGGTGGTCAGCGGAACAAAGATAAAGCCGCCTGAAAAGCCGTTGAGGAAATTGGGCACGGCAACGGACCAAATGGAGATGCTGAGATTGATGTGGCTCAACAGAAAAGTCGAGTAAGCAAAGCCGGCAAAGCCCAGAGCGAGAAGAATGCGTCCGTCGACATAATTGACGAGGATTCCGACCAGCATCATGGCGACCAGCGAGCCCAGGCCGCGTGGGCTCACGGCCAGCCCGCTGTCCAGCGCCGAGTAGCCCAGCAGGGTTTGCAGAAACAGCGGCAGCAGAGCCGTGACGCCATAAAGCGCGAAGCCGTAGAGCGTAGCGATGAGCGTGCCCACGCCGAAGTTGCGGTTGAGCAGAATACGAAGCTCGACAATCGGGTCCCGGCTGGTGAGTTCGCGCACGACGAAGCCAATGAAGGCGGCCGCGCACACCGCGGTTGCCATTCGAATCCAGTTGGCCTCGAACCAGTCCGCTTCCTGCCCCTTGTCCAGAACCAGTTGCATGGCGCCGAGCCACACGGCCATCAGCCCGAAGCCGAGATAATCGATCGCGACCTTGAACGCATGGCGCAGATACGGCGGGTCTTCAATGAAAAGGTTGGTCATCAGCAGCGCCAGAATTCCGACCGGGAGATTGATGTAGAAGATCCAGCGCCACGAATAGCTATCGGTAATCCATCCGCCGAGGGTGGGGCCGATCACCGGCGCGACAACGATGCCCATGCCGTAGGCGGCCATCGCCGTGCCATGCCGGCGAGGCGGAAAACTCTCAAGCAGAATCGACTGGGCCAGCGGTTGCATGCCGCCGCCTCCGATGCCTTGCAGCACGCGCGCCACAATCAGCATGGGCATGTCGATCGCCATTCCGCAGAGCAGCGATGCGCCGGTAAACACCAAAATTGAGATGATCATCAGCCGCTTGCGCCCGATGCGCCGCGCAATCCATCCCGCCGCCGGGAGCATGATCGCATTTGCCACCAGGTAGCTGGTCAGCACCCACGTCGATTCATCGGTGGAGGCCGACAAACTGCCGGCAATATGCGGCAGGGCCACAGTGGCAACCGAGGAGTCGAGCACCACCATGAAGGTGGCCAGCATGACTGAAGTCGCAACCAGCCACGGATTGACCGAAGGCTGCCAGTCGGAGTGTTCCTCCGCTGTGTCTTCTGTTGTGCGGCTGACCATGGAGTCAGTTTAATATACTATGTAGTCATAAAGTTTACGAAAAAGACAGGATTGAGACGCGAAAGCGTAAATCGGGATGAAAACCAAACAGCAGGTGGTATCGGAGTTTCGCCGCACTGAGATTGTCGACGCGGCGCGCACTGTCTTTGCGCGCAGAGGGTTCGCATCCGGCATTATGGACGAGATTGCCAAAGATGCGGGGGTTGCCAAGGGTACGCTCTATCTCTACTTTCGATCGAAGACGGAAATCTACAAAGCCGTTCTCGATTACGATATGCGGGCGCTGAAGAAGAACACGCTCGATCGAATCGAAGAGGCCAAAGGCTTGCGAGAGAAGATCCGCGCGTTCATCCTTGCCCGCATGGAAAGTGCAGTGACCCGGCAGGAATTCTTCCGCATCATGGATTCCGAGTCGCATGCTCTGACCTATACGCGCAGCCAGTACCGCGACTGGCTCAGCGAGCCGGTTCTGCTGCTGGCATCGGCCATCGGGAAGGCCGAAAAGAAAGGCGAGATTCGCCGTATCGATGCTGAAAAGACCGCGTGGCTCATCGCCGACATGACCCGCGGAACCATTCAGCGCCGGCTGATGGCGGAAAACGCGGCGCCGCTCGCCGCCGATTCCAAATTTCTGCTCGATTTTATCTGGGCATCGCTCACGGGAAAACACTAACTCATTTGCGCAACGACGAGGCCCGCACCACAAGTTTTGGCTCAATCAATTCTGTCTTGGGCCGCACTGGCGGCTTTGGTCCAACCAGGGCAAGAGCCAGTTCCGCGGCTAGCCTTCCAATCGCCGCGCTATCCTGATCGACGGATGTAAGCGGAACGCGCAGAAAGTCGGAGTAAAGCACATTGCCGCATCCCACCACCGCGATGTCCTCGGGAATGCGCAGGCCGGCATCGAGAATGGCTCGCATCGCGCCCAGTGCGATTGGATCGTTGAAGCAGAAGATGCCGTCCGGCCGCTGTCTGGCGCGGAGCAACTTCCTCGCGGCCGCATAGCCGCCGGGTTCTCCGCGGTCGTCGCCTGAACTTCCGATGGAAACAATGTGCCCCGGCAGCGGTGCCAATTGCCGCGCGGCAAGCGCACGCCTGTAGCCCAAAACGCGGCCCAGTGCGGTGCTGGTGTCAGGGCCGCGAATATGCGCGATTCGGCGGTAGCCCTGATCGATGAGGTGAGAGGCGGCGAGGAATCCAACGGCTTCATCGTCCACGCCGACAAAATTGGCAGGCAGCCCTGTGATGAGGCGGTCGATCAGGATGTAGGGAATTCCACGCTCCTCGATACGGCGAAAGCTCTCCTCTGTCGTTTGCGCCGAGGCGATCAGCATCACGTCGACGCGCCTCGCCAGCAGTTGATCAATCTCCTGCCGCTCCAGCGCCTGGTCGTCTTCAGAAGACGTAATGATCAGGCTGTAGCCGTGTCCGCGGGTTCCCGCCGATACTGCCTTGGCCACCTGCGCAAAAAAGGGATGAAGCAGATCGGGAACCACCAGTCCGATGGTCGAGGTGCGGCCGGTAATCAGCGCGCGCGCCGCAAGGTTGGGCTGGAAATTCAACTCCTTAATGCGTTTTAGAACGCGTTTGCGTGTCTCGTCGCTGATGTCGGGGTGGTTGCGCAGCGCCTTTGAGATAGTCATCGTTGACAGGCCCATATCGCGCGCAATGTCTTTCATGCGCACTGGCGCGGCGGCCTCAAACTTCGGCTTAGGTTCTTTGCCGCTCCGCGCTGTGGTCATCGCTCTTGCACCGGTGCTCTCATATCCAGGCGCTGGTCTGCGCCGTGCATTGCCTCAATAAATAGTATCCCGGCGCCCCTTTCGCCTATAGCCGTCCAACCGGTCTGCACGCAAGGGCGAAGTTGACTATTGTGTGCCCGGCGGGTATTATCCGTTGGTCGTAGTTATCGATAACTATCAGGCAGGAAAAAAGAATGGGCAAGTCAGAGCAGAGCGAAGCCGCTAGCATCGACCTGGCCGGAGTTCCACAGAGCAAGCTGTATACCGGCGCCAGCATGCCGGCCGTCGGTCTGGGCACCTTTGGCTCCGACCACGTGACCGCGGCCCAGGTTGCCGAGGCGGTTCGTGGTGCGGCAGCCGTGGGCTACCGCCATTTTGATTGCGCTTCCGTCTATGGCAACGAGCCTGAGGTCGGCGCTTCG
>DATKWA010000168.1:0-5974 GCA_035529815.1 Occallatibacter sp. | reverse complement strand
TAAGCGCGAACCACCTGACGGCGACGTTCATGCTGCGCATCCGGAGATAACTTGCGGGCATCCTCACGTTCCATACTTACTTAGACGAAACAAGAGAAAATAAGTATCAGTATTTATTTGCCGAATCTATAATATGCTCGGCGTCAGCCGTGTGGCAGAGGCCGCAATGATTCGCGGCATGTATCCTTAGCAGATTTGCGCCCTCCGCTGACCCCATCCGCTCCGTGCTCGATGCGGAACGGATGGGGTAGCATTTTCCGTTTGCGTGCCTTCAGCCAGCATAGACGCGCGTTGTTCGGCCTGTACTTCAACTTGGTGACGAGCGTCTCCTGATACTTGCGAATGTCCTTGGGGCCACGTTGCGCGTGATTCGCAGGATGACTCCCTGCAAACGTTAGATCCCTATCGGCCCCACTACGGTTCCCGAAACGAAGAAGCTACTCCTTCATAATTGCTCATTTCTATTGAATGCTTGCCCGTTCGTCCGGTGAACCTGCATCTGGTGACCGCTGTCACTGTTACAAGCGATTGCGCTGGTCATCATTGGCTTGGCGCGAGTGCGGTGCCCCGCCAGCAGGAGCATGCGCGAACGCGCGGAAGGAGCGTCGTGGCACGGACCCGGTTGCCACTCCTGCGGAGGATCTCACAGGTTTTATTTCTGCTGCTGTTTTTCTGGCTGTTGATCATGACCTCCCTGAGGCCTGATGCAGGAGCAGCGACAGAGATTCACCTGCGTGGGCCCCTGCGGCTGTTCTTCGAATGGGACCCTTTGGTGGCACTGGTGAACGCTTTGGGCAGCCATGCGCTCTACCGCGGCCTGCTCTGGAGTCTGATCATCCTGGTGCCAACGCTGTTCTTTGGCCGCTTTTTCTGCGGATGGATCTGTCCGATGGGAACGCTGCAGCAATACGTGAGCAGTTGGCCCTCGGAGTCGAAGCGGGGAAAGCAACGCATCGACTCGAACCGTTACAAACGTTGGCAGACCTGGAAATACGTTCTCCTGGTAACGGGACTGATCGCCGCTCTGATGGGCTCTGCCGCGATCGGCTGGTTCGACCCGTTTAGCCTGCTGGTTCGCTCGTGGGGCCTCGCGCTGCTGCCCGCCCTCAACGTTGCGCTCCGGTCAGTGATTACTCCGCTTGAGCACAGCCATGTGAGCTGGATTAAAACTACAGGGGAAGATCTTCATGTCTTCCTGCGCCACACGATTCTGGATTTCCGGCAGCCGCATTTCATGCAGGGCGTTTTCCTCGGGATTATTTTTCTGGTAATTCTTTTCGCCAGCCTGCGCATTACACGGTTCTGGTGCCGCGCGTTGTGCCCGCTAGGAGCCTTGCTGGGTGCGGCTTCACGCTGGTCCGTGCTGGGATTGCACAAAGACGCGGCGGCCTGCGATCACTGCAATCGCTGCCTCCTGCACTGTCAAGGCGCAGACGATCCTATCGGAGGCAAGCCGTGGCGCAAGAGCGAATGCCTCATGTGCATGAACTGTGTCGGAAGCTGCCCGCATTCGACCCTGGAGTTTCGCTTCTTCCGCAAAGAGAAGGAGGTGGCCACACCAGACATTGGCCTTCGTCGCACAATCGCAGGTCTGGCTGCCGGAGCCGTCACCGTGCCTCTGTTTCGATCGAGCACAGGCATGGGGAAGAGCCGAAACGAACGCCTGATTCGGCCGCCTGGCTCGCTCGACGAAGAAGAGTTCCTTTCGCGATGCATACGTTGCGGCGAGTGCATGAAGGTCTGTCCCAACACGGCACTTCATCCGACGCTGATTGAGGCCGGGCTTGAAGGGCTATGGACGCCGAGACTGGTGCCGCGGGTCGGCTACTGTGAGCCGAGTTGCGTGCTCTGTTCCGAGGTTTGTCCGACCGGAGCCATCTGGCAGATCACGCCGGAAGAAAAGGGCTGGGTGGAAGGGCTGGGGCGGAGTGAGCCGATCCGCCTGGGCATGGCCAGCTACGATCGCGGCCGTTGCCTGCCTTGGGCGTTGGCCACCGAGTGCATAGTTTGCGAGGAGTGGTGCCCGGTCTCGCCGAAGGCCATTTATCTGGAGGAAGCCGAGGTGATCGACTCCGCGGGCCGGGCAAAGACCCTGAAGCAGCCGCGCGTCGATCCGAGCCGCTGCGTGGGATGCGGGGCCTGCGAGTATGCGTGCCCTCTACAGGAACATCCCGCCGTTTACGTGACGTCGATCGGCGAAAGCCGGTCGCCATCGAGCCAGATTCTGCTGAACCGGAAGTAAAGAAAGGGATAACACAGTGACTCATCGTTCCTCGATTTTCGCAATTGCCTTGGCGGCGGCTGCAATCTTCACGTTGATGGGGCCCGCTGCGTGCAGGAAGAAGGCCGCTGATCCTTTCCCTGCGACCGATGCCGCGTCCGGATGGAAAAAGACCAGCGCGACACGCATCTTTGCCGCCAAAGATCTGTATCAGTACATCGACGGCGACGCCGATCAGTATGTCGCGGCCGGCGTCGTAACTACCTCAACCAGCGACTACAAGTACCAGGGCAAAATCGAAGCCACTGCGGATGTGTTCGAGATGGGTGACGTGAACGGGGCACAGAAGATGCTGGACGCTGGTTCTCTGGCAGGCGGAAAGCAGCTGGCCATTGGCGATGGCGGCATTGCCTTTGCTCAGAGCGTGCTCTTCCGCAAGGGACCTTACCTGGTGCGAATCGTCGCTTATCAGGGAGACCCAGACACGCCGCTGGCTCTCTCCGGCCTGGCACAAGCCATTGCCGGCAAACTCTAAGAATCAGCAGGGCCGTGCCGATTGAACGGCCGGCAATGAAAGCGAGGAATGCCATGGAAAGCCGACGCGAGTTCTTAAAGACCGCTGCAACCGGAGCGCTGCTTCTGAGTTCGAAGTCCGCGCTGGGGCTGGGCGGCGCGGCTGATCACAACGCAGTCAAATCGCGCGTCGTTATCGCGCGCGATGCTAAAGTTTATTCGAGTCCCGGGCAACTGGATGAGACACGCGTCGTGGCACTGCTGGACCGCGCTGTCGCCTCATGGACGGGCTATAACAAACCGCTCGATGGCTGGAAACGCATTCTGGGCAAGGACCTTGGTCCAGACAAGGTCATCGGCCTCAAGGTAAATGGCCTTGGCGGGAAGGGCATTGCGACGCATCCCGTGCTCACAAAGGCGGTCTGTGAGCGCCTGCAGCAGGCCGGCATCAAGCCGGCGAACATCATCATCTGGGAGCAGCGCACCCGGTTCCTCGAGGCTTGCGGGTTCGAGCACTCTGACAATCCGGGCAGCATACGTACTCTCAGTTCCGAAATTTTCGGATACGAACAAAATCCTCAATCTTTCGGAAGCGCTCGGGTGAATCTGGCCAAGGCTCTCACTCTCTGCGACATGGTCATCGGGCTTCCCATCCTGAAAGACCACTCGATGGCCGGCGTGACTTTCGCGATGAAGAACATGTATGGAGTTGTGGAGCGTCCTTTCGAGTTGCACAGGGACGGATGCAATCCTGCTGTTGCGGACCTGAACTGTATTCCGGTGGTGCGGCAGAAAGTGCGGTTCACCATCGGCGATGCTCTTTCTTCGGTTTATGATGGCGGGCCTGGATTCCGTCCCGAGCGGCTCTGGTATCCGAATGCGCTGATTGTGGGTGAGGACCGCGTTGCCCTGGACTCCGTTGCCTGGCAAATGATCGAAAGGAAACGCAGCGAAGTGGGAATGCCTACGCTCGAGTCCGCAGGCAGGCCACCGCGCTACATCGCCACCGCTGCTAACGCCGCGCATGGGCTGGGAACGAATGAACCTGGACGGATGGAAGTAGTAGAAGTCTAAGCGCTCTGCGGGCCAGGTTCGTTGAGCGCTGCGAAGACGAAAGCGTTGAGGCACCCATGAGCGGAACACTCCATCCCGGATCCGAGCAAGACTCGCCGCAGACCGGTGGCCTTTCCCGGCGCGAAGCCATGATTCAACTCCTGCGGCTCGCCGGTGCGGGCACCGTTTTAACCGGCACGGGTCTCTGGCTCAGCGAGCACAGCTTCCGTCCTGTTCCCGCTGCGCCTGAGCGCGCGAGCCGCGATCACCGCGTGGCAGCCGATCCACAACTGCCGCAGATGTGCGTGGCACACGGCGGAGAACCGGCCGCTCTGGCGCAGGCTGCGCTTCAAGCCCTCGGTGGAATCCGGCGGTTCATCTCGCGGCAGGACGTGGTCGTCATCAAACCGAACATCGCATGGGATCGCACGCCCGAACAAGCCGCGAATACGAATCCCGACCTGGTCGCTGAAGTCGTGCGCCAGTGCTGGCAAGCCGGTGCGAAGAAGGTAGCTGTTACCGACGTCAGCTGCAACGAGGCCCAGCGCTGCTTTCATCGTTCGGGCATCCAGGCTGCGGCTCTCGCGGCTGGGGCAGAGGTAATTCTGCCTGACCCGGAGCGCTTCCGAGAGGTGGACATTGGCGGCGTGGTCCTGAAGACGTGGCCCGTGTTCGGGCCGTTTCTTGAGGCTGACAAAGTCATCAATCTTCCGATCGCCAAGCACCATTCGCTGCTGGGGGTGACGCTGGGGATGAAGAACTGGTATGGAATTCTTGGCGGCCAGCGCAACCGGCTGCATCAGCAGATCCACCAGTCACTCGTCGATTTGGCGAGTTTCATGCTCCCCACCGTTACGATTCTCGACGGCTATCGCGTGCTGTTGCGGAACGGGCCCACGGGAGGCAGCCTGGAAGATGTCGACACCAAGAAGACAGTCGTAGCTTCAACGGACCCCGTGGCTCTGGATGCATGGGTGGCGAAGGCGTGGTGGAACCTGAATCCGGACCGTTTGCCTTACCTTGCTATGGCTTCCAATCACGGCCTCGGCACCACCGAGTTCGAAAAGCTGAACCTGGCGATAAAGCAGGTCGCATAGTAGCGGGCATAAGCAAAGATCGATCCCTGGGAGGTGGGATACCTACGCGCGCCGGACGGTTCCAATCTTGGCTGGCCTCACGCCGTTTGCCGCGCCTTTACGTCCCGCATTGGCGGCTGTCCGAAGAAGCGGCGGTACTCGCGGCTAAACTGGCTTGCGCTCTCGTAGCCCACCTCGTAAGCCGCGGTGGCCGCATCCAGCCCTGCATTGATCATCATCAGCCGCGCCTGATGCGGCCGGAGGCGTTTCTGGTACTGGAGGGGGCTCATCTGTGTGAGCGACTTGAAGCGCAAATGAAAAGTAGAAACGCCCATCTGCGTCATCTCGGCTAGTTCATTCACATGCAGCGGTTTGTTGTAGTTAGACTTCAGCCAGGCGATCACCTTGGCGGTTTGGTTGCTCTGATGGCGAAGCGTCGCAATCGCGCGCAAGTGTTTGCCAAGTGGGCTGCGCTGCGCTCTGTTGACGATCTCGCGCTCCACAAGCCCGGCCATGAAATCGATGTCCTGAGGGGTGTCGAGCAGACTCACCAGTCTAAGACAAGCCGTGAGCAACTCGTGTGTGCTTTCGCCGATCGCCATTCCGCGCGTTCCCGTGCAGGCTCCCGGGGCCAGGAACTCCTGCCGGCTCAAAATCTCGTGCACCACTGCCATATCAATCTTCAGAACAATTGCCAGGATGGGCTCCTCCTGGCTGGCCCGTGTCACCTGGCTGAAGACAGGCATGTCCACGCTGGTCAACTGGCACGTGCCTGCATCGCAAATGTAGGAGGAATCGCCGACCTGAACGGTCTTCTGACCCTGCGCGTAGAGAATCAGCGAAGGCTTGTAAGCTGCCGAGGTACAGCTGGTCAGCCCCGTCCTGCGAAAGAGCCTGAACCCTGGAATCGCAGTCAGCGTGTCACCCTCATTTTGCGCGTGGGCCAGAATTCTGTCTGCAAAGGCCCTCAGAAGCGGACTCTCGACCTCCTGCGCGGAACTGGATTCGGTTTTGGCGAACTGAAGAATGCTTGCCGGTACCATGGCTAAATTGACCTCTTAAGACGAGCTGATCGGCCCGGGCTTTTTTGCACCGCGATAAATGTTAGTCT
>DATKWA010000167.1:0-16218 GCA_035529815.1 Occallatibacter sp. | reverse complement strand
GTGGTCAGTCAGTACCGGGACACTGCCTCCTTGTCTGAGCATGAGCACGGGCGGCTTGATCACCGGTACCGTTACGGCTGCCTGCGCAGGAACCTACAGCCCCGTTTTCACCATGACGGATTCCGGCGCGCCGACCAAGCTAACCGCGACCGTGACGCTGAACATGACGATTGCAGCGGCTCCGGCAATGGCATTTACAGGAGCGGTTCCAGCTACCGCGACGTATAACTCGGCCTACGTTGGCAGCGCGGCTGCTACAGGCGGCGCGGGCGCGCTGACTTACAGCGTGCTCACCGGAGCTTTGCCCACCGGGCTCAGTCTGAACCCAGCGACCGGCGCCATTACCGGAACTCCCACGGCGGTGGGAAATTTCGCCTTCACGGTCAAGGCCGCCGACGCGTTTGGCGACTCTTTGACACAGGGCTACTCGATCACGGTAAACCCCGCGACGCCTATCCTGGCATTTGTGGCGATTGCAGCCCATACCTACGGGGACGCGCCGTTTTCAGTGAGCGCAAGCTCGGCTTCGGCAGGTGTGGTCACATACTCGGTCACCAGCGGACCGGCAACGATTGCCGGCAACTTGGTGACGATTACCGGCGCTGGCACCGTCGTTCTCGGCGCCAGCCAGGCGGCCACGACCAATTACACTTCCGCGACGGCCAGCACAAGCTTCACGGTTAATCCGGAGACGCCCACGCTCACCTTCGCCGCCATTCCAACCCAAACCTTTGGGGACCCGTCGTTCACGGTGAGCGCAACGTCGGCCTCCAGCGGTACCGTTACTTACTCGGTCACCAGTGGACCGGCAACCATCGCAGGCAACACCGTAACGACAACCGGCGCGGGCACCGTTGTGCTCGGCGCAAGTCAGGCAGCCAGCGGAAACTACGGCGCGGCCACGGCATCGACCAGCTTCACGGTCAATCCAGCTCTCAGCATCACAACCCCAGCCTCGCTGAAGTCGGGCACCATCAATCTCGCTTACTCGCAGCAGTTGTCGGCCTCCGGCGGCTCGGGCACGGGCTATACCTGGGTGACCACCGGTGCAAATAACCTGGCATCCTTCGGCCTCACCCTGTCTTCCACCGGCCTGCTGTCCTCGGCAAACCTGGGGTCCAGCACAGGAACCGTCAGCTTCACCGCGCAGGTGACCGACTCCCAAAGCCACACGGCCTCGACCGCTTTCACCTTCAGCGTCTACAACGTGCTCACCATCACGACCACAACGCTCCCCTCCGGGACCGTGGGATCGCCCTATTCGCAAACGCTGACGGCCGGTGGCGGCACGGGCGCGAACTACACCTGGTCGGCAACCTCCAGCAACCTGGCAAGCTATGGTCTCAGCTTGTCCAGCGCTGGCGTAATTACCGGCTCGCCAACTCAGACCGGAACCGCCAGCTTTACGGCGAATCTAACTGATTCGGGCAGCAATACGGCAACTCCGGTTGCCTTGACGATTACCATCTACAGCGCGCTGTCGCTGCCCACTCCCAGTTCCAGCGTTCCGGGACCAGGCACCACGGGTTCGCTCTACAGCGGGCAGATCACCGCCTCGGGCGGCAGCGGCACCTACTCCTGGACCGTGACCGGCCTGCCTTCCGACGGCTTGAGCGCGGCCCTCAGCGGATCCACGCAACAGATCACGGGAACCCCGACGTCAGCCACAACGGTGACCTTCAACGTGACTGTGACCGACACCGTGACCAGCCAGAGCGTTGGTCCGTACGCCTACTCCATCGTGGTGAGCAACCCGGCCACCTTGACTCTACCCACGCCCAACCCGAGTTCGCTGCCTTCGGCAACCAACGGCCAACTCTACTCTGGCGCAATCAATGCCACAGGCGGCGCATCGCCCTATGTGTGGACTGTGAACGGCTCCGCCGTTCCAACAAACGGCTCAACTGTCGCCCTCGCAAGCGGGCTCGGCTTGAGCGTCTCCAACACTGGCGGCAACTCGCTGTCGGTTGGCGGAACGCCTACCGGGACCGGCACGGTAACCTTTACCGCATCCATCAAGGACAACCTCGGCACCGTAGTCGGCCCCAACACCTACACCGTCGCCGTCAACTCTGCCGGATCGCAGGTAAGCGGCCAGATTACTCTCACCAACAAGTGCGGCAACGGCGGAAGTGCGCCTGGAATCACGGTTACTCTGTCCACGAGTCCCGGAGGAACCGTAGTGCAAACGGCCACTACCGACAGTAGCGGGAATTACTCGTTTGCCAGCGTTCCCAACGGGACGTACACCATTACGCCCTCGATCACGGGACCAAGTTCTGTGTTCTATCCGGCAACCCTGAACGTAACCGTGAACAACAGCGCCCTGTCCGGCGAAAGCTTTGGCGCCATGCTGGGCTATACGGTCTCCGGCACGGTCAGCTACGGCGGATCGAACACCGGACGGGTTTATGTCCAACTCAATAACACTTCCTGCAGTGGAAACTCGCCGGGCACCAGTATCAGCGCTCCGGGATCGTTCACAATTCACGGCGTGCAGCCCGGCACCTACACGCCTGTGACGTGGATGGACACTTTGAACGATGGCCAACAGAACACCTCAAACCCATCGGGCACCGGCAGCAACGTGACGATTACTTCCGCCAACGTGACCGGAGCCAGCGTCCCGCTGACCGATAACACGCCGACGGCAGTGCCCACTTCAAATCCGTCCCTCGCCGCGATCACCGGAGGCGATCAGGGCGTTATGATCAGCTTTAAGGCAGCCAAGAACAGCGGTGGCGTGGAAGCGGCGACTTCCTACGACGTGCAATTCAGCACGAGTTCGTCCTTCACCAGCGGAACAACTTACAACTTCAAAGCTGACGGGACCAGTAGTAATATCTGGATTCTGGGCAACTCTACCTCCGGCATCACCGGCAGCCCGTTTACCAACGGCCAGACGTACTACTTTGAAGCCCGGTCTCGCAATGCGGCCGGACCTGCCACGAGCTGGACAGTGTACGGCGGCGGCACTCCAACTGGCGTGGTTATCGGCGCGCCGACCAGCGGCAACAGCGTCACTGGCACGGTCACCATTCCCGCCGGCATTACCCCGACGGGCCCGCTATACGTTGGCTACTACAATCAGAGTACTGGCCACGTCTATGGAGCGCGGATCGCGTCGCCCGTTACGGGCGCGAATGCCTTCGCGGCCTTTGTCCCCACCGACACCAATCCCGATTACTACTTCTTTGGCATCCTGGACCAGAACAATGACGGCCTGGTCAACGCTGGGGACGTAACCAACACCCATGACAACAAAAACATCAGCGGCATGGCCGTTACAGGAACGTTGACCGGACAGAGCCTGACCTTGCCCTCCGCCAATAGCACCGCAACGGTATCAACCCAGTACTATCAAGACACCTACTCCGGCGGTAGTTCTACGGGCTACAACCTCAACATCAATGTACGAGAGGGTAACAAGCTGCCCGTTGCCGTTCAGTTGGTTTCAGGTCCTAACGTAATTAACCCCCTTGACATTGGTTCATGCATCGATTGCGGCACCCCGCAGTTCGAATACGACGTAAGCCTGAGCAACAGCGTGACGCCGAGCGTTGGCGACGCCTACGCCCTTGCGGTGACCTATAGCGATGGAACCTCGGATACGTTGACGGGCACGGTGACAGGGTGGAATAGCACCAGTACGCTGGTGGGCGCGAGCGATCTTGCCACCAACCTGGCGCCCAACGGTACCAGCAGCACGAGCACTACACCCACCTTTACCTGGACTTACCCAACAAGCGCCAGCAGCTACACGTACCAGTTCTACCTCAATGACAATAGCGCGACAATCTGGCAAATCCCGGGCAACAACTCCAATCTGAACGGATTCCCCTCGACCGTTCCGCAGATCGTCTGGGGCACCGATCCAACAGGAGGAGGCAGCACGCCAACGGTCGGCAACCTCACCGGCGGTTCGACGTACAACTGGACGATTCAAGTGCAGGACGCCAGCGGAAACTCTGCTCAAACGCAGGTGTACTACATTCCATAGTCTCCTAAGACTGCATCACTCGCTGGGGCGGCCAATCGCAAGGTTGACCGCCCCATTTATTTGCCGGTGAGAAACGTCAGGTCCCTATTGGGACTGTCGTGGTGGTTAAGGACAGAACTTGATGGTTTCGCGGGTGGGCGGGCTTAAGGAGCGTGTGATTGAGTTCTTGGTCTTCCACCCTTTCCGCAGGGAATACAAGAAGCTGGTCCTTCGACTTCGCTCAGGAGGATGGGGCACGGCAGTGTTTGGGTTGGATGTGTTTTGAAAGGCCGAAGTGGTGCGTTCCGAAGGCGCCTTCGTTATGCCAGCGCCTACATCCCATGGCTCAGAATCGAGACATGGGGCACCCGCTCTTTTTGGGCAGGATCAGAGCAGGGCGACCTGCCGGGGGCGTTTTTCAGGGGCTGAAGCCGACGGTTGTTCTCGGGCGTTTGCGGTACGACTGAAGTCGTGCCCTGACACGGGGCGTTTGAGGCCAGGGCGCTGTGGACTCAATTGCAGGATTGACAACTATTGCCCGTAGAACCAGAGCCCGCAAAAGAAGTCGCAACAATGCGATGTGGGGTTGTTGAACTCAGGACGGCATCCCAGCCCTGCGTGGTATGGACAGATGGGAATCGTTCGGGCACCGTGATTCTACATTTAGCCCAAGGTAGAACCATGAACACGAGATCCCAACAGATCTTTTTGCTGGATCAAAAAGCGTCAATCGTGCGCTCTAAAGGCGCAGTTGAACATCGCCGGCGGTGCCGACGGCATTTGGCGGGGTTGCTGATCCTTAGCCTTGGAGCGGCTGGAATCGGAACGCAAGCCAAGGCGTTGAAGGCGCGTCCGGCGAGCCACTCCCGCGCGGCGAACGGGACGTTGAAGGTGTGGGTGCCGGCCGCCATGATCGGCGATGACTATTGGATTCATGCCAACGGCAGGATTGTGAGCGCTCCTCCGCGCGTTCCCGCGATCTCCCGAGGGCGTTGTGGTGGTGCAATTGGGTAAATTGCAAGGCGCACGGCGGGGCTGGGAGCTATGGAGCGTTCACGGTCGCGCTTTGAGCATGCACCAGGAAGACTACGACTACCTGGGAGACTACACTGGTTCCGCATCGCTGGATCCAGAGCATATCTCCCGGGAGACCGATCTTGCACTGCGGCCGGGCCACTACACGATCGAGCTTGCGATCAACTCGCCGGTGTTGTTGCCTTCGCATGGGGCGAATACTTACGACAAGTCGCCGTTTCCCTTCCTTTTTACAAGAAGGTACGAAGTGGATATTCGCGCGGATGAAACGGTCAGACTTTATCCGGGGATACCAGACAATTGGGTGGAATTCCAGATGCCGGAGGCTGCGGCTGCACCTCAGTGGGTTGCAGCGAGCGAGTCCTCTCCGCCGAGCGTTGAAGCGCTGCAAGCGGAGGTGGATGAATACATGAAGGACCCGATGGTGAAGCTGTTGCGGGGCGTGGATGCTTCCAGACTTTCTGAGCCGCAGGGCGCGGTGGTGCTGGATCTTCCTGAGGAAGAGGGAGGCCCGCGGGAGTTCGACAAATACCAGGTCAGAATCTTCGTGGAAGCGATTTCCGCGCGGCGAAGGATTCCGCAACACGAGGATATTGCCGAGATGCGGCGCCACTATCCTCAGTGGTCGCCGTCCTACGATGCGTAGGACAAAGTGATCACGGTGATCGACAACGATCTTGAGTCCCTGCGCAGATTAGGACCGGAACTGCACCCCGAGTGAGTGGAATGATGGCGACAACAGCGAAAAGCAGGCATTGCGCGTAACTGGCATTTCGGGAGGGGAGATAAGAAGGTTGAACTCCGGAGATCGGCTAATCGAAGCTGCGAGGGATCAGGATCTGTTTGCGGCGCGATGGAATCCGTGCCCTTGCAAAGCCTCGATTTGCGGTGGAGGGTGAGGCTGTGGTTTGCCGCTCCGGTTCTATTTTGCGTGGTTCGTGGCAGGGGCTGACGCTGCGAGAACAAGCGTTCCTGGGTAGGGCTCTGCGGTTATAGCCGCAAAGAGCGTTTTTGTTTTAGGGGCTGGATAGATGTACGGGCTGAAGCCTGTACCCTGCACTCCTGTTGTTTTATTGATGACTTGTTGTCTGGGCTGAAGCGTTGACCTACTGGTTCGATGCCTTGCGCTTCTGTTCGATTCTTTGGGGCTAGTGGTTGGGGCTGGGTGGCGTATCTGCGGTCCTGGCTCGGCCAAAGAGGCCATATCTCTTGAGCATGATGAGCCAGAGAATTACGCCGCCGATGAAGAGGGCGAGGAAGAGGGGAAACACGGCCCACTGAGTTTTAACGACGAACTGGCCGGGATTGAAATAGGGATTGAGGTAGGCGTCGCGCAGGATGTCTCGCATGACGGACATGCAGAGCATTACGACGACGGTGATGCCGGGCACGATGAATGCTGCCATGCGGAGATTCTCTTTGTGCAGGGCGTCGGACATGAGAAAGATGACGGCCAGGCCGCCGGCGATGCCGACCAGAAGAAGAGACGTGGCCAAGCGGTTGTCTCCCATGAAAAGCATGAGCAGATTGCGTGGCAGACTGACGAGGAACCAGACGCCGATGACGAGTTGGGTCATCATGGCATACATGAATGCTTTGCCGCCAAATTGCAGGACCTGACGAGCATAGTCCCGGTCGCGCTTCCAGTTGGCGAGGGCGATGAACACGAGCAAGAGGCCGCCCATGGCAACGGCAGCAACCATGAAGTGGAGGTAGCGGGGGATGAGGGTGGGCTCGGAGAGGTTGAGACTCCATCCTGAAGGACTGGCAAAGTACTTCTGGCTCCAGCGTGAGGGCGTCTGGCTGAGGGTGAGGTTGTTGGTGTAGATGAACCCAATGACGAAGATCAGGATTACGCTGATCAGCATTACATTGCCGGCTCGCGCGGTGTTTTTCCCACTTTGAAAAGAGGCGTAATAGAAGCCGTAATAGGCAATGGTGAGGAAGACGAGAACAAGGAACCAGGGCCAGGCCAGGAGGATGGACGAGGTGTAGAAGAACTGTCCGTAAAGCACCTGCACAAACAGCAGCGGCGCAATACCGATGGTGATGGTTGCCGGAAGCAGAGAGGGTAGCTTCTTTGCAATGTCGTGGAACAAGCGATTGCCATGCGTGAGTTTGCTGGAACGCCACTTGGATGCCAGCGCGAGAACGCCTCCGCCAAGCATGAAGTTCATGGCGAGGATATGGAGGAAGAAAGTGACGATGAGGAGCAGTTTGAAGACCCAATAGGGCGCGGGCAGGGGATTGGGATCCAGTGTGGGGATCAGGTTCTGCTGCATCATGATCAGTTTTCTCCTTGCGTGGCGGCGGGTTCGTTTGCGCTGCGTAGAATCCCGCTGCGCTGGGAATTGATCCACTGGACGAGCGCGGGGCGCTGCTGGTCAGAGAGCTTGATGTCGGGCATGAGGGGGAAGAGGGCTGTGAGGTCCCTGAGTGCGTCGGCGGCTGCATTGGGATCCTGGGGCAGGTTTTTGAAGAGCGGATCGGCAGCAGTTACCTGGTGGCACATGGAACAGTTTTGCGCAAAGACGGTTTTGCCGTCGGTCGCTGCAACGGCGTTGGCAGGGATGGGCTGGAGCGAACTGAGATAGGCGGCCAGAGCGGCGCGCTCGGGATCCGTTCCCGAGAATGGAGGCATGACGCCGTTGTGCATGAATTCCAGGCCGCCAAGCATGGCTTGAATCTTGTTCTGGTTCCATTGACGTGACACGATGAGCTCTTTGATGCCGCGATAGGCGTTCTGTGTGTGGCAGCTCTGGCATTCGACGCGGAAGATTTCATGGCCGACGATGACCTGATTTTGCGGAGTCAGGTCGCGAATGTGAATCCATTTTGCACTTTTGAGAACGCCGGCATTGCTGACTTCGTCGGTGGTGAAGCCGCCGTCGCCCGGCATCTGCTTGGCGTAGAGCGAATTGGAATAGAGGTATCCCTGAATGACATAGGGTTTGCGAATGGCCTCGCGAACAAACTCGAATGAACCCATTGTTCCCAGTGCAACCACGGCAACTAATAAGCTGAACGCCAGGTGAATTCGTCCAGGCCGGAGGAGCGCGAGCAAGGCCAGCGCAAAGGTTACGGCGAGGAAAACGACAGCGAGCGTAGCGAACAGTGATCCGGTGGGCATGGCACCTCGGGCGTTGGCCCAGATGTCGGCGGGGACCCGGCGGATGTACCACCAGCCGATCAGGGGCATGACCGCCAAAGAGGGGACGATCCAAAGCGCGCTCCAGCGAACGATGCGCGCTTTGAGAGCCGAGTCCTTCTGGACGCTCGCAGTGATCAAGGCGTAGATGCCTGCGAGCGCCAGCGCAATGGCAGTGCGCAGGACCACCGATGGGAAGTAGGTTGGATTGAAAAAGCCTCTCCAGAACTGATGGTTCCTGATCCAGCTTCCGGGAGTGAGCATGAAGGTGATGATTCCGTTGATGACCACGAGGCTGATATAGGCAGCGATGAAGTAGATCCATCCGTACCACATGTGAAGCCGCGGCTCGAGCTTATCCCAGCCATAGAGGTAGAGCAAGGCCGCCGTGATCTCAAGGAAGAAGAATATCCACTCGATTGCCCATCCCCAGACGTAAATATGGATCAGGCTGGCGGTTGCCATGGGGTTAATGAGCCCAATGGTGAACCAGATGCCGACCCCGCTGACGACGCCGAAGACGACTGTGACGAGAACAAAGAATCGAGTGTGCGACTTGAGCCAGTTGAGGAGCGCCGTGTCGTTGTTGCGCCGGGCCTTTCGTTCTGTAAGAACGAGAAAGAGCCCACCACCCACTGCGAAATGGGAGACAAAGACATGAAGAATGGACACGACGGCAATCAGCAGGCCGGCACCAAAGGCAACGTCCCACACCGGATAGTTCATGCAGATCCTCCTGCCCGACGATCATTTGTGCAGCATCAGGCTGGCGCGCTTAGGCTGTAGGGCCCCTGAAACTCTCAGACCTTTACTTGATCCCTCCTCAATATCCCGACGCAGTGATTCGGGTCACGACATGCGGTGACTCCTTTGCAAGGCATGTATTTGCGGGCGGCCGAATGTTGCCTGACCGGGGTGGCGAGATCGAGAGTTTCCTTCGCTATATCCGGTTTTGTGCACGATCCGAAAATATGGAGAAGAAGCCGTGAAAAGTGCCGCTAGAATTCAGAATCTGAATCGTTCGGATGCTGACGAGCCACAGGCGTAGCGTCAACAGCGTTTTCCTGACACTTCTTGTCGATTTGTCAAAATCTTGCGCAAGTTGTGATGTATGTATTCGCCCGAGGTGGTGGGCAGGCTGAACAGACTGCGGCAGGCCGATTGATTGGCGCGGGTAGCTGGAAGGCGATACCGCCGGGGATTAATGGGCGAGATGAGACCCACCTGCGCCCTGTCAAAAAAGAGGCTCGTCAGGACGGTATTCTAATCGGTTTTTCGTCGCGCCGATTCGATCTCGGAGACAGAGTTGAGGCGCGGACTACCTATCCGAGTTAGCAACGGGCGCGGGTTTTACGTTGCCGCAGTCGGGGCCTTTGTAGGTGGAGAGGGCCTGGATGGTGAACTCTACGGGGTGGGACTGGGGGCCCATCTCCATGTTGCCAGTGAAGTGGACATTAGTGGTGGCGTGGTCGGCGTCTGTCCATGTGGACTCTACCGTGCCTTTGCCCGCCATGCGGCCGGTGCATATCCAATCGGCGGACATGGAGTTGGCGTTTAGATGGATGTTGCTGACCTGGCACTCGCCCTGGCTTTTGGGGACTGGAGCGCCGTACTTGTCGATTTCGGCCTGGGTGACGCAGACCTGGGAGGTGTGTGCTCCGCCACCGAAGGGGGAGCTTGCGCCGGGGGGCATGGTCATTCCGGGAGGCATGGGGGATTGCTGCCAGGTCATGGTGCTGACCATTTGCCAGAGGCCGGGCTTGCGGTTCATCTGGGCCTGGGCGCATTGCGCGGCGAAGAAGAAGCAACATGCGATGGCGAGGGAGAGTTGGGTTTTGCGCATGATTCCTCCTTTTTGAGTAAGGCGGGCTGGAAACAGTGCGATTTTACTTTACTGCGAATGGGGGGCGGCGGGGAAGAGGAATTGGCGGGGGCTGGGGTTTCTGATGCAAGGGGCTGTGGTGGGGTGCACCGGAAAGGCATTCCTCAGGGGCTAAAGCCCGGCTTATTTGTGGCTTGAATGTCAGGGCTGAAGCCCTGACCTACCACTCCGTTCTGAAGCCCGGACCTAGCACTGCTAGGATCGGCGGGCGGTTTGTCCGAGGGCGAGCAATGCGCCGGTGACGCGGTCAGAGTCGTGGCGGACGACGGCTTCTTCACTGGCGAAGTCGCCGGCGATGCAACGGACGCCGAGGGCCTGAATGCGTTCGATGTCGGCGACGATGGGCGCGGCGAACTCGGCCTCGTAACGGGCGAGAGTTTGGGGCGAGAAGGGCGCGGTGTTGACGAGGGCGCAGTCGAAGATGGGTGCGCGGGTGTGCTCGTAGATGCGTTCGATGTGCTCGGAGGCGGAGAGGCCGAGGCTCTCGTTGGCCTGGGTCATGAGATTGCAGACGAAGACGCGGAGGCCGCGGGCGTTGGCGAGGGCTGAGGGAATGCCTTCAACGAGCAGATTGGTGATGAGGGAGGTGTAGAGGGAGCCGGGACCGACGGTGATGAGGTCGGCGCGCTCGATGGCCTCCATGGTTTCAGGCAAGGGCGCGGGGTTGGGCGGATCGAGGGTGAGTTCGACGATGCGCTGGTCGCTGGCGGTGATGTTGGTTTCGCCGCGAACGAAGGAGCCGTCGTCCATTTCGGCGACGAGGGTGGTGTTGGCGGTGGTGGCGGGATAGATGCGGCCGCGCGTGGCAAGAATCTTTGAGGAGAGCTGGATGGCCTGTGCGAAGTCGCCGGTGATTTCGGTGAGGGCTGCTACGAAGAGATTGCCGAAGTTGTGGCCCTGGAGGGCGTCGCCGGCGCGGAAGCGATGGTTGAAGAGCTGGGCGAGGAGGGCCTCTTCTTCGCTGAGGGCGACCATGCAGTTGCGCAGGTCTCCGGGGGGGAGCATGTTGAAGTCTTTGCGGAGGCGGCCTGAGGAGCCGCCGTCGTCGGTGACGGTGACGACTGCGGCGAGGTCGGCGATTTCGCCTGGGGTGGATTGGCCGGGGGTGACGACATGGCGGCGGAGTCCGCGGAGAAGGGTGGAGAGGCCGGTGCCTCCGCCAATGGCGACGACGCGCATGGGACGGGGCAGAGTGGAAGTGTTGACGCCGGAGGAGGGCGCGGGTGGGGGAGAGCCGTTAGCGAGGGGGGGTGGATTCAATAAAAAACCTTACGGAATTTCAGGATACAGCAGTTCCGTAAAGCGGGGGTCGTCGGCCATGTTCTGAAAATCGTTATCGACACGTGCCTGAAGGCGGTTGCGAGGGTTCATTTCAATGGCTCGGGCGAGATTGTCGAGGCACTCCTGGGACTGTCCGATGATGGCATCGAGGAGGGCAAGGCCGTAGAAAGCATAGTCTGCGGCGGGATGCTTGGCGAGGATGGTGTTGAACTGCTCGCGCGCGTCTTCGTAGTAGCCGGTGTTGAGCTGGGAGACGGCGTAGTCGTAGTGCTCCTCGGGCGTAGCGAAGGAGAGGCTGGGCCTTTCCAATTGGCGGTGGCATGTGGTGACGTACATTTTGCAGCGCTCCTTGATTTCGGGGGGCGCGGTGGGCATCAACTTCTCAAAGGCTGCGAGGGCCCTCTCGAACTTTCCCTGTTGGAGCAGGAGCATTGCAGCCTGATAGTGCTGGAAGACGTGCCCGGTGCCCGCAGAGGCGTGGCCGTCTGGTTTGGCGGAGTGGGCGGGAGCTTTGGTGCGGCTGGACGCCGCGAAGAATCTGGCCTCTTGCGTCATGATTTTGCCTGAAGCGCGTGTTGCAGCACGCCAGACCAAACCGGATTGATCCGGCTTGGCGCCTGCGTATGGCAATAACGCCGCTCAGGCCCCTTTTATACGCATTAGCCCGTAAGACGTCAATGGGGGGGGGGCGGGGCGGGGCGCGCGCGGAAATCGGCTGGCCGGGAGTTTAGCCGGTTTGTCTGCGGTAAATTGCAGGGTTCAATGCGGGATCGTTGTACATCTTCAACTGGCGATAGAGCTTGAATTGCCTTGTTCCGGCGAGGGTTTCGCGCCACAACTGATCGAGGCAGGCGGCGAGGTCGGCGCGCTGCTCGAGAAGAATGGCGAGGCGGTCGCGATTGCGTTGGGCGTGGCCGACTGGGGCATCGGTTCGCTCGGCTTCTTCGCGGGTGTGGAAGATTTTGAGAGCGAGAATGGAAAGCCGGTCGACGATGAGGCCGGGGGATTCGGAGTTGAGCGGCGCTTTGGGGCTGGGCAGGCCTTTTGGTTCCAGCCAGCCTAGCAGGATGCGGTCGAGGGCCTCAGCGAGGTCGTTGCGGCGCTGGTTGGTCTGGTCGATGCGGTGCTTGACGGCGGCCAGCTCGGCGTCTGTGACGCCGGGTGCGCGGGCTTCGTCCTCGATGTGCCAGAGCTCGAAGTTGGCGCGATGCTGAAGGGCGACGGCGTGTAGCCAATCGCTTGCCGAAGTGTCGCCAGCGTCCTTTTCGAGCGGCTGCTGGTGCCATTCGCGCGTCCGCTGGTCGTGCAGTTGGATAATTGCGGCAGCGGAGAGTAAGTCTGAGCTCATTTTGCGTTATCCTTGGCGCATCGAAACCGGATGGGTTTGGGCCGGCCTGAATCGCAGGCTCCATGGTAAGACTATCGTCGCCGGGCAGTCCAAGCCATAAGCCTTTTCTTGAGTGTGAAGCGAGAGTCCGGGCGCTGCGAGCGCGGCCGGAAATTCGAATAGGGGTGTCCCATGATTGATGCAACCGAGCGATTCCTCTGCATTGCCAGTAATGAACAAGGTCAGGATTTTCTGCGCCAGTGCGCGGAGATGGGCGTAAGGCCCACGCTGCTGACGCTCGACAGCCTTCGCGATGGGGATTGGCCGGTGGATGCGCTGGAAGAACTGGCGACCATGCCGGAGGGTCTGAACCGCGAGCAGATTTTGAATACTGTGTCGTGGATGGCGCGGGCCCGGCGCTACGACCGGATTGTTGCACTGGACGAGCTGGACCTGGAAACGGCTGCCGCGATTCGGGAGCACATGCGGGTTCCCGGGATGGGTTGCACCACGGCGGGCTGCTATCGAGACCGGCTGGCGATGCGGGTGATCGGGCAAGCGCTGGGCTTTCTGGTTCCGGAGTTCTGCCGGGTGCTGAATTACGACGAGCTGCGCGCGTTTATGGATCGCGTGGGGCCGCCATGGCTGTTGAAACCGCGCCGGGATGGCCGGGTGCCGGGAACGCGCCGGATCGACGAGCCGGAGCAGTTGTGGCGCGCGCTGGACGAGCTGGGCGACGAGCAGAGCCGCACTCTGCTGGAGCAGTACGTGCACGGCGAAATTTTTCATGCGGACGCGATTGTAAGTGATGGCGAGGTGAAGTTTCAGACTGCGTACCGGTTCGGTCGCACTCCGCTTGAGAACCCGCAGGACGGCAGCGTGTTCACGCGTCAATTGGTGAGCGACAACAGCGATGATGGACGGGAGCTATGTGCGCTGAATCGCCGGCTGGCGCCCGCGCTGGGCATGGTGCGCGGCGTTACGCATGGCCAATACATCCGCGCGAAGGCCGATGGGCGCTGCTACTTTCTTGAGATTGGGGCCGCGGTCCATGGGGCGTTCACTGCCGACCTGGTGGAAACGGGGACGGGCATCAACCTGTGGCGGGAGTGGGCGCGGATCGAGGTGGCGAAACTGCGGGGCGAAGCGTATGTTCTTCCTGACCCGATTGAGGCCTGCGCGGGGAGTGTTCTATGCACGGCCCATACGGCTGCGCCGGACACGACCGTATTCGACGCCCCGGAGATCGTGCTGCGCGTGCAGAGGCACTTTGTTGCGGGGCTGATCGTGCGCTCGTCCGATCCGGAGAGGGTGCGGCAACTGGTGGAGGAATCGAGCGCGGCGTTTGCGCGGCAGTTTCCGGCCTCGCAGGCACCCCCGGAGGGGGTTACGCCGGCATAGGAAGGGGGGCCATTGGCGGAAAGCCGGTTGGGTTGGAAAGCCGCGGCCAGTGCGTGGTGAGCTCGCTGGGACTCGAACCCAGGACCCACGCCTTAAAAGGGCGTTGCTCTACCAACTGAGCTACGAGCTCGTTCAAGGCCGCTGCATTTAAAACTAACACAGGGAAGGCCTGGCTGCTTGAAGGGGCGGGACGGCGGAGGAAAGCATCTGCTCAGGACCTATTTATTTTCGTTCCGGCCGGATGATTTTGATTTCAAGGCGGGTACTGCAGGTGGGTACTCAAGGCCGTTGGTACGATGGTAATCCGCACTTTCCGGGGATTAGTTACCGTACGGTGATAGAATCCCGCATCGCGAACAGAATGAGTCATTTCGCGGTCGCGGCATCACAGGAAAGTGGTAGGAACGGAACCGAGCAAGTGCTATTGTTCTGTCAACGGTCACCGTCTAGGATTCGGGGTTAGGGGATCCTCCGTTTGGGTGAGTCGGTCTTTGCCTTCCGTAGCTTAAAACCATTTAGAGAAACGGCGCGTTCGGGGCATAGGAAGTGACAGCGGAAGGTTCTGGGGAGGGCTATGACTGAGCGGGGACCGCTGTACGACCAGAACGATACGCCTGAAGATGTGGCCAGTTTGTATTCCTGGGCCAATCTGCATGGCGCCAAATACCGGGACTTTTCTGCGTCGCGGGCTCAGACGCGGGAAAAGGCACGGCTGCGCGTTCAGCAGGCGTCGGAAGAGGAGCAGGGTGTCACTCAGCGGGAACTTGAGCAGGACTTTGCAGCCGAAGAGCGTCGGGCCGCAATGACGCGCATTGCGGAGGCGGCGATGGCAGAAGAGGCCGCTCGTCAGGCGGAACTGACTGCCGAACAATTGAGGCAACATGAGGCAACGCTGCAAGCGGCGCATGAGGCCGCACAGCGGGCTGCGCATCTGGCCGCGCATCTGGCCGCCGAACGTGCTGCCGAGGAGGCTGCGCGCCAATCTGCTGTGCAAGCCGCCCAGCAAGCGGCGCAACAGGCCGAGGAACTGGCCGCACAGAAGGCCGCTCGCCAGGCTGAGGCCGCCAAACAGGCCGCGTGGCAACAATCGGTGCGGGACCGTTTTACTGCTTTTACGTCAGGGCACCCAGCGCCTGCAACTGCACCGTTTGCGCCGTCTGTCGCGCCTGAACCGCCTGTCGCGTCTCAAGCGGTTCCAGCAGATCTGCCTCCGTTCGAGTACCCGAGCTATGTGCCGCTCTCGACTGAACGCCCGGTTGCAAGCCCGGCTCAGAGCGCTCCGATGCGCGAGGAAAGCTATCCGCAGGCCCGCATTCCAGCGGCTCCGTCCGAAGGACGCGAGATTCCGCCTCGACCTGCGTGGCTGACGCCGGACCGCGCGGAGCCGGTCGCAGCTCCCCAACAGGCACCGGAGGACACGCTGCAAGGCTCCCGCGATCGGCTGGCCTCGCGCTGGTACGCGCTGCGCGGAGTGTTTGAGGCAGCCGGGGCTCCGGTGGAGACGGCTCCGGTGCCGCCTCCGGCTCGTGCGCCTGTGGTGGCAGTTTTTTCGCTTGCCGGCGGCGTGGGCAAAACCAGCCTTGTGGCTACGCTGGGCCGCGCACTATCGGCCCGTGGCGAGCGGGTGCTGCTGGTGGATACGGCACCCTTCGGCTTGCTTCCGTTCTTCTTTGGCGCGCGCGATCAGCGTCCGGGGCTGCTGAGAACCTTTACTCCTCCCGGGGCGAGCGGCGACGCTCCGATTCAGATGATCACGATCGATCCGGAGAGCCTGGGCGCGGAAAGTGCTGGGCAGGAACCGCTGAGCGCCGAGATCGGCACGCATGCGCGCGGGGTAAGCCGGGTGATTGTGGATCTGGCGACGGCTTCGGGTGCAACGACGAGGCGCATTGTCCGGATGGCTCCGCTGGTACTGGTGCCGATGGTTCCGGACATGAATTCGGTGGTGAGCGTGAGCTCGATTGACAGCTTCTTTCAGCACAACGGCACGTCGCCCTCCAAGCCCACGCTTCCGTACTATGTGCTTAACCAGTTCGACCCCTCGCAGCCGCTGCACCTGGATATCCGCGAGGTGCTGCGCGAGCAGTTGGGCGAACGTCTTCTGCCGTTTGTGGTGCGCCGCGCACCCTCCGTGAGCGAAGCCCTGGCCGAGGGAATGACGGTAA
>DATKWA010000166.1:0-29408 GCA_035529815.1 Occallatibacter sp. | reverse complement strand
CTGTAATGTCTGTGCCTTTGAGAACGGCGATGCGGCCCCACTTTTTGTCGTGGACCATGTCGATGGCGTGCAGGCCATAGCGCTGGCCGAGGACGCGGTCATAGGCCGTCGGCACGCCGCCGCGCTGGGTGTGGCCGAGATTGACCGAGCGGGTCTCGAAGCCGGTATTCTTTTCGATGAGCTCGGCAAGAGCTTCGGCGATGCCGGAAAGGCGGGCGTGACCGAATGAGTCGACCTGGGCGGAACCGATGACCTGGCCTACCTCGGGAAGGTGGCAGCCCTCGGCGACGACGACAACGCCGTAGTGCTTGCCGTGGTCGTAGTTGTACTTGAGCAGCGCGCAGACGTGGTCGATGTCGATTTCCTTTTCAGGAACGAGGATCACGTGGGCTCCACCAGCAACGCCAGCGGCATAGGCGATCCAGCCGGCATCGCGGCCCATGACTTCGATGACGACGACGCGGTTGTGGGAGTCGGCCGTGGTGTGGATGCGGTCGACGGCCTCAGTGGCAATCATCACCGCGGTGTCATAGCCGAAGGTCTGGTCGGTGCCGTTGATGTCGTTGTCGATGGTCTTTGGAACGCCAACCGAGGGCACGCCGTTTTCGCTGAGGAAGAGGGTGACGGACTGCGTGTCGTCGCCGCCGAGAGCGATGAGGGCGTCAATCTTGTTGATTTTGAGGACTTCCTGAACCTTCTCGATGCCGCCGGGAATTTTCTTCACATTGGTGCGCGAGGAGTGGAGAATGGTGCCGCCCTTCAACTGGATGCCATCGATGTTTTCAAGAGTGAGGGGAATGAAGTTGTTGTCGAGCACGCCCCGCCAGCCATTGAGAAAACCGATGAACTCGTCCCCGTAGTGGTTAATGCCCTTTTTAACAGCGGCATAGATTACAGCGTTCAGTCCGGGGCAGTCGCCGCCTCCGGTCAACAAAGCAACTCGCATGTGAGAAATCTCCTCCTGAAAATTGGCGCTGCCTTCTTGATTCAAGAAAAAATCAAGCTGGCCGCACCTAGAACGTGCCCCTGCACCCTGGGTGCCTGAAAGAATTGGGTCCAGAACGGAAAATGGCCCGTTTCGACGCCTTAACCAGTGTACTCCCGCCTTGTAAAGGTAAATCGTGACCGCGCTCACCAAATTCTGAAAAGATTCGGGGGGAACTGAATTTCGTCGTTGGGAACCGCGGGGCGCAATGATTCAATAAGAAGATATGCCCGGTCTTGGAGCACTTTTGTTGCTGGCTTTTGTCAGCCTGGTTGTCATTGTTCTGCTGGTGCTGCTGCAATTGACGCGGTTGGGATTCCTGATCCGTACTACGATCCCGGATCGGCCCCGGCGGCGTATGTTTATTGCTTCGTTCTCGTTTCTAGTTACCTTTTTAGGGGTTCGGATTCTGGTGCATCGGATCGTGAACCATCAGGGTCATTTTCAGTGGGTGGTGGTGCGCGGAACGCACATTCACCACCTGGTGTGGGGGATTCTGATTCTGCTGCTGGTGGGCTACGGGTGGCTGATGGACCTGGGCCGTTCGCACACGCCGACTTCGATCTTCTTCAGCCGGCTGATGGCTGTGAGCTATGGGGTGGGTGCGGCGTTGACGCTGGACGAATTCTCGCTTTGGCTGAACCTGGAACCCAATGCCTACTGGTCCAGCCAGGGGCGCCTGAGTATTGACGCGGTGATTCTGTTCGGCAGCCTGCTGGCGGTAGGGGCCGGGGGCGCTCCGTTCTTCAGGGGAATTGGACAACTGGGCCGCAAGGGCCTGCTGTTCGGCAAAGGGGTGGGGCGATGGGGTTCGCCTATTCGCCTCGTGCGGTTGCTTCGTCCGCATAAATCTCGGCGATTGCCGCCTGATATCGAGAAGTGAGTACGCGTCGCTTGAGCTTCATGGAGGGGGTCAGTTCGCCGGACTCCTGGGTCCACTCTTCGGCGACCACGCGGAAACGCTTGAGGGTCTCAAAGTTGGCGAGGGTACCGTTGACTTCGCGGACGATTTCGCCGTAAAGGGCAACTACTTTGGGTTCTGCGACAAGCTCGGCGCGCGATTTGACCTCGACGCCGTGCTGGCGGGCCCACTCTTCCAGAGCTGCAAAGTTGGGGGCAATGAGGGCGGAGATGAACTTGTGCTTGTCGCCGACCAGAGCCGCCTGCGCAACAAGCAGGTTGTTCTTGAGCTTGTTCTCGATGGGCTGCGGCGCAACCATCTTTCCGCCCGAGGTCTTGAGCAGTTCCTTCTTGCGATCGGTGATGTAGAGGAAACCGTCTGCGTCGACGTGGGCGATGTCGCCGGTGCGGAACCAGCCTTCGGCCTCGAAACATTCGGCGTTCGCATCTGGCTTGTGCCAGTAGCCGGAAAAGACGGAGGGGCCGCGGACAAGTAGTTCGCCATCTTCAGCAAGTCTGAGTTCGAGGTTGGACAGGGGGAAGCCTGCGGAGCCCATACGCTGCTTGACGGGCGTGTTGAGGGAGATCACCGGCGAGGTTTCTGTGAGGCCGTAGCCCTCCCAGACTGCGATTCCGGCCGCGGCAAACCACTTTGCGGTGTCGATGCCGAGCGGCGCGCCGCCGGAGATGAAGATGCGGACACGGCCGCCGAAGGCTTCGCGCACTTTGGAGTAGACAAGCTTGTTGGCAAGCCGCCAGAGCGTGGAAGCTGGCCGGTTGCCCGCGTAGACCTGGTCTGCGTGCCGTGAGCCAACAGAGATGGCGAAAGACAGAATGCGCTTTTTGACAGGAGAGAGGGACGATTTCTGCTCAACCGCCTGACGAATCTTCTCATAGACGCGGGGCACGCCGACGATGACCGTGGGCCTGATCTCGCGCATAGCCTGGGGCAGCTTGTCGAACTGCGAGCAATAGGCAACTTGCGCGCCGTGGTTATACATGACGTAGTCCAGAGCGCGGGCGGTGATGTGAGAAAGTGGCAGAAATGAGATACAGGTGTCGCTGGAGTTGAAGTTGAAATCGAGCACTGCAAAGGTCTGGTTGGACGCAATATTGCCGTGCGTGAGGGCCACGCCCTTAGGCTCGCCGGTGGTGCCGGAGGTATAGATGAGGGTGGCAAGATCCCCTGGCTCGACTGCGCGGGCGAGTGCGTCGAAAGCCGGATCGCGTTCAGCTCCGCGCACATCTACATCGTCCATCAGCGAACTGAAGGCGACGGCGCCTTCGGGCGCAGGCGAATCCATGATGACGATGCGGTCTAGCTGGGTGAGTGCGCGGACTGAGTTGAGCTTGTCAAACTGTTGGCGCGTGGAGACAAAGGCAATGCGGCAGCCGGCATCGCTGATCAGGGCCGCGATCTGCTCGCCGGTAAGGGTGGGATAGATGGGCACGTTGGCCGCGCCGATGGCGAGCGTGGCGAAGTCGGTAATGGCCCACTCCCAGCGATTTTCGGCGATGATTGCGATGCGATCGCCCTTTTTTGCTCCCCAGGCGAGCAATGCCTCGGCCAAGGCGCGGACGCGCTGATAGATCTGGTCGGATGAAATGGGTTGCCATTGACTAAACTCGTCCTGCCAGAGCACGGCGCGCGGGTTGGCGGCCGCGGTGACGCGGCGAAAGAGGTCATTGACGGTGGAGATGGGAGCAATCTTGGTCATTGGGTTTGGATTATAGAGCGCGGAAAGCGGCGGCGCGCGGCCATTCGAGAGTGTATCAGCGCGGAGGGCGCAGGGCGCAACCGGTGTCCGAGATCAATTTTGGCTGATCCGGCAAAAAGTAAGATTTGCATACTTATACATTCTTCATGTATATTTATTCGAGCGCGGTTTCCGCTTCGCGGACCGCGCCTTTGATTTTTCTGCTGAGGAAGCGGCTATGAAACACCAACGCCTGGATGCGATACGGGAAGTGCTGGCGAAGTCCATGGTAGCAAACCAGGACGACCTGCGGCGCAAGCTGCGACGACGCGGCATCGAGGTCACGCAGGCCACGCTTTCGCGGGACATTCATGAGTTGCGGCTATCCAAGGGGCCGGGTGGCTATGCACTGCCGAACGGACACCGGGGGACGGGCACAACGGCAATTGAGCTGGACGACGCCCCCCCTTCGGTCGAGGAGATCATCGAGAGCTTCGTTCTGCGTGTGCGGCAGGCGATGAACCAGGTTGTTGTGGGAACGGTGATGGGCGGAGCACAGCCATTTGCGACGGCCCTTGACCACGAGAGCTGGCCGGAGGTGGTGGGCACGGTGGCCGGCGACGATACGGTGCTGGTAGTTTGCCCCGATGTACGGCGTGCCGCCGAAGTAGAAGCGCGGCTGAGGACGATGCTGGAGTCATGAAAGAGACGATTCAAACTGCGGTTGTGGGAGTGACGGGATACGCGGGCGCGGAACTTGCGCGGCTGCTGCTGCACCATCCTCGGCTGAAGGGCACGCCTCCCGTGTTTGCAGGGCGCGTGGATGCCCAGGACGCTGCGCGGGGCGGGGTTCCGCTGGGCGAGATTCATCCCGGGCTGGTTGACAGCAAGGGCAGCGGCAACCTGAAGCAGGAGCCTTTTTCGTGGGAGCTGCTGAAGGAGCGTGGCGTTGAGGTTCTGTTTCTGGCCACTCCGCACGAGCAGTCGCGGGAGTGGGCTCCTGAAGCGCTTGATCGCGGGCTGAAGGTGATCGACTTGAGCGGAGCGTGGCGGCTGACCGAGACGGCCAATCGCGCTGTGTATGCATTTGAGGACGATGGCACCGAACTGGCCAATGCCACGCAGGCGCAGGCTGTGTATGGAATGCCTGAGCTGCATCGCAAACAGATTGCAGAGGCGCGCCTCATCGCCAACCCCGGATGCTATGCGACGTCGGTGATTCTGCCGCTGAAGCCGCTGGTGGCTGCTGGATTGCTCGATCTGGAACACGGAATTGTGGCCGATGCGAAGAGCGGCGTGAGCGGCGCGGGCAAGGCGGCGACGGCCAAGACGCACTTCATGTACGCGGCCGACAATCTTTCGGCGTACGGGGCATTTACGCATCGCCATACCGGCGAACTGCTGGAGCAAATCGGCGTGCATGCGGACGAGATTGTTTTTACGCCGCACCTGCTGCCGATTCCGCGCGGGATTCTGGCGACGATTTATGTTCGCTTCAAGACTGCACAGTCGCGGGCGAGCGTGATGGATGTTTACCGCAAGTTTTTTGCGAGCAGTCCGATGGTGCGGCTGCATGAGAGCGGTCTGCCGCAGATTCAGCACACGGTGAGAACCAGCTATGCGGATATCGGCTTTCAACTCGACGCAAGCGGGCGTCGCGCGGTGATCGTGGCTTGCCTTGATAACTTATTAAAGGGCGCATCGTCACAGGCAGTGCAGAATCTAAACGTCATGCAGGGCTGGGCGGAATCGGAAGGACTCGAATGATCATCGCCGCGGAGGGTCGCGAATGAAGTACGTGGTCAAATTGGGCGGTGCGGGCCTTGAGACCCCGGCATTGCTGGAAGGCTGCACACGCGCTATTGCCGAGTTGGTGCGCGATGGCAACCAGGTGGCCGTGGTGCACGGCGGCGGGGTGCAGTTGACAAGCACGCTGAAAGCGCTGGGCAAGCAGAGCGAGTTCATCAATGGGCTGCGCGTGACCGATGCCGAAACGCGCGACGTTGCGCTGATGGTGCTGGCCGGCAAGGTGAACAAGAAACTGGTAGCCGGCCTCGGCGTACTGGGCCAGCCGGCGGTCGGGCTTTCCGGCGGAGATGGATTGATTTTCAGAGCGCGCAAAAAGCGGACAGATCCAGATCTTGGCTTTGTGGGCGAGATTGCGGGCAGCGATCCGCGCTGGCTCGAGGCGATCTGGAAGTTGAACGGCGTGCCGGTGCTTTGTTCGCTGGCGCTGGGCTTTGACGGCGAGTACTACAACATTAATGCGGACGAGATGGCGGCGGCCTGCGCGATTGCATGCGGAGCCGATGCACTGGTTTTTTTGACGGACGTACCGGGCGTGAAAGATGCAAATGGCGCAGTACTCCGATGGCTGAGCATCGATCAGATAGCCGAGATGGCGAAGAGCGCCGTGATTACCGGCGGCATGTTGCCCAAGTTGAGCGCCTGCCGCGAGGCACTTTTGAACGGCGTGAAGCGCGTACGGATTTTGCCAGCGGAGGCGGCCGGTTCCCTACCGGACCTGTGCAGCTCTCGTGTAGCCCAAGGCACCGAAGTGATGGTGGCCTGATCCGAAATTTCGAGGAGATGAGGAATTGACAAAACTCGATCAGATTCGCGCCGCGGAGTCGCGGCTCCTGCTTTCGACCTATGACCGGAATCCGATTCTGTTTGTCGGCGGCGAAGGCGTGTATGTGACGGACGAAAAGGGCGAGAACTATCTCGACCTGCTGAGCGGGATCGGCGTGAATGCTCTGGGGTACAACCATCCGGTAATTGTGAAAGCGATTGCCGAACAGAGCAGGAAACTGATTCATATCTCCAATCTCTACTATCACGAGGGGCAGGCGGAGCTGGCGCTGCGGCTGACCGAGCGCACGGGGATGGATCGCGCATTTTTTGCCAACACGGGCACAGAAGCCTGGGAGGGCGCGCTGAAACTGGCGCGGGCTCATGCGGGCGTGCTGCGCGAGGAAGGCAAGCAGATCGGGACGAAGTTTCTGGCGCTTGACCAGAGCTTTCACGGACGCACGTTCGGTGCGATGTCAACGACCTACAAGGCCAAGTATCGCGAGCCGTTTGGGCCGGTGGTGCCGGGCGTGGAATTTGTGAAGTTCAATGATGTGTCCGATCTGCGCGCGAAGTTTTCCAATGAAGTTTGCGCAATTCTGCTTGAAGCGATTCAGGGCGAGGGCGGCATTCGTCCGCTGACGCAGGAGTTTTTTGCCGAAGCGCGGGCGCTGGCGAACTCGACCGGAGCGCTGCTGATTGTGGATGAAATTCAAGCCGGGATGGGACGCACGGGCAAGTGGTGCGCTTATCAGCATTACGGCATTCAGCCGGATATTACGACGCTGGCGAAGCCGTTAGCGGGCGGCGTTCCGATGGGAGCCGTTCTCTGCACGGAGGAAGTTGCGCGGTCGTTTCATGCAGGCATGCATGGGTCGACGTTTGGCGGCGGGCCGCTGGCCTGTGCCGTTGCCGTGGCCGTGATCGATACCATCGAGAAGGACGGATTGCTGGCCAATGCAACGGCGGTCGGCGACTACTTTCAGGAGCAGTTGCGCGGCCTGAAGAAGAAGCACGACGCGATTGTCGATGTGCGCGGCAAGGGACTGATGGTTGCGGCCGAGGTCGAGTCCGCGGAGCTTGGCAAGGCAGTCGTGGCGGAGATGCTGAAGCGGCGCATCCTGATCAATTGCACCAGCGACACGGTGTTGCGGTTCCTGCCGCCTTACATATTGGAGCGCGCGCACGTGGATACCGCGATTGCCGCGCTGGACGAAATCTTAACCGAACATGCCGCGGGGCAAGGTGCATCCACACAGGCTGCAGCCGCATCCGCAGGAGGACACCAACGTGGCTAGCAGAACAACAATCGAGCAGCGGGACCTGGGCGTTCCGGTGCAGAAAGACCCCGATATTCTTGCCGCGGCAGCGCGACTGGCAGGCGAGGACATGTGTTCGATCGCTGATTTGTCGAGCGCCGAGGTGCGCGCGATTCTGAAGCTTGGCCACGACGTGAAGCGCAGTCCGCGTGAGTACCGCCATGCATTGGACGCCAAGCAGATGGTACTGATGTTCGAGAAGGCGAGCCTGCGCACGCGGCTTAGCTTTGAGACCGGCATCAACACAATGGGCGGCAACGCGATCTTTGTGGATCAGACCAACTCACCACTGGGCGAACGCGAGGCGATTGCCGATGTAGCGAAGAATGTGGAACGCTGGGTGGATGTCATCGTGCTGCGCACCTATGCGCACGACACGATTACCGAGATGGCCGCCAACTCGCGCGTGCCGGTGGTGAATGCGCTGTCTGATTTCGAGCATCCGTGCCAGGCGCTGGCCGATTTCATGACGCTGGAAGAGCATATTGGATCGCTGGCCGGAGCGAACTTTGTCTACGTCGGCGACGGCAACAATGTGTGCCACTCGCTGATGCTCACCGGCGCGCAACTCGGCGCCAACGTCACCGTGGCCACGCCACGCGGCTACTCGCCGGACATCGAGATCGTTACGCTGGCGCGCGACATCGCGCAGGCCAACGGCTGCGAGCTGCGCTTGCTGCAAGACCCGCAGGCGGCGGCTGAAGGTGCCGATGCGATCTACACCGATGTGTGCGTCAGCATGGGCTTCGAGCATGAGTCTGCCAAGCGTGCACCGATCTTCAGGCCGTTCCAGGTGAACGAGGCGCTGATGCAGAAGGCGCAGCCGAGCGCGGTGTTTATGCATTGCCTGCCGGCGCGGCGCAATGCGGAAGTGACGGATGCGGTGCTGGACGGGGCACAGTCGATTGTGTTCGACCAGGCCGAAAACCGGATGCATGCGCAAAAGGCGCTGCTTCTTCTGTTGCTCGGCGGGCTCGCGAATGTGGAGAAGTTCCAGTAGTTCGTGGATCTGGCATACTCAGAAGTCCTCGACGCCTCCACGGTCGTTTCGTAACCATTCGCATCTAACCATTGCGTCCAGCCAGAAGCTGGATGCTCATTGAGGTTCCAAAGCATGTCTGCAATTCTTGAATCACTGCCCACGGGTGAGAAGCTCGGCATTGCCTTCTCCGGCGGGCTCGACACCTCTGCCGCTCTGCACTGGATGAGGCAGAAGGGGGCAATTCCCTACGCCTACACGGCTAACCTGGGCCAGCCCGACGAAACCGACTACGACGCCATTCCGCGCGCGGCCCTCGAATACGGCGCTGAAAAGGCCCGCCTGATTGACTGCCGCAGCCAACTGGTTCGCGAAGGCATCGCCGCGCTCCAGGCCGGCGCCTTTCACATCACTACTGCCGGCGTCCCCTACTTCAACACCACTCCGATTGGCCGCGCCGTGACCGGCACAATGCTGGTGGCCGCGATGAAGGAGGACGACGTCAATATCTGGGGCGACGGGTCCACTTTCAAAGGCAACGACATCGAGCGCTTTTACCGCTACGGCCTGCTCGTCAATCCCGGCCTCAAGATCTACAAACCGTGGCTCGATGCCGCTTTCATCGATGAACTCGGCGGCCGCGCTGAGATGTCCGCGTACATGCAGCGGCACGGGTTCGCTTACAAGATGTCTTCCGAGAAGGCCTACTCGACCGACTCCAACCTGCTGGGCGCAACGCACGAAGCAAAGGACCTTGAGCATCTTTCTACATCGGTGAAAATCGTTGTTCCCATCATGGGCACGGCCTTCTGGCGCGACGACGTCAAAATCGAACGCGAACAGATCGCCGTTCGCTTTGAAGAGGGCTTTCCCGTCGCGCTCAATGGCCGCACATTCAGCGACCCTGTCGAATTGCTGCTCGAAGCGAATCGCATCGGTGGCCGTCATGGGCTGGGCATGTCCGACCAGATTGAGAACAGGATCATCGAGGCCAAGAGCCGTGGTATCTACGAGGCACCCGGTCTTGCTTTGCTGTTCATCGCCTACGAGCGCCTCATAACCGGTATTCACAACGAGGACACCATTGAGCAATACCGGGACAACGGGCGCAAACTCGGGCGCCTGCTTTATCAGGGCCGGTGGTTCGACTCTCAGTCCATCATGCTGCGTGAATCTGCCCAGCGCTGGGTCGCCAAACCCGTCACAGGCGAAGTGACGCTTGAGCTGCGCCGCGGCAACGACTACTCGATTCTGAATACGGAGTCGCCTAACCTCACGTTTCATCCCGAGCGCCTGAGCATGGAGAAGACCGAATCCACATTCTCCCCGCGCGACCGCATCGGCCAACTGACCATGCGCAATCTCGACATTACCGACACCCGCGACAAGCTGCTTACCTATGCCGCGGCTGGCCTGCTGACCCTCAGCCAGGGCAGCGAAATGCCACGATTGAACAGCGCCAAGGAAAATGAGTAGCGCGAGGAACGACTATATCAATGACGAACGAACAACAATCCGTAAAGATGTGGTCGGGCCGCTTTCGGGAGCCGCTGGACGGCGAGTTTGAAGCGTGGCAGCGGTCGATTATTTTTGACTGGCGGCTGCTGAGCCAAGAGATTGCCGCCAGCAAGGCTCATGCTTCTGCCCTCTGCGCCGCTGGAATTCTGACCGAAGGTGAAACGGTGGAACTGCGTGCAGGACTCGATGCGATTGCTAAGGCGCACGCGACGGACGCAGGCAAAGCAGAGGTGCGCGACCACGCATCGGCCGAGGACATTCACCACTTTGTGGAATTGAAACTGGTGGAGCGGGTCGGCTCTCTCGGCCTGAAGCTGCATACGGGACGGAGCCGTAACGAGCAGATTGCGACCGATCTTCGCCTCTATGTGCGCGGCGAGATCGCGTCCGTTGTTGCAGGACTGGCCGCGTGGGCAGGTGCGCTGGTTGCGCAGGCGCGCAAGGCCGGCGATGCAGTGATGCCGAGCTATACGCACTTGCAGCGGGCTGAACCGGTGCTGGTGGCGCACTGGCTGCTGGCCTATGTAGAAATGGCGTTGCGCGATGCCGGGCGGCTGCAGGATTGCGCAGCGCGAATGAACTATTGCCCGCTGGGTTCGGGTGCGGTGGCTGGTGCGACTTTGGCACTGGACCGGGCAATTGCAGCCAACGAGCTCGGGTTCAAAGCACCCACGGCGAACTCGATGGATGCGACCAGCGATCGGGATTTTATTCTCGAATATTTGCAGGCGCTGACGTTTGTTGGATTGCATTTGAGCCGGTTTGCGGAAGAAATCACGCTGTTTGCCACTGCAGAATATGGGTTTGTTGTGCTGCCGGAGGCGTTTTCGACCGGATCGAGCGCAATGCCGCAAAAGAAAAATCCGGACTTGACGGAGCTGCTGCGCGCCAAGGTGGGACGGATTCACGGAGCGGCACAGGCGGTGGTGCTGCAGTTGAAAGGGCTGCCGCTGGCCTACAATAAGGACATGCAGGAGACACAGGAGCCGGCCTTCGCAGTGGACTTTGTTCCGCAAATGCTGCAGCTGGTGTCACGCTTCACGGCGGCGCTTACATTCAACCGCGAACGTATGAACGATGCTGCGCAGAGCGGCTATCTGAATGCGATGGCGGCGGCGACGTACCTAGTGCACAAGGGCGTTCCCTTCCGCACGGCGCACGAAAAGATTGGCAATGCGGTCAGGTTTGCGCTGGAGAAGGGCGTGGAACTGGGCGAGTTGAGCCTTGAAGAATTGCACGCCTTCGGGCCGGAGTTCGCGGAGGATTTCTTCCCGGCCGTGACGCTAAACGCAACGCTCGACTGCCACGACGTGACCGGAGGAACGGCGCGCGGGCGAGTGCGCACAGCGATTGAAATTGCAGCAGAACGGATTGCAAAATTGACGACACACACTGTTGGGGAGGCTGTCCATGCAGGTGCGTAAGGCATTGCTCAAGGACGCCTCGAACGTCTACGACCTGGTGAACTCGCTGTCTGGCGATGGCACGCTGCTGAAGCGCGCGTTTGCGGAGATCTGCGAAAACATCCGCGACTTTACGGTTGCCGAATCCGACGGCGGCGCGTTCCTGGGCTGCGGGGCGCTGCATTTTTACGGGCCGCATCTGTGCGAAGTGCGCTCAATCGTGGTGAAGCCGGAGGCAAAGGGACAGGGAGCGGGCGGGCGGCTTCTGAAATCGCTGATCGATGAGGCGGAACAGCATGGGATTCAGTCCGTGTGCCTGTTCACGCGCATTCCTGACTTCTTCTTCAAGTACGGATTCAGAACGGTTGAAGATAAATCCGAGCTGCCGGACAAGATTTTCAAGGACTGCCAGAACTGCCCGCGGCTGCATCGCTGCGATGAGGTAGCAATGGTGCGCGGACGAATTCCGCGGATGTCGATTCTAGGGCCGCGGCAAGAGGCACAAGAGCTGGTGAGGATTTCAGGGTAAGGCTTTCGCGCTTTTCAATCGGAAAAAGAACCGGCTTTGTGTTTAACACAAGGTCGGTTCTTTTTTTGACTTTATCGGACGGGAACTGACGCCGACATGCCGCTGATGATCTTCCAGCCTTGGGCGGTCTTGAGCCACGTGTGCGTGACTCTTTGCGTGGCTGGTTCGCCGTGCCCGTTCTTGTCTGCCCAAAAGGCCGTCAGCCAATAGTGCGTGACGACAATGTCGCCGGTGGACTGACTCTCTGCTGGTTGCAGCGAAGACCATTGAAGCCTTTCGCCTTTATCCGTGTAACTGGTGATCCAGTCGGTAATGTGGCTCTTCCGCGCCGGCTGCAAACTGGAATAGGGCCAGCCAACAAAGTTCTCGTGCCAGAGGTCTCGATACGTGTCGAGATCGAGCGCTTTGACATATTCCCAATAATTCGTCTCCAGTTTCCAAACGGCTTTTTCATTGTCCGACTGCTGGGCTTGGGCGGGCACGCCGGCGCAGATTGACGCGAGCAGGATTAGAGATACGCACACGAAGTTGATGGCCTTGCGGGCTGTTGCTGCGGAACTGCGTCTTGCGAATGTCATTGATCCTCCGGGGAACTCGGGGGGAGTTTGTTGAAAGAATAGGCGCGGCGACTATGTCTGTCTATCAGTGATGTCGCAGTCGTAGATGTTCAATTTTGACCAAAGCCGCGCTTCGTACCGGAGCTCAGCGGAGCAGTTACTCTAGAAGAAGGGCTGGGCGATCAATTTCGAGGAGGACGAGGATGCAGCGATGGAGAATGGCGCGAGCGATGGCGGTCTGGTGCATGGTGTACGCCGGGATGGCGGCGGCTGCAGGCCAGCAATTGGACAACGCAGCGATTCTCCGCGGAATTGACGCATCGGTGAAGGCCCGGCTGGATGGGATTGCGGGATACACGGATATTGAGCATTACAAGGTTTTCAGAAATAACGACGAAACTCACCCCGCGGCGGAGATGGTGGTGAAGACGACGTACGAGCCCAAGACGGGAAAGAATTACACGATACTTTCGCAAAGCGGTTCGGCAATCATACTGAAGTATGGGTTGAAGCCGTTGCTGGACAACGAGAAGGCGATCAACGAGCCGGGGAAGATCGAGGCGTCGTGGTTTGTCTCTACCAATTATGAGATGAACGTCAAACCGGGTGGCCCGGTCGAGAAAGATGGGCGCGCTTGCTGGGCCGTGTCTATCCGGCCGAATCAGAAGGCGCTGAACCTGATCGAGGGTACGCTTTGGGTGGACGCACATGACTTTTCAATCGTGCGGGTCGAGGGGATTTCGTCAAAGAGCCCGTCGATCTGGTCCGGGGCTGCCCACGTGATGCGGAAATACGAGAAGATCGGCGGGTTTGCCGAGGCGACGCACGCGCGGGCGGAGTCTGACAGCTTTCTGCTTGGGCGCACCGTGGTAACGATCGATTACGAGGGCTACCAGATTCAGTCCCGGCTGGGACGATGAGATTGCAAGGCGGCGGGCGCGCGCAAAAAGCACTGCTTCTGCACTATACTTAGCTTAGTGACACCTATATTTGGCGACTGGAAAATCGATGCCGCGCTTGGCTCCTGCCTACTGCTCGGGCTTCGCCATGGCTTCGATTACGACCATCTTGCCGCAATCTCTGACATTACAGCGGTGCAGCGCAACTGGCGCAGCGGTTTGCGGCTGGGCATGACGTATGCGCTGGGCCATGCGTTTACGGTGGTCGTGCTGGGCGTTGCGGTTCTGGAACTGCACCTTGGACTGCCGGAGGGGTTTGACAACTGGGCCGAGCGGCTGATCGGGCTCACGCTGATCGTGCTGGGCATCGGGGTGGTGGCTGGAATCCTGCGCAAAGATGCACATGGACACAAGCATGGCCGCATCGAAAGCCGGTTAGCGATCGCGATCAACGGCGTGCTTTGGTTGGCGTGGCGGCTGCGCCGACTGTGGGACCGCGAAGCACAGAAACCGGAGCGCTTTCAGTGGATGTATACCGGAAAGTCGGTGTTCACGATCGGCGTTCTGCATGGAGTGGGCGCGGAGACGCCGAGCCAGTTGGCGCTGTTCTTTCTGACCGCGAACCTGGGCGGCACATCGCGAGGCATGCTGGGGCTGGCGGCTTTTGCGGTAGGTCTGGTCGCGATGAATGCGCTGATGACGGCTTCGATGGGCGGGGCCTTCAGCGCCGGCGGGCATCATCCCAGGTTTTACCAGGCGATTGCGTGGACCGGCGCGGCTTACAGCTGCATCATCGGATTCATCTTTCTCTTCGGAATCTCAAATCGCTTGCCTGCACTGAGTTAAACCCGCAAAGATCTGAGTCATGAACGCTCGCTGAGAGACCTCAGCGAGCATTCGCGTTTCCGACTACCTTCAGCACATAAGCGTACTGTCCGGGCAACTTCTGCGGGAGTTCCACGGACACGCCGCCATCGGTCGCCCCATACCTGAGCGGCTTTTCATCGCCGAGCAGATAGATTTTTGTGAGCGGCGGTTGCGTTTTGGCGAGGGCGGCGGAGGCCAGATCAGGCACGGTGATGGTCTTCGCCTTTGGAGTGCCGAGCACTGTGACGTAGAGATCGTCTCCCTTGCGCGTGAAGCGCAGATCGTCGCCTTCCACGCTCTTGCCGGTCGCGTGCGTCCAGGGCGTTGTGTCGTAGATGGCTTCGCCGTTCTGCTTGAGCCATGCGCCGAGGGCTTTGAGCCGCTCCATCTGCACGGGAGGGATTGTGCCGTCGGCCTCTGGACCCACGTCAAGAAGCAGGTTGCCGTTCTTGCTGACGATGTCTACCAACAGGGCGATGAGTTCGCCCGGCGCGATTGTCTCGGCCTCGCCTTCGGCGCGGTTGTAGCCGAACGAGCGTCCCAGGCCACGGCACTCTTCCCACTTTTTCGGGCTGATCTGATCGAGCTTCTGGTACTCGGGCGAGGTGAAGTCGGCGTGCTTGATGCCGAAGCGGTCGTCGATCACGCCATCGGGGACGGCGTTGTAGTAGTCGGCTTCCACCTGTAGGGCATTGCCGGTTTTGGGCCAGTCAATGTCGTTCCACAGCACCGCGGGATGGTAGCGATCGATGAGCTCGTGAATCTGCGCGAAGGCATACTTGCCATAGGCTTCGGTTTCCGGCTTGACGGCCTGATAGTCAGCCGCGGTTTCGATGGGGCCGGTGTTGAACGTCCAGTCGTAGCCGCCAGAGTAGTAGAGGCCCATATGCATGCCCTGCTTGCGGACTGCGGCCGTGAGGTCGCCCACAATGTCGCGCTCGGCGTGCTGCTCGTTCTTGGGCAGGGTGGGGCTCGGGTTGACGGTGGTGCTGGGCCAGAGCGTGAACCCCTCATGGTGCTTGGTGGTCAGCACAACATACTTCGCGCCTGCTTCACGGAAGACTGTTGCCCACTCGTCCGGGTTCCATTTTTTGGACTCGCGGTTGAAGATGGGAGCGAAGTCGTAGTAGCCGAAGTTGGCGCCATAGTGCTCGCGATGATAGATCTGCGTGGGCGAACCGGGGATGCGCATCACGTTCAGATACCACTCGGCATAGGGGTTGTTCTTGATGTAGTCGACATTCTTGAAGTCGTGATCGGGATGAGAGAGCGGAGCCCAGCCAGGAACCGAATAGAGGCCGTAGTGGATGAAGATGCCGAGCTTTGCGCCGGCATACCACTGCGGAAGTGGATGGGTATCGAGCGACTTGATAGTGGGCTGGTACTGAACCGGCGTCTGTGCAGAGGACACGGTAGAGGCGAGCGCAAACGCGGCGAAGACCAAAGCAGCAAGCAATCTGTTGCGAGCCATCCAGACTCTCCTTCATCTTTCAATTCGAATATTCCGATGGGTGGATGATAGACCATCGCAGCGGTCTTGCGGCAAGCGCAGCAGAAACGCCAACGGCGGCAGCACCGAAGTGCGGCCGCCGTCGACGTCCAGAAAAAACTACGTACTTAGAAGGCAGCTACGGTTTGACGCAGGCTGTAGGAGCTGAGCGTCTTGATGTAGTTGCCGCGATCGTAGGGCGAGGTGTCGGAAGCAGAGCGGCGGCTGAGACAGCCGCGTGTTTCGCTGAGCGAGGCGTACTCTCGCTTCTCGAGCCAGTAGCGGAGGTCGGCCAGGACGCGCCCGATGTGATCGATGCCGTGGATGTGCAGCGCGGAGGCCATCATGGCGATGTTGCCGCCGGCCATGATGCACTTCAGAACATCCTCGGCGGAGTGAACGCCGCCGGTGATGCCGATATCGATGTGGAGCTGACCGAAAAGGATGGCCGCCCAGTGGAGGCGCGGCAGAAGCTCGGACGGCGTGGAGAAGTGGAGCGTTGGCCGCACCTCAAGGGCCTCGATGTCGAAGTCCGGCTGGTAGAAACGGTTGAAGATTACAATACCGGCGGCACCTGCGGCCTCAAGCCGGGAAGCAAGATGCGGAATGCTGGTGAAGGACTGCGAGAGCTTGACCGAGACCGGAACCGTGACCGATTTGCAGACGCTCGAAACCAGATCGAGCAGTTGCAACTCGAGCTCACTCGAGGTCTGGCTGCTGGTTCTGGCTAAAGCATAGGTGTTGAGTTCGATGGCGCATGCGCCGGCCTGTTCCATCTCCTTTGCAAAGCGAATCCAGCCGCCGGTTGTGGCGCCGTTCAGACTGGCCATGACCGGAATCGTCACGGCCTCGCGCGCGCGGCGCAGGTGCTCCAGATAGACATCCTGCGTCATGCGGTAGTCGCCCATGTCGGGCAGGTAATTGAGCGACTCGGCAAACGAGTTGGTGCCGCGCGAGAGGTCCTCATCGAGAGCGCGAGACTCCAGCGCCAACTGCTCCTCGAAAAGCGAAGTGAGCACTACGGCGGAGGCGCCTGCATCCTCCATGCGGCAAATGTTGTCGATCGACTCGGAGAGCGGCGTGGACGAAACGACTAAAGGACTGCTCAGCTTCAGGCCGAGGTACTGCATGGATATGTCGATCATTTTTCTCCTCCGGCAGCCGTAGCGGCCAGTTTAGCTTCAGCCTTTTCTTCGACGATTTCTGGAGGCGCAATGTGCGGCGTCTCGGCGCGGCCAGGCATTGAGGCTCGCGCGGAGTAGACGCGCCACTGGCGCTCGACGTCGTCTTGAGCGCTCTTGAGCAGTGCCGCGGCCAGCTCTGGATTGCCGCGCGCGAGCATGGTGTAACGAGCCTCGCGATAGGCGTAATCCTTGAGCCGAATCGACGGCGCCCTGGAATCGATCTGGAATGGATTCTTGCCTTCATCGCGCAGCGAGGGGTTGTAGCGCATCAGCGGCCAGTAGCCGGACTGAACAGCGAGCTTCTGCTGTTCCAGGCTGTGGACCAGGTCGTAGCCGTGGGCGATGCAACTGGCGTACGCGATGATGAGCGACGGGCCTTCGTGCGCTTCAGCCTCCTGGAAGGCTTTGACGACGTGGCTGTCGTTGCCGCCGAGGGCGACCTGGGCAACATACACCGAGCCGTAGCTGACCGCTTCCATGGCGAGATCTTTGCGGCTGTTGGGCTTGCCGGCAGCGGCAAACTTGGCGACTGCGCCGCGCGGGGTTGCCTTGGACATTTGGCCGCCCGTGTTGGAGTAGACCTCGGTGTCGAGGACCAGCACGTTGACGTTCTTGCCTGATCCGAGGACATGGTCGAGCCCGCCGAAGCCGATATCGAAGGCCCAGCCGTCTCCACCCACGATCCAGACGCTCTTGCGAACCAGGGTATCGGCAATGGCGAGCAGATTACGTGCATCGGAGGAATCGTTGCCGGCCAGCCGCTCGCGGAGCCCAAGAACGCGCTGCCGCTGCTGATTGATTTCGGTCTCGGTCTTCTGAGGCGCGTGAAGCAGTTCGGCAACCAGCTCAACTCCGATTACTCCGGCAAGGCGCTGAGCCAGCAGTTCCGCAAATTCTTTCTGCTGATCGAGCGCCGTTCTCATGCCGAAGCCGAACTCGGCATTGTCCTCAAACAGGGAGTTTGCCCAGGTTGGGCCGCGGCCTTCGGCATTCTTGGTGTAGGGCGTTGTGGGCAGGTTTCCACCGTAGATGGAGGAGCAGCCAGTGGCGTTGGCGATATAGAGCCGGTCGCCAAAGAGCTGCGTGAGCAGCTTGATGTAAGCCGTCTCGCCGCAGCCGGCGCAGGCGCCGGAGAACTCAAAGAGCGGCTGCAGAAGCTGAAGGTCCTTAACCTGCGTGTGCGAAATTTTAGAGCGATCGATCTCGGGGAGCGAGAGGAAGAAGTCCCAGTTCTCGCGCTCGGGTTCGCGAAGAGGCGCCTGCGGAGCCATGTTGATGGCCTTCTGGCTGGCGTCGCTTTTGTTCTTCACCGGGCAGATTTCGACGCAAACGCCGCAGCCTGTGCAATCCTCGGGCGCGACCTGAAGCGTGTAGTGATCCTGCTCCATGCCCTTCCACTTTGGCTTGGCCCACTGGAAGGTCGTGGGCGCCTTATCGGCAAGCTCGGCGCTGTAGACCTTGGAGCGAATGACGGCATGAGGACACACCATGACGCACTTGCCGCACTGGATACAGAGGTCCTTGTCCCAGACGGGGATGAACTGCGCGATGTTGCGCTTCTCCCACTGCGCCGTGCCGGTGGGAAATGTGCCGCCGGCGGGAATGGCGCTGACAGGGAGCTGGTCGCCCTTGCCCGAGGCGATCTGGCCGAGCACGTTGCGCACAAACTCGGGCGCCTTGGATGAGATTGCAGGAATGAGGTCGAATTCAGACGATGCAGCGGAGGGCAGCTCTACTTTTTCCAAATGGGCCAGCGCATGGTCCACTGCGGCAAAGTTCTTGGCTACAACTGCTTCGCCGCGCTTGCCGTAGGTCTTCTGAATGGCCTTCTTGATCTGGGCAATGGCATCTTCGCGCGGCAACACGCCGCTGATTGCGAAGAAGCAGGTCTGCATGATGGTGTTGATGCGCGTGCCCATGCCGGCCTGGCGGGCAACCGTGTAGCCATCGATCACGTAGAACTCGATCTTCTTGCGCAGCATCGCTTCCTGCGTGGTTCTGGGAAGCTTGTCCCATACTTCGGCAGCCGAGTAAGGCGAGTTGAGCAGGAAGACCGCGCCGGGCATCGCCGCTTCCAGCACATCCATCTTCTCGAGGAAACTGAAGTTGTGGCAGGCCACAAAGCTGGCGCGCGTGATCAGATAACTCGACCGGATCGGATTAGGCCCGAAGCGCAGGTGCGAAGTGGTCATGGAGCCGGACTTTTTCGAGTCGTAGACGAAGTAGCCCTGCGCGTAGTTCGGCGTTTCACTGCCGATGATCTTGATGGAGTTCTTGTTGGCGCCCACGGTGCCGTCGGAGCCGAGGCCGTAGAACAGGGCGCGGACAGTCTTGGGATCTTCAGTCGAGAAGTCCGGATCGTAGTCCAGGCTCGAGTGGCTGACATCGTCGTTGATGCCGACGGTGAAGTGATTTTTCGGTGCCGGCTTTGCCAGCTCGTCAAAAACACCCTTGACCATGGCGGGCGTGAACTCCTTGGAGGAGAGGCCGTAGCGTCCGCCGACAACTTTGGGCATGGCGGCAAACGGCAGGCTGGCGGCGTTTTCGGCCAGCACGGTGACGATGTCCTGATAGAGCGGCTCGCCTGTGCCGCCGGGCTCCTTGCAGCGGTCGAGCGTCGCAATGGACTTGACGGTTTTGGGCAGCGAAGCAATGAAGGCGGCGGCATCGAAAGGCCGATAGAGACGAACCTTGAGCAAGCCCACCTTTTCGCCCTGCTTGACCATCAGATCGACGGCTTCCTCGGCAACCTCCGCGCCAGAACCCATGAGAATCATGACGCGCTCCGCATCGGGTGCGCCGTAGTAGTCGAACAGGCGATAGGCGCGACCGGTCTGCGCGGCGAAGCGGTCCATGACCGATTGCACAATCGCCGGAACCGCCTGGTAATAGGGAGCGCAGGCCTCGCGCGCCTGGAAGAAGACGTCGGGATTCTGCGCCGTGCCGCGAATGATGGGGCGATCCGGAGTGAGTGCGTTTTTCCGGAATTGAATAATGTACTTTTCGTCCACCAGGGCGCGGATGGTTTCGTCCGCGATGGGAAGAATCTTCGCGACTTCATGCGAGGTGCGGAAGCCATCGAAGAAATGCATGAACGGAATGCGGGACTCAAGCGTGGCGATCTGCGCAACCAGGGCTAGATCGGCAACTTCTTGTACAGAATTGGAGGCAAGCATGGCCCAGCCGGTCACACGGCAGGTCATTACGTCGGAGTGGTCGCCAAAGATGGAGAGCGCATGCGTGGCCAGGGTGCGGGCGGTCACGTGCATGGTGGCCGGGGTCAGCTCACCGGCGATCTTGAACATGTTGGGGATCATGAGCAGCAGACCCTGCGAGGCGGTGAAGGTGGTTGCAAAAGCACCGGCCTGCAATGCGCCGTGGAGCGCGCCCGAGGCGCCGCCCTCGCTCTGCAGTTCTTCCACGATGGGCAATGCGCCCCAGAGATTCTTCTTCCCCTCAGAGCGCCACTGATCGGCCCACTCGGCCATCGGAGACGAGGGCGTAATGGGGTAGATAGCGACCACTTCGGTGAGACGATAGGCAACCGAGGCAGCCGCCTCGTTCCCATCCAAAATTACCATTTGTCCAGCTGACTTCTGTTCACTCATTCCAATTGCCTCATAGCGCGGCCCGAGGGAGATCGACCGCTAGGGCGAGTGTCGATTGCGGAGCGGGTGAGCGGCAGTGACGCGTGACACAGGGCGGATATTATTCCCGCATTATGGAATTTATTTCGGATGACAGGACGCTCTGAACGCCGTCCCACCCGGGTGTCGCGGTCAGAACACAGCAGCGAAGCGTGCCTGGTTGCGGGCTTGAGTGCATTGCCTATTCAACACGCAACACAGAGCGCGGATATCGCCTGGATCTTCTCAATTCCGAGTTCTATCCAGCATGCCTTCGACGAGCGCCAGCCATTCCTCTTCCAGAGTAGGTCGATTGAATACGCGGCCGGCGCGGCGATACCAGTAGTCCGCATTCCATTCCACGCCCTCCTTGCGATGCAGATAAGCGTGCACGGCCATGCCTTCGGGCGTCTCAAGCGAGTCAACCAGGTCGTGGGCGCGGCCCCAATCGCCTGTACCGTCCCACCACAGAGCTTCAAGGGGAACAGAGAGCCCGGCGGGCGGGTTTTCCTGGTTGAGCGAGGCGCGGAATCTTTCGGCGTTCATGGCTCGTTTGTAGCACCGGGCCGAAGTGGATCGCAATGGAATCAAGGTTCAACTGGTGTGATATGGATCACATGCATGAAGAATCCGCGCTGATACAAATAATTCAACGTTCCAATACAACGTATTGAGGGGCCGCCAGGGAGGAAAAGAGAGACTGGCGACAATCAGGAAAGCTATGCCCTCGACATCTCAACCCTGGGGAGGTCCAGCGGTGGAAATATTCCGAACCAAAGACTTTGCTACCAGAGTTTGCGGCCCGGACCGATTTGGTCGTATACTTAATTACGACCAGAAAGGTCGCAGTTTCAGGCTGTTGATGTTTCGGCGGCCTCCCGGAGTTCGGCAGGTGAGCATACTGAGTGAGTTGAAGATTGGTGAGTGCGGGGTGCTGGTGGCTCTGGACCTGCCTGAATCCGTACAGAACCATCTGATGCATATGGGCTTTGTCCCCGGTGCGCTTATCACGGCTCTGCGCCGCGCGCCGGCCGGCGACCCGACGGTCTACGGCGTGGACGGGATGGAGATTGCGCTGCGCCACGAGACGGCCGACACGATCCGGGTGAAGCTCCCGGCGGCCGAGTCAATTACGGCTCCAGAATCCGGCGAGGTGGCTGAGTTGGTTGAGGCGGCTCAATGAGCAGTACCTGCTGCACGCCCCCTCCGTTTGTTCCCCCTGCCGTTGCTCCGCCCAATGGGGCGTTGAAGACAGTTGCGCTCATCGGCCCGCCAAATTCAGGCAAATCCACGCTCTTCAACCGTTTGACCGGGCTTCGGCAAAAGGTGGCCAACTTTCCCGGTGTAACGGTGGAGCAGCGGCTGGGGTTGATGGCCGGAGTTGGCCGCGAAGACCTTACGCTGATCGATCTGCCCGGCATCTACTCGCTAACCCCCTACTCGGAAGACGCGCGCGTCGCCGTTGACGTGCTGCGCGGCAAGATGCCCGGCACTCCCAAGCCGGACGCGGTGCTGCTGGTGCTGGACTCGCTGCACCTAACGCGGCAGCTGATGCTGGCCGCGCCGGTGCTGGCCCTGGGACTTCCCACGCTGGTGCTGCTGAACATGAGCGACCTGATGGAGTCGCGCGGCGGGCGTATCGACACGCTGGAACTGGCCCGGGAACTGTGCGCGCCGGTGGCGCTGATCAGCGCCACGCACGGAACAGGCCTTGATATTGTGTCGCTGTTCCTGAATCAGCAGACCGAGCGCGAAGCAGCCAAGCCGCTGGCGCTGCCGGTGCTGGGCAACGCAGCCAGTACCCACTCATGGGCGGCGCAGGTAAGCCGGCGAACCGGTTATCAGGCTCCTCTTTCGGTTGAAAACACGCGCAAGATTGACAACGTACTGTTGCACCGCATCTGGGGACCGCTGTTGTTTCTGGTTGTGGTGGTGGGCGTCTTCGAAGTTGTGTTCGCCATCGGGCAGCCGCTTTCCAACGGCCTTGGCAACATTCTTGCGGTCATGGGCGAATTTGTTCGGCCCTGGCTGCCTGCGGGCTGGCTGCAATCTCTGCTGATAGACGGCGCCTGGAAAGGCATCGGCTCTGTGCTGGTCTTCCTGCCGCAGATCCTTTTGCTGTTTCTGTTCATCGGGATTCTGGAGGACACCGGTTACCTGGCCCGCGCGGCGCTGATTGCCGATCGCGTGATGCGCACCATCGGCCTCAACGGCAAGGCTTTCATTCCCCTGCTCTCGGCCTATGCCTGCGCGGTTCCGGCCATCATGGCTACGCGCACCATCGAAAACAAGCGCGACCGCCTGGCGACGATTCTGGTGACGCCGTTCATGACCTGCTCGGCGCGCCTGCCTGTCTATATATTGCTGATTGCGGCCTTTGTGCCCAACCTGTTTTATCTGGATGGCCTGATCGGTTTGCAAACCATCGTAATGCTCAGCCTCTATCTGGCGGGCTTTGTAGCCGCCATGACGACCGCCTGGCTGCTCAAGAGCTCCATTCTCAAATCCAGCGAGACGCCGTTCATCCTGGAGTTGCCGCAATACCGCATGCCAACGCTGCGTTCGCTCGCGCTGCGCCTGATTGACCGCGCCCGCATCTTTCTCTACCAGGCCGGAACCGTCATTCTCTCGGTCACGCTGGCGCTATGGGTGCTGGCTCACATTCCAGTGGTGCATACGGCTGCGGGGACGCTGGCCGCGCCGGAGTTGGCCCAGAGCGTCATCGGACGGCTCGGTCACTTTATTGAGCCAGTGATTGCGCCGCTCGGTTTCAACTGGAAGATCGGCATCGGCCTGCTTTCAAGCGTGCTTGCGCGCGAGGTCATGGTCAGCACCATGGGCACTCTCTACGGCGCCGACCCCAGCACCCAGGCCATGCACCTGCAGACGGCTCTGCATCACGACATGACGCTGGGCGGCGCGCTGGCGCTGATGATCTTCTTCGCTTTTGCCATGCAGTGCACCTCGACCATGGCCGTAGTCCGGCGCGAAACCAATAGCTGGAAGTGGCCCGCGATACAGTTCCTCTACATGCTGGCGCTGGCCTACGGCGCGGCCTTTGCCGTCAATCACATTGTGATGGCGATCATCGGGTAACGAGCTCCTCTCCACCGCTGAATCGAAAACAACCTCTACTTGTCCTTCCTTACCAGTTGGTGATGGAGCCGTCAGTGCGGAAGTATGTCTGCGCGCGGGCGGTCACAGGCTCGGTAAATTCGGCGATTTGCGTGAGCTGCTTATAGTCGAGTTCGACGCCGAGGCCGGGCCGTTCGTTGGGATAGAGTTTTCCATCCTTGAAATCAAGACAGACCGGCAGGTGCGGCAGCGTGCGGCCCTGGTAGTTGTACTCCATCAGCACCGGGCCGGAGAAGGTGCCGAGCGTATTGACCAGCGCCGCGGTGGCGATGGGGCCGGTGAAGTGGGGGACGATTCCGACGAAGTGAGTTTCACACAGGGCGGCAATTTTCAACATCTCCGTAATGCCGCCGACATTGGGCAGCGTGGCGCGAACGAAGTCGATGTCATGATGCTCGACCAGGGTGTTGAAGTCCCAGCGATTGCCCCACTCCTCTCCGGCGGCCAGCGGAACGTTAACCTTCTGACGCAGGATGGGAAGGTCCTGGTTGAAGGCTTCGGCGCGGACGGGGTCTTCGACGAAGAACGGGGCGAGGTCTTCAATCTCATTGCAGCCGCGGATGGCGTCGTCCAGGTCGAAGCGCTGGTGGAAGTCGATGACCCAGTCGCCATCTTTGCCGACGCCCTCGCGGACCGCTGCGCACTCCTCGCGCAGGTGGGTGATGCGCTCGCGGGTATTGTAGGTGGTGTTGGCGGGCAGGTCCATGGCGCCGAAGCGGAAGGCGCGATAGCCGGCCTCGATGGTGAGGCGGGCGCGGTCTTTGATGGGCATGCCGGGCGTCACGCCGGGAATGATGCCGGCCGTGTTGTAGCACTCGCAGTAGTTGCGGACCATTCCGCCGAGAAGCTCGTGAACGGGCAGGTTCTGCACTTTGCCCTTGATGTCCCAGAGAGCGAGGTCGAGGGCGCCAATGGCGTCCGTGCGCTCGCGGCCTGCGGGATAGAAGAAGGCGCGGTTCATATCCTGCCAAAGATGCTCGATGTATTGCGGGTCGCGGCCGATGAGCCGGCCGGCGGAGGGTGCGAGCAGATCTTTGGAGCCGCCTTCGCCAATGCCCGTAATGCCGGCGTCGGTCTCAATGGTAACCACGACGTCGCTCTGGTTGAACAGAGGCGTGGGGTGCGGCGGGTTATAGGCGCGAATGCGCGTGATCTTCATTTTGGGCAGGGCGGCGAAGGCGAGCCGAGGCGCGGCTGCGGCAGCGAGCACGGTGGCAGAGAGCGATTGCAGGAATTTACGGCGGTGCATGAACGAGACCTCCAAATCTGGGAACTCATCGTAACATTCGGAGGGCTTGGGAATCTTGGGAGATCGATTTCCGGGTATTCCGCAGCGGCGCACGGGCAATACACTGTTTGGAATCTTTGCTACCTGTGACCAGCGCGAAAGCCCTATCGGCTTGCCGCAATCATCTGCGCAGCGTGCTGCAAGCTGGTCTCGGTCACCTTTGCTCCGGAAACCATGCGCGCCACCTCGTGGGTGCGGGCGCGGTCGTCGAGCACGCGGATTTGCGTCTTGGTACGCCCGTCGGCTTCGCGCTTTTCAACGGCCAGATGCTGGTCCGCGAAAGCGGCAATCTGCGGCAAATGCGTCACGCACAGCACCTGTTGGCCGCGGCTCAGCGCCTTCAGCTTCTGGCCGACGGCTTCAGCGGCGCGCCCTCCGATGCCGATGTCGATTTCGTCGAAGACCAGCGTGCGCGGCGTCGGGTTCTTCTTGTTGGACTTCGCGGAGTTTTCTTCGACGGCAACCTTAAGCGCCAGCATGACGCGCGACATTTCGCCGCCCGATGCAATCTCCGACAGCAGTTTGAGCGGCTCGCCGGGGTTGGTCGAAATGCGGCACTCAACCGTGTCCCAGCCGGTTGTGGTCCACGCTGTTTGATTTTCGTTGGCCGTCGTCGCGACTTCGAATTTGACCTTCATGGCCAGGCTGTTGATCTGCGCTTCGGCCAGCTTGGCGAGCTTTGCGGCGGCAGTTTTGCGTTGTGTTGTCAGCGCTGAGGCGGCCTTGCGATAGGCCGATTCAGCCTCGTCGAGAGTGGCGCGCAGTGTCTTCAAAACTTCATCGCGGTCTTCGACTTCGGACAGCTTTTGCGCTACGTCCTCGCCAAACGCGATGACTTCGGCAACGGTTTGCCCATACTTGCGCTTGAGGCGATCGATCAGCGCGAGGCGGTCTTCAATTTCGGCGAGCCGCTCGGGCGAGGCGTCGATCCCCTCCGCGTAGTCGCGCAGGGTTGCGGCAACATCGCCGACCGTGGCGCGGACTGAGGCGATCTGCTGAACGGCGTCAGTGAAGCGGCTGTCGTAACGGGCCAGTTCCTCCACATTGCGCAGAGCGGCGCGCAACGCGGCCTCGGCGCTGGCTCCGCCTTCGTAAAGCTGATCGAAAGCACCGTGCGCAGCGGAATTGAGCTTTTCCGCATTGCCGAGAACGCGCTTTTCGGTTTCGAGAGCCTCGTCTTCGCCGGGCTTGAGATGCGCCGCTTCAATCTCCTTGCGCTGATAGCTCCACAGATCGACCATGCGCAGCCGGTCCTGCTCGCCCTGCAGCAGATCGTCGAGCTTGTTTCGGGCCCCGTGCCAGTTTGCGTAGGCCTGAGCGATGGCGTCGAGCGAGATGCCGGCGAAACGGTCGAGCAGAATGCGCTGCTGCGCCGGGTCGAAGCTCAGGTGGGTCTCGGTCTGCGCATGGACGAGGGCGAGTTCGGGGGCCAGATCCTTCAAAACGGCAACGGTGGCCGGCTGGTTGTTGACGAAGACGCGGCCTTTGCCCGTCGACAGGATCTCCCGGCGCAGGATAATGTCGTTGCCTTCCGAGTCGATCCCGTTCTCTTCCAGAATGGCCTCGGCCCCCGGTGTGGACTCGAAGACACAGGCGACGACCGCTTTTTCCGCGCCGTGGCGCACAACTTCTGCCGAAGATTTGCCACCCATTAGCAGCGCCAGCGCGTCTACCAATATGGACTTGCCCGCGCCGGTTTCCCCGGTCAGCAGGTTCAAGCCGGGGCCAAGTTGGGCGATGGCGTGATCGATGACAGCGTAATTTTCAGCGCGCAGTTCTACGAGCATGTCTGAGCTAACCTCTTGAATCCCACGCAGTGATAAGGACGATGGCGGGCAATGGCCTCAACGAAGACAATCCGAGCGCAGCATAGCATGGTTGGCGGGGTTGCCGGGCAGCCGAGGCGGCCCAAACCCGCGCAGAGGGACCAGAGCAATCACTTGGGAGGTCGCCTGAGGTCTGTTACCGTTGATTCTGATAGCGTGAATATTGAGGTGAAATGCCGATTTTAACTGCTGCGTTTTTCTTCCTCCTGCAGTCTGACAGCGGCGCCGGCCCCGCGGCTGCGCCTGGCGGAGTTACTGGCTTCAGCGCGCTGGCTGACCTGTTCAGCAATATCGGCCCTATCGCGGTGGGCGTGCTGCTGCTGTTGCTGGCCGCCAGCCTCTACTCCTGGACCGTGATTCTGGGCAAAGCTTCCGCCTTCAAAAAGGCCACCAACGAGAGCCGGAAGTTTGTCCGGGCGTTCCGGAAGGCCACGCAGCTCAAGGAGATCGCGGTGCAGGCCAAGGAGTGCCCCGCGAGCCCGCTGGCGCAGGTTTTCGAGGATGTCTACGAGACCTACAAGCGGCAGACGGGTGGCTCGGGCCCGCCGAAGAACGTGACCGCCCTGGAGCGGACGGCGCTGACCGCGGCCAGCGAAGCCGTGACTGGCCTGGAGCGGCGCATGACTTGGCTGGCGACCATCGCCTCAACCAGCCCGTTTGTGGGGCTGTTTGGAACCGTGATGGGCATCGTGGATGCATTTCATGGTTTGGGCTCGGCTGGGTCAGGTACGTTGAAGGCCGTGGCGCCGGGCATTGCCGAGGCGCTGATTACCACGGCGGCTGGCCTGTTTGTGGCGGTGCCGGCGCTGGTGGCCTACAACCAGTTGACGGCGCGGATCAGAATCTTCGCCTCGGCCATCGACGATTTTTGCCGGGAGCTGCTGAATTCGCTGGAGGAGATTCCAGTGCGGCCGGCTGCCCCGCCAGCGCCGCGGGAGGCTGAGCGTGGCGTTTACAAGTAGCAACGGCCGGATACGAAGTTCGCTCGCAGACATCAACGTTACGCCTCTGGTGGACGTGGTGCTGGTGCTGCTGGTGATCTTCATGATTACCGCGCCGGTGCTGCAATCGGGCATTGAAGTCAATGTTCCCAAGACGCGAACGGTCAAGCAGATTACCGAGCAGCGGATGGTGGTGACGATTGACCATCAGCAGCGGATTTATCTAAACGATCAGGCCGTAAATATTCATGACCTGCCCCAGATGCTGCGACAAGGCGGAACCGACCCGTCGCACCAGGTCATTTATCTGCGCGCCGACCAGACGGTGCCGTTCGGAGCCTTTGCAAGCGTGATGGACGCAGTAAAGCAGGCAGGGATTACGAATGTGTCGATCGTGACGCAGCCGCTGGACACCAAGAGCGCGGCGGCGAGCGGAAATTGAGCGGCCTTTGGTTGAAGGGAACACGTAAGGCAAGAGCATGAGCAGTCTCCTTGAAGGCGCCGAGCACCTGGAACGGGAACTGACGCCGGAGCCAATCGCGGCGCCGGCAATGGGTTCTCTTGTGCTGCACGGCGCAATCCTGGGCGCGCTGCTCTCCTATGGGATTCTGAGCGGACTGTTCCATCACAACTTCTGGGGCACCGAGAGCGCCGGCGGGGCGATGCAGGTCAACCTGGTGAGCAATTCGATTCCCCTGCCAAGCAATCAGCCGCTGAACCAAAACGTGCTGACGACAGAGACCCCCAGCGAAGCGCCGGCCGTGCCCAGCCCCAAGGAACAGAAAGCCGTGGACGAGACGGCAATTCCGATCCAGGGCAAGCAGGTAAAGCCCAAAAAGCAGACCACCCAGAAAACCCAGCAGCACCAGCCCCCGCCCAAACAGGAAAACCTGGCCCGCTACGGCGAACAGACGGGCACCTCGATTCCGCGGTCCATGCAGACGCAAACCGCATCTAATGGTCCAGTGAGCATCAGCAATGGCGACTTCGGCAGCCGTTTTCCCTGGTACGTGAAGATCATCAAAGACAAGGTGAGCCAGAACTGGTACCGGCCCGAGGTGGACCCGCGAACGCCCAAGGGCGCAACGGCAACCATTTATTTCCGCGTCAATGCCCAGGGCGTTCCGTCGGGCTTCAGCGTTAACACGGCCAGCGGCAGCCCGACACTCGACCGTTCGTGCCTTTTAGCTACCCAGCGCGTCGATACATTTGGTCCCTTACCGTCGGGCGCCAACGTTCGGTACCTCGACGTCACTTATGATTGCATTTATTGAGTTCAGGCGCGCTGCAACGGTTGGGCGCTATTTTCACTCCGGCGAAGGAAGGATTACCGATCGTATGAAGGGATTTTCGAGGCTATTTCCCCTCCTCCTCCTGCTTGCGCCACTGGTTTTGCAAGCGCCGCAACTGACCGCACAGGATTGGGTTCACACCGGAACCAACCTTGGCAACACAACCCTTCGCCTGGCGGCGGCAGACTTCAAGCCAGTGGGCAGCGACCCGCAGACCCTAGCGCTGAAAGCAGTCTTCGACGCCACGCTCTACAGCGACCTTGGCAATGCGGGAATCTTCGACCTGGTGTCCAAGAGCCTGGCCCCGCAGGCAATGCCCGGTTCCCAGCAAGAGATCGTGCTGAGCCAGTGGTCGGCAGCGCCGGCGAGCGCGGCCATGGTAGCCTTCGGCGCCCTCTCGGTC
>DATKWA010000165.1:0-7672 GCA_035529815.1 Occallatibacter sp. | reverse complement strand
GAATGCATGTCGCGCAAGACTCGATAGAGAGCCGTTCGCTCCTCTTCCGTCGCGGTCCGAAATCTTTGGGCAACGCATTTTTCCGGAGCACAGAAATCGCATACCCCACATGCCGTGGCACGATCCGACGTATCGCCAAAGTGACGCACCAGGGATGTCATGCGGCATTGATTGCTCTCCGCAAAGCGGATCATCTGATCGATCTGCGCCTTTTTTTGCTGGCCCTGCAGAATGTAGGACGAGCGCCACATCTCCTCGCCTCGACTGACATTCTCCGCAAAGTCCAGCACGGCACCTTTATGGATCCAAAGTTTCTCCAGCGCTTTGTCAAAAACGTCTTCCTCCATCGCCAGGGTTTTGCGCAGCGCCTCCTTGGGCTGGGGTTCTATGTGGAGTTTTGCGAACATTCGATCCAGCAACGCAACCTCCGGGTAGTCTCGACTGAAAAAGAAGTCATGGGTATAACGGTCTCCGTAGGAGTGCATGAGAATGGCGCGACTCGGCTTTCCATCGCGTCCAGCGCGGCCAATCTCTTGGTAATACCCTTCCACGCTGCCTGGCAACCCGGTGTGGATCACGGTCCGAACATCCGGCTTATCGATGCCCATTCCAAACGCCGTGGTTGCCACCATCACGTCCAGCTTGCCCGCCATAAATTCCTCCTGCACGCGCCGTCGCCGCTCGGCGTCGAGGCCAGCATGATAGCTGGCCACGGCAAGCTCCCCCGCCAACTCCTCCGCCAGCCTTTCCGCCTGCTTGCGGGTTGGAGTGTAGACGATAGCGGGCCGGTGTTTCTGATCGAGCAAGATCTCCCGCACAAGCGGAGGCCGCTGGGACGGCAACGCTTCTACAATCTCGATCCCGATGTTCTCGCGGCGAAACCCATGTATGAAATGCGTCGGCTCCGTCAAACCCAGCTGCGCTGCAATGTCGTTCTGGACAAGCGGCGTCGCTGTGGCCGTGAGCGCCAGCATCGGAGCCGGACGAAGGCTCGGCAAGTACTGGCCAAGCATGCGATAGTCCGGTCGAAAATCATGGCCCCATTGCGAGATGCAGTGCGCCTCATCGATCGCGATCAGCGACGGCTTTCGTTTGGCCAGCATTTCGGGGAAGCCCGCCACTCGAAGCCGTTCCGGGGCGATGAAGAGAAACTGCAGCTTTCCACCCAGATATACATCCGCGCATAAGTAAAGGGACATATATGGCATACTAGTGTTGGAGGCCATATGCTGCCACGCCTGTTGCGGTTGCATCCCAGCACCTGTCAGCGGTTGATTCGCCTGAGCAAGGAGGCGGAGAGAGACGGGGCCTACCGCGTGGCGAAGCGGTTGCGTGCCGTGGTGTTGAATTCCCGGGGGCATTCGAGCGGCGAATTGGCCGGGATTCTTGACGCGCCCCGGTCCAAGGTCTCCGCATGGCTGCTGAACTATGAATCCGAGGGCGTGGAGGGTCTGCTGGAGGGGTATCGATCCGGCCGGCCGGCGGAGCTGTCGGAGAAGCAACAGCAGCAACTGGAGGACATCCTCGACAGCGGTCCGGTGGCTTACGGTCTGGACACCGGCATCTGGACCTCGCCCATGATTGTCTGGGTGATCGAGGAAGAGTTTGGCGTTCAGTATCATCCCGGCCATGTGCGCAAATTGCTTCACGGCTGGGGATTTTCCGTGCAACGACCCCGCCGCGTATTGGCCCGCGCCGACGCCGCGGCGCAGGACCGATGGCGTCGTCACATCTATCCCGCCCTTAAAAAAAAGCCCGTTCGCAGCACAGTGCCCTCCTCTTCACCGACGAAGCCAGTTTCCGGCAAGACTCGACCCTGCACGCCACCTGGAGCCGCGTCGGGTGCCCGCCGGAAATCCCCGTGACCGGAGAGCGCAAGAGCGTGAAGATTTTCGGCGCCATCGAACTTTGGCGCACGCGGTTCGATTATCGCCAAGACACTGTCTTCAATGCCGCCACCTACCTCGGCTTCCTCGAACAGCTTGCCCGGCGGTACCGCCGCCAGGGAGCGATTTTGATTCAGGACAACGCCTCTTACCACAAGGATGCGGAGGTCTGGGCATGGTTCAGGTCCAACCGGCATTGGCTGGAAGTGCATCAGTTGCCACCCTACTCGCCGGAATTGAACCCTACCGAACGGCTGTGGCAGCACACCCGCAAGAACGGCACGCACAATCGTTTCTTCGCCGGCGTCGACGCCCTGCTCGCCACCCTGACGCGGGTCTTTGGGGAAATGCAGTCCCACCCCCAGCTGATCCGTTCCTACTTGACTCCTTTTTGCTGAGCACTATGTCCCTTTATTTATGCGCGGATGTATAGTCGGAACAGACGCGGCGGGAAGTCTCGCGATCGCGACCCGAATGAATGCACTCGACAGCGAAGCCGAGCTGCTTCAGCTTCAGCACCTGATCGTCCATCAGTGCAATCAGCGGACTGATGACGAGAGTTGTCCCGCCTCGCGCCAAGCCTGGCAACTGGTAACAAAGCGACTTGCCCGAGCCGGTCGGCATCACCAGCAGCGCGTCCTTTCCCGCCATCACCGCCCGACAGACGGCCTCCTGATTAGGTCGGAATGCTGAAAAGCCGAACGCGGATTGCAGCAACTCGGTCAGATTTGTGCTGTTGAGAACCTTCGCTGGGATTGGAAGATGAGGAGAATCGGAGATCTTCGGAGATGTGGAGACCGCCGACGATTGTTCGACCGGCGGAGTCTGACAGACCTTGCCGACTACGGCACGTACATACTGACCGATGCCATCGAGGAATGGTTCCAACTCGGCTTCACCGAATTGGATCTTTTTGAGAAATGCCTCCCACTGGCCAGTCATCGCCGGACTCTTCACTTCGGGATGCACCACCTCAATCAGATGGATTCCCTTTTCTGTCGCCTCTAGACTCTTTCCCGTGCGAACGATATAGCCGCGTTTCAAGAGCACTTCAATCGTGGCCGCCCGCGTGGCAGGGGTGCCGAGGCCCGTCTCCTTCATTGCCTCGGACAGCTCTTTCTCGTCCAAAGTTTGTCCTGCCGTCTGCATCGCGGTCAACAGTGTGCCCTCGGTAAATCGCTTCGGAGGTCGGGTCTTCTTTTTCAGGGCTGCTATATCAACGACGTCCTGGAGCTGTCCCCGGGCAAGGGTTACCGGCAGGATCTGCTCCGGAGCCTTCTCCTCTGCGCTGCCCTTGGTCTCCCGCTTCCGACCTTCCGCCCCGATGTCGAGGACCTTCCAACCCATCTGCTCGACAACCGTTCCCGTGGTTCGATAGCGGTCCACGATCTTTTCATGCGTGATCGCAGTCATCACGGTGGTGACCGCCTGAAGGAAATCGTCATGCCACATCATCAGAAATCGGCGACAGATCAGGTCGTAAATCTTGCGTTCCTCTCCCGTAAGTTGGACCTTCTCGGCGGAAACCGCATTGGGAATGATGGCATGGTGATCGCTTACTTTGCTGTCGTCGACGTACCGCTTTCCGAGAGGCCGCTCCCCGGTTCCAGCAGCGAGCTGCTTCTCATAGCTTGCCGAAACTGCGGCAACAATCGAGGAAGCGGTAGCGGCAACATCCCCAGAAAGGTGACGACTATCCGTCCTGGGATAGCTGATCAGTTTGTGCCGTTCATAGAGCGCCTGGGCAGTGTCGAGGGTCTGTTGAGCGCTAAAGCCGAACAGACGATTCGCATGTCGCTGCAACTCTGTGAGGTCGTAGAGCAGGGGTGATTGGAACCGCTGCGTCTCGGACGAGAGTGACTCGATGACCGCCTCCCCCGCATGAGCCCGAAGAATGATGCTGTTGGCTTCCTCGCCATCGGCAGGCAATCGAGACATGTTCGCCTGGGCATCCTTGCTTGACCCTGTTTGCGAACGGAACCATGTCCCCTGGTAGCGTTCCTTGTTCGGGTTTTCCCGTCCCTGAAAGGTTGCAACCACTTCGATGTAGTCTTCGGAAACAAAGCGCCGGAGTGCGAGTTCGCGATCGACCACCATGGCCAGGGTCGGTGTCTGCACCCGCCCGACCGAAAGCTCCTCCCGATAGACGATCGAATAGGCACGCGATAGGTTCATGCCCACCAGCCAGTCGGCCCGGCTTCGGCCACTGGCGGCATCGGCCAATCGATCATACTCACTGCCGGGTCGAAGCTTGTCGAACCCCTTCCGGATGGCTTCCGAGGTCAGCGAAGAAATCCAAAGTCTGCTGACCGGTTTTTTGCTCCCTGCCGCCTCGTAAATGTAGCGGAAGATCAGCTCCCCTTCCCGCCCGGCATCCGTGGCGCACACAATCCGCGATACCCGTGGGGAAGTCAGAATCTTTCGCACCACCTCGAATTGATCTTTAGTCCGCTCGTAGACAACCAATGGCCATCGCTCAGGCAAGATCGGCAATCGATCGAGGCGCCATTGCCGCCATTCCGGATTCATCTCGTGCGGTTGGGCGAGCGAAACCAGATGCCCGATCGCCCAGGTCACCACATAGCCATTTCCCTGGAGATATCCTTCGCCCCGCCTCTCGGCACCGAGGACACGAGCAATATCTCGCGCGACCGAAGGCTTTTCCGCCAGGACTGCAAGGATGCTGGATTCGATGGCTTTCATCCGCAGGTTCAGTCTACCGAGTTCCCAGGAAGAAAAAACCCTCTGCCTGGGCGAGGAATGGGTTGCGCTTGGCGGCCAACATAGGGTGGCGGTATAGTCACCTTTATGCAGTGCCACAAGATTTGGAGAGAGCAGTGCCAGGCCACCCGCAGAATCCGGCGGCAATTCGGGCTGAAAAACGCGCTCGATTATCTGGTCAGCGAAAAGCTGCCGAACTTCGCCGACGCAGCTGAAAAGCATCCCGAGTTCGCCGCCGAGCTTCCACGTTTTCAGGCTGCGGTGTGGGGAATCTTTCACCCCTATGAGCTTGCCGGTTACCTTGCTTCTCTGCGTCCCATGACCAGGAAGAAACTCCAGAGCCTTCTTTACGTTCGCGGTTCCAACGGTTAGTGGTGAGCACGTGGAAGAGTGAGGAGGCGTAAACGATACGCTCCGATCTCAGACCGGCTGAGGGCGCGTCGTTGCAGGGACGTATTGATTCTGTTTCCTTGGTTGAACGTGGATAAGAGCGATTCAAATCCCTTTGAAAAACGGGGCAAATCCGCTTTCGTCGCGAGGAAAAAGAATATCTTTCAATACTTCAATTAAGTCGGAGTTCAATTTGAAATTTGAGTAGCCTACAAAACGATCTTCGGTTCTTACCATCAACCCAATTTCTTGAAGGCGACGTGCTGCAACGCTGATGTTGAAGTCAATGGCGGGATTTGTTCGCGCACCAAGAATGACTGGTCTGCCCGATCTTTTGCACCGGCGAGATTGTTAGTGTAGCGCAGCTTGATCGGACCAGCAGGAAGCCGTGTTGTCGGCTCCGCCAATCTCGATGCCCCATTTTTTATGAAACCGGCGAGTCGCAACATCCACCATCATCGTAATGAGACGACGATGGCCGTCGTGATGAGAAGCACCATGGATTGGTGAAACGCCACGATGGTCCCCGGATTCTTCGGCTTGAGATTGACGGCATGGAAAAGCAGGAATCCCACGGCGACCTGTGCGACGGCCAGGTAAAATGCCACGGGATAATTCGGCATAAGCCAGCCCAGTGTAGCCACAACGGTCAGTGCGGCAAGGATATGGGCCGCCACAGTCCAATGCGCAAGCCTCCTGGGTCGATCAAAGGCCCCGATGGGCTGACCGAAGCCGCGTTGCCCGGTGGTCATCCCTCCCAGGAACACCGCCAGCAAAAGCGCATGGAGGGCGACCGTGAACTTGAGATAAGTCCAAAATGCAACGCCGGGGAAAGCAAGTCCGGTGAGATAGCTGAGAAAGACTCCATAGGCCAGGAGTCCATGCACAAAGGCCGGCATTCGACCGGACAAAACATAGAGGGTCCCTATTCCGAACAGTGCGGCGATGATCGCCAGCACCAAACCGTTGATGGTCGCGGAACTGGGCGCGAGAAAAACCAGCGCCAGCGCGATAAGGCCCACCAGGGTGGCCACCAGCCGGTGCGCCGCCTCGGGGTCCCCGCGCACCATCAACACCAGGATATTTCGCGTATAGGGCCAGTTGGTTCCCAGGGAGAGCCCATATCCAAACCCCTCGACAAGGCTGCCAAGAAGAATCAGGATACCGGCCAGGAGGACCTCGGTAAGAAACAGCCCGCCCACCAGCGCCGCTCTGCCCGGTTGCACGCCGACGCTCGCCTTCCAAACGCCAGCAACAATGGCGCCTGCCACCAGAGAGGCGACAAGCACCCCAATCACGCGCACCGTGCGCGTCATTTCTCCGTCGACAGCAGAGGAGACGGGCACTACTCCCGTAGTATGTCCCGTGGAATTTGGCCCTTCAGCCGTGTTGACGTTTGCCATTGCTTCAAAATACGCAGCCCTCCGCCAGCGAACAGTGACATGCATCACGCGTCACGGACAAAGCGATGCTTCCCCCGCTGCCACGCTGCCCGTGAAACTGCGTGCTTGACGATTCCCATTCCTCCGCCTTGCTCACCGGCCCTGTCCTTACCCGACTCAGATGGAGTGCCAGACACCAGCGTGGACGGATGGATACGGTCCGATTCAGGCTGCGGGGCGCAGATTCAGCAGATGCTCGGCATTGCGATGGGTGAGCTTTGCGATATCGTCCGGACCGAGGATCTCCGACAGGCTGTCGAGAAATGCCCGACCGCGCATGTTGGGGCTGTATGGATAGTCGACGGAGAAAAGAAGGCGATCAATGCCGACCACCTCAACGGCGCAGCGCAAGGGTGGCAGGGTGAAATAGCCGCTGGTGGTGCAGTGAATGTTGGATTGGAAGTAGTCGGCGACGGGTTGGTGAAGATTCGGCGCGGCATGAGAGAGGACGCCGCTGGAACGGGCCAGCGCATAGGGCAGACCCTCCCCCATGTGGCCGAGGATGAGCTGCAGCTTGGGCAGGCGATCAAAAAGGCCAGAGACGATGAGGCGCAGGGCATGAAGGCCAGTCTCGGCGTGCCAGCCCCAGCCCGCGATGGAGAGAAGGAAACCGAGCTGGCCGGGAAGGGCGGAATAATAGGCTTCGCGTACCGGCTGGGGCGGCGGCGCGGGGTGGAGATAGATGGGAACTCCCAGATGGGAGGCAGCTTCAAAGACCGGGAGGAAGCGCGGATCGTCGAGAAACAGGCCTCCGGTTGTGCCATCGAGAAGAGCGCCGTGGAAGCCGAGGTGGGTGATGCAACGCTCCAGCTCAACCGCTGCCGTGACGGGGTCCTTCAGGGCAAGCGTCGCAAAGCCGCCGAAACGTGCTGGATGCATACGTACCGCCTGGGCCAGTTCATCATTGATGTCATGGGCGAGCGAAGTGGCCGTATCGACATCGAGTGCATCGAAACCCATCGCGGCCAGCGAGAGCACCTGAAGATCGATCTCCGACTTGTCCATGTCGGCAATCCGGCCAGCGCCGAGGTCGAGGAGTTTCGGTTGCAGTTCCGCAAGCTGCGGGGGAGTTTTCCTGTCCCGTGCTCCAGTGGCTCGCAGAAAGGATTCGGTAACGAAGTGTTCTTCAAGCGTGATGGTGCGCATGGAAGATTTGGACGATGCCAGTGCGCCGAGAGTTTCCTCCCTGTAGAAAGAGGACGGCGAAGCTGGATATCGATGCGCATCAATTCG
>DATKWA010000164.1:0-2847 GCA_035529815.1 Occallatibacter sp. | reverse complement strand
AGAGCGTGGTCAAAAATATAGACACATATCATCAGGTTGCCGATACCGACGTGCATTTTGCTTTTGACAAGGCGACCCTGACCAAGCATGACAAAGAGAATCTGGACAACTTTGCCAGCCAACTGGGCAACACGAAGTCTTACATTCTGGAGATTACGGGCGGCACCGATTCCACCGGCAGCAAGGACTACAACTATCAACTGAGCGAACGGCGCGCAGAAACGGTGGCGCAATACCTGGCGGAGAAATATAACGTGCCGGCGCACAAATTTTATCTGATCGGCATCGGAAAAGATGTCGAAGTCGCCAGCAATAAGAGCGCCAGCGGCCGGGCGAAGAACCGGCGCGTAGAGATTCAGCTCTTATCCAATGCGCAAAACACCAACGGGCAGCCCGCCGCCAACGCGCAGGGCAATTCGCAGGGGGCGATGAATTCCGCGCCGGCAACGACGGGGCAGTCGAATCCGCCGCCTGTGAGCCGGCTGCGAAAATTCGGACAGGGGGATAAGTGGAGGGGTTGTTCCCAGACGGCCATTAAGATGGCAGAAAAGAGGAGCAACGATGTCACGACGTCCACGCCGGAACCACACAGCGGCCTTTAAAGCGAAGGTGGCCTTGGCAGCCATGAAAGGAGACAAGACGCTTGCTGAGCTGGCCCAGCAGTTCGATGTTCACCCCAACCAGATTACCGATTGGAAGACTCGGTTGCAGGAAGGGGCGGCCGGTGTCTTTGGCGAAGAGAAGGCCGAGCAGCAGACCAAGGTCGATGTAACCCGGATGCAGGCCAAGATCGGGGAGCTGACGCTAGCCAATGATTTTTTAGTTCGGCACCGGCGTAATCGCCGACCCGCGAAGCATGAAACATGGCCGCGCGTTGTTAGTCCTACAATCGAGGAGTGTCGCTGGCACAGAGGTCGGGATTTTCTTGGTGCGCAGCAGCCCGTTTTTTAGTTGGACCCGGAGCCTTTGAGCACCCCGAATTGCGCCACGGGCGGGGTTTTGCCCTGGAGCGCGTTTACGAGATTTCATCGAACGAGGCTCTCCGCCGACGGCACATGTGGCAAAGGGGGAGAAATCGATGGAAGTGGTCCATGCGCATTGCGCCGGCCTGGATGTTCATAAAGACACCGTAGTGGCTTGTGTTCGTCATATGACGGATGGCAAGGTCACGACGACGATCAAGACCTTCAACACCGCAACACAGGAACTACTGGCTTTGTCGGACTGGCTGTCGGCTGAAAATGCGACTCATATCGCTATGGAAGCCACGGGTGTTTACTGGAAGCCTGTTTGGAACATTCTTTCCGACGGGGAGTTCGAGTTGGTGCTTGGCAATGCCGCGCATATCAAGAACGTGCCCGGCCGCAAAACCGACGTCAAGGATGCCGCATGGCTTGCCGACCTGATGGCTCATGGATTAGTCAGTGGCAGCTTCGTGCCCGATCAGACGACGCAGGAGATGCGCGATCTGCTGCGAACTCGCAAGCAACTTGTACGGGAGCGCACCAGTCACACACAGCGCATCCAAAAAACGTTGGAGTGCGCCAACATCAAGCTTGATTCCGTGGTCAGCAATGTGGTTGGAGTCTCCGGCCGACGTATGCTTGAGGCGTTGATCGCAGGTCAGACCGACCCGCAGGAACTTGCCGCTATGGCTCATGGTCGGCTTCAGGCTACTGCAGCGGAGTTGGAGGCCGCGTTGCGCGGCCGGGTTACGGCTCATCATCGCTTTATGCTTAAGCTGCACCTCGATCAGATCGACTCCTTCGATGAGGCTATCGCTCGCATCGACAAGGAAGTAAAAGATAACGACAAGAACTTTTGCGCCGCTGTTGAATTGCTGAAGTCCGTTCCGGGTGTAGGATCACTCGCTGCCGAGGTGATCGTTTCTGAAATCGGTATCGAAATGAATCGCTTTGCTACCGCCGGCCATCTGGTTTCATGGGCTGGCCTCTGTCCGAAAAACGACGAGAGCGCAGGCAAGCGCAGGTCCAACCGGCTGAAAGCCGGAGCCCCATGGCTGAAGACTACTCTTGTTCAGTGTGCCTGGGCCGCCGCTCGCTCCAAAGGAACCTATCTTCATGCCCAGTACGTGCGCATCCGTGCTCGTCGCGGAAATCAAAAAGCCATCTGCGCCGTGGCCGCTTCCATCCTTACCACCGTCTATCACATGCTCAAAGACGGGACATTCTACGAAGATCCAGGTCCTGATTATTTTGACAAACGCAACAAGGATCAACAGGCCAACAAACTCGTTAACCGCCTGCAAAGCCTTGGCTTTAACGTCACAATACAACCCGCCGCAGCATAATCGAAGCGGATTTGTTTCTTACGAGAAAGTGCGCTCGTCAAAGCGGGACTGCTGAGCGCAAAGCGATGATCGATCCCGAGCACAAGTTGCCCGTTACCCGCCAGACCGAAGAGTTGGGAATGAGCCGCTCCACGGTCTACTATCGGCCGCGTCCTCTTTCTGACGCCGACCTGATGCTGATGCGGCGGATCGACGAGCTGCACATGAACTATCCGTTCGCCGGCAGCCGCATGCTGCGCGACATGCTCAGCCAGCAGGGTCTGGAAGTGGGCCGCCGGCACGTGCGCACACTGATGCGGCGGATGAGGATCGAGACACTCTATCGCAAACCCAACACCTCCAAGCCCGCGCCGGGACACAAGATTTACCCCTACCTGCTGCGCGGCCTCTCGATCACGCGGCCCAATCAAGCCTGGGCCATGGACATTACTTATATCCCCATGGCGCGGGGTTTCGTCTATCTGGCCGCGGTCATCGACTGGTTCAGCCGCCGTGTACTGGCCTGGAGGCTGTCGATCACCATGGACACATCGTTT
>DATKWA010000163.1:0-2902 GCA_035529815.1 Occallatibacter sp. | reverse complement strand
TCTTGCCGTGGTCAACATGGGCGATGATGGCGATATTGCGTATCGTCTGGGTCACAGGTGCGGTATTTCCTTTTCTGGGTTCGGCAGCTTAGGCCGTTGGGTTGATTAGGGGGAGTGAATAGCGGCTAGACGCCGCACAGCCGCGGCCAGACCCGCTCTAGCAGTCCCTCTGTTTTGCAACCTGCCCCAAATGCCGATGTACCCGCTGTCGCATATGCGCCCCGCCTTCCAGATCGAAGGCCGCATTGACCAGCGCAATATGCGAGAAGGCCTGCGGAAAATTCCCGACCAGCCGCTTGTGCCCAAAGTCGTACTCCTCTGAGAGCAGACCGACGTCGTTGCGTAGCGCCAAAAGCTTTTCGAACAGGGCCCGGGCATCGTCAACCCGGCCAATCGCCTTCAGACTGCTCACCATCCAGAAGCTGCACGCAAGAAACACTCCTTCTCCCGGAGGCAAACCGTCCGGCGCCTTGGACGAATCGTAGCGCAGAACCAGTCCATCCGGCATCAGCTCCCGCTCGATTGCCTCCACCGTTCCCTTCACGCGCGGATCACTACCCGGCAAGAAACCGACCACTGGCATCAGGAGCAGGGCGGCGTCCAGTTCCTCTGAGCCATAGGCCTGCGTAAAGCTGTTCTTCTTCTTGCTGAAGGCGTTGGTACAGATCTCCGCGTGAATAGCCTTGCGGATTCTCTTCCACTTTTCCACCGGCGCATCGTACTCCAGTTGTTCGGCCAGCATCGTCGCCCGGTCGAACGCCACCCAGGCCATCATCTTCGAATACGTAAATTGTTTCGGCCCGCCGCGGGTCTCCCAAATGCCCTCATCCGGTTGTTGCCAAATCTTCTCCAGATGTTCCAACAGCAGCGCGAGCACTCTGAAGTCGCCCTCTCCCCGCCTCCGCGTGCAGTGCTGCGCATGGAAGAACGAGTCCAGCATTTCGCCGTAGATATCCAGTTGCACCTGTACCGACGCGGCATTGCCAATACGCACCGGACTGGAATCTTCATAGCCCGCCAGCCAGTCAGCTTCCCACTCCACAAGCTGACGTTCGCCCTTCAGTCCATACATGATCTGCACCTGGTTGGGGCTTCCGGCGAGCGCGCGCAGCAGCCAATTCTGCCAAGCCTCAGCCTCCTCAAAGTAGCCGCCATTCGTCAGCGCCAGCAGGGTAAAGGTGGTGTCGCGCAGCCAGCAGTATCGGTAGTCCCAGTTACGTTGCCCGCCAATCGCCTCCGGCAGCGAAGTAGTTACCGCCGCGACAATGCCGCCGGTCGGGCTAAATGTCATGGCCTTCAGTGTCATCAGCGATCGCCCGATCGCCTCGCGATACCGGCCCTCGTACTTTAGCCGCGCGCTCCAGGACCGCCAGTACTCCTCGGTATCGGCCAGAGCCTTCTTCGGCTCAATCGGCTTCGGATCGGGATGGTACGAGATGCCATACGTCATCGTGAACGCCACGCTGTCGCCCTGGTTCACCTTGAACTCCGCTACCGTCTTCAGGTTCTCTCCATGCACGGGAACCGTCGCATGCAGAATGGCGAGGTTGGGGCCTGCAATCGCACGCACGCCATCGGGAATCCGCGTGACCCAGGGAACGGTACGTCCGTAGTCGAAGCGCAGCGCCAGTTCCATGCGCACATCCACGCAGCCGCGCATGCCCTCCACGATGCGTACCACATTGGGGATATGCGCGCGCACCGGCATGAAATCCGTCAGCCGCATCGCGCCATCCGCATGCTCAAACGTGGTCTCCAGAATCAACGTGTGTTCACGGTACTTGCGCACGGTGGTCCATCCACCAGACGCTGGCGCAATCTTCCAATACCCGTTCTCTTCCGTCCCCAGCAGCGCGGCAAGGCAGGCTTCCGATGAGAAATCCGGCCAGCACAGCCAGTCGATCGAGCCATTGCGATCCACCAGCGCAGCCGTCTCGCAGTCGCCAATCAGGGCATAGTCTTCGATTTTTGCAGTCATATCGTTTCTTCTGATTTCTCGTCTCTTTTATTGTTCGTAGTAGTTCCTCATCAGGCCACCATCCACAACCGACGTTGCCCCGGTCACATAAGAGGCTTCGTCCGATGCCAAAAAGGCCACCAGCCCGGCCACATCCTCGGCACTTCCAAGCCGTCCAAGCAATGTCTTGGCCAAGAGCGCATTTAGCTTTGGTTCGTCGTTCAGCAGGGCTGTGTTGATCGGCGTAGCCACTGCGCCTTGAGCCACATTGTTGACTTTAATTCCCAGCAGTCCCAGTTCCACCGCGAGGTCGCGCATAAGCATTCGCAGCCCACCCTTGCTGGAAAAGTAGGTAGTAGACCCCGGAAAAGCCATATCCTCGCGCACCGAACTGATGTTCACCACCCGCTCAGACTTGCCCGCATCGCGAAGCCGTCTCACAAATGCCTTCGTCAGGAAAAACAGCCCACGCAAATTCACGGCCAACACCTTGTCGTAGTCCACCTCTGTAGCATTCCAGAATTCGTCCCTGTGTTCCATGCAAGCATTGTTCACCAGAATGTCCGGCGCGCTAAACCGGCTCTGCGCCATATCTACCATCCTGCGGTCGCATTCCATATTGGTGGCGCCGCCAGAACGATCTCTGTTGCCACCTGCTTTATCACTAGCGCGCTCCGTTTTCTCCGCGTCTTCTGGATCGCCCACACAATCCTCAATCAACTTGGCGCCCTCGCAGTCCAGCCCCTCTGCAATTCCTTGCCCCAATCCCCGAGCCCGCACAAGTTACAATCGCCACTCTTCCTGGGGTGCGCGACACAGAAGTGGAAATCAGGCAGCGCGGCGAGCCTCCCAATATTCCTCGAATTTGCCATTGAGATGGCAGCAGCGGAGAGCGACGATAGCGTTGGCCCCGCGGACGGTCCAGAACATGCCGGACTGTTTGAG
>DATKWA010000162.1:0-28514 GCA_035529815.1 Occallatibacter sp. | reverse complement strand
GGAGATGGTGATGCCGGGCGATAACGTATCGCTGCAGGTAGAGCTGATTACGCCGGTGGCCTTGGAAAAGGGTCTGCGTTTTGCGATCCGCGAAGGCGGCCGCACAGTAGGCGCGGGCACGGTTGCGGAGATTGTTAAGTAGACGCTTGCCGCGTCAGGCGAGGCGCCCTTTGGGCGAGGAGCCGTGACGCGACGAGTGGCAGGAAACAGGGAACTTGGATCAGGGTACGGTGAACAGGGAACATGGAGTAAGGAAAGCGCTCCCTGAGCTGAAAGGATTTTTGAAATGCGGGAAATTGTGACATTGCAGTGCACTGAGTGCAAGGAGCGGAATTACACGACGACGAAGAACAAGAAGACGACCACTGGCCGTCTTGAGTTCAAGAAGTTCTGTAATCGCTGCCGCAAGCACCAGGCGCACAAGGAAACGAAGTAGAACAGCTTCAAGCTGTTGGCTTTTAGCTTCTAGCTTTTTATGCGCGGGTTGAGTTTAGCCTTCCCTCGCTATGAGCTAGAAGCTGGAGGCTAGAAGCTTAAAGCTGTTTTTAGGGGCGTAAGCTCAACGGTTAAACTGTCGGTCTCCAAAACCGAACTTGGGGGTTCGAATCCCTCCGCCCCTGCCAGATTGGAAGACAGCTCTTAGCTGTTCGCTTTTAGCTCCTAGCTTTTCTTGATCGACAAAGTGGACTTTGAGACTCAACGGGAAGAAGCTAGAGACTAACGGCTAGAAGCTGGAAGCTGTTTTACGGGATGTGCCGGGTGAGAACTCCTGGCGCGAAGGATTGAAAGCATGGCAACGAAGATGGCAATGGAAAAGGGCGACGATCGTTCCGCAAAGCGGCAGGAGCCGGGCGCGCTGCAGGAGTTTGGCGGCAACGCGATGGGCACGTGGACGAACTTTACGCGTTTTCTTTCCGATGTTCGCGCGGAGATGCGCAAGGTGGTTGCGCCGTCGTGGAAGGACGTGAAGATAACGACGTCGGTAGTGATCGTGGCGGTGTTTATCTTCGGGCTGTTCTTCTTTGTGGTGGACTACATCTTCAACATCGGCATTCACGAGCTTCTGTTGAAGCTGGGTGGATTGCAGTAGCAGGCGCAGGCAGGAAACGAGAGCAGAATGGCAGAAGAATTGGAACAACCCGCCGAGCAGCAAGAGCCTATTGCTGAGCAGCCCGAGGCACAGCCGGCGCCGAATGAGCGCTTCAAGTGGTACATCCTTCATGCCTACTCGGGATTTGAGCGCAAGGTGAAGGAGTCGATCGAGAGCCGAATTCAGGCTTTCGGGTTGACCGACCGAGTGGGCCGGGTGATGATTCCAACCGAGCCGGTGACCGAGGTTGTGAACGGCAAGAAGCGCACCGTGGAACGGGTCTTTCTGCCCGGGTATGTGCTGGTGGAGATGGAACTGGATAACCATCTTTGGCACGTGCTGAAAGACACGCCGAAGGTGACGGGATTTCTGGGGACGGGCGACAAGCCGGTGGCGCTGAGCGAGGCCGAGGTGAGTTCGATCATCTTCCGCAGCGAGATGGCGAAGGATAAGCCGCGGCTCAAGATCAAGTTTGAGAAGAACGAGCAGGTCCGGATTACGGAAGGGCCGTTCGCCAACTTCAACGGCGTAGTGGACGAGATCAACGAAGATCGCGAGACGCTGAAGGTCATGGTGACCATCTTCGGGCGCTCGACGCCGGTGGAACTGGAGTTTGGCAAGGTAGAAAAGATTGAGTAACAGCTTCTGGCTTCCAGTTCCCAGCTTCTAGCTGGCGCGACTTTCTAGCGGTGCGCCGGTTGGGATGGGGCAGAAGGCTGAGACCTCAAAATTTGTAACAGGAACACAGAACTGGCAACGAGCGGCTAGACGCTGGAAGCTGGTTCCGAAGGAATAGACATGGCACCTCCGAAGAAAATTACGGGCTACGTGAAGCTGCAGATTGTTGCAGCCAAGGCGACTCCCGCGCCCCCGGTTGGACCCGCTCTGGGTCAGGCGCAGGTCAACATCATGGAGTTCTGCAAGCAGTTCAACGCGCGCACGCAGAACAAGGAGATGGAAGGGCTGGTCATTCCAGTCGTCATCACGGTTTACGCCGATCGCAGCTTCAGCTTTGTGACCAAGACGCCTCCGGCGGCGGTTCTGCTGATGAAGGCGGCGGGGATTGCGAAGGGCTCCGGCACGCCGAACAAGGAAAAGATCGGCAAGGTGACGGAGAAGCAGGTCCGCGAGATCGCAACGCAGAAGATGCCTGACTTGAACGCAGCCTCGGTTGAGACGGCGATCAAGAGCATCAAGGGCACGGCGCGGTCGATGGGGATTGAAGTGGTCGCGTAGGTTTTTGATTGGTTGTGACGGCAAGGCCCTCCCGATGGGAGGGCCTTGTTGCGTTTGGGGATGTATTCGTTCGGAAATTGCGATTATTTTGGGGTTGGTGACGGCGCGCGCGGAATGCAGAAGGACCTTGTGCATTTTGGCGCGATCGCTCTCAGCAAGGTGAGGCCACAGCGATAACTTCCACGCCCTGGTTTAACCAGCAAGTCGTTCACTCGCAATTCCAGAGCGCGTCGCACCGCCAGGCGAGAACAACTACTCCGCCTTCATCAGCGTCGCAATCAGTGAATCCCTGCGTTGGTTAGCGTTGTCATCCGCGTAGTGCAAAATACGCGTCCAGACAAAGAATGCGCCCACGGCCAACGCCAAGAATATAGGCTCTGGTAGCCACCGGTCATTCAAAGACCATGAGAACCAAAAGACGGAGGCCCCAACTCCGAGTACTGCCAACTGAATTAACATGGCCAGCAATGCACTTGCCTGCGCTCCTGCCGGCCGCGTGATTCGGCCGGGATTAATGCGGTATGGCATTGTGAGTGAAAAGATGTTTCCCGCGGCCAAATTGCACGGCACCGCAAAAAGAAGCCACGCGCCGGTGGCCGCCAGCACCACAAACGGGGGAACTCCCAACCGCAGACAGGCCAGAACGCACGCAGCGAACCCTACGAGGAGGAACAAGATAGAGTGGAGCAGATTCTTAGCCAACAAAACTGTCCTGATCGGTGTTGGAGAAAGGAACAACAACTGGATTCCGGCCCCTTCGGCACCCAGATTGTTGTAAAACAATCCCGTAAATCCAGCGAGCCCGTACGCCACGCATACAGGAAAGGCGTACGGAAACGACTTGATGTCACTGGAGGGGTTGTGATGAAACGCGCCTGCAAGCACAAGCACAAACAGTGCAGGTACACTGATTGCCCAGAGTAATGGCACGGTACGCATCAGGCTTCGCAGCTCCTTCTCCGCAATTGCGGCAAAGGGGCCAGAGCCGCCCAATGTCCACCCGCGCCCGCGTCCGATGGCTTTTTCGGGGCTCGGGGCCCAGCTCAGGTTTTGTCCCCGATACTGGGCCTTGAGACGGGCAGCCAGCGCAGCTCCGGCAAGAACCGCCCAAAGCCCGAGCAAATCCAGTGATGCAAACCCGGCCACACGTTTTTGCTGCGAGGCCTGCTGCAAGATGCGTGCACTGAGCCCAGGGGGGAGCCATTGCTGCACCAGGTTCGCAGTCTTCAGCAATGGCGCATATTGGTCCAATTCCTCGCGTAAGGGCGCTGTCACTTCGTTGTGGTTCTTCGTGCCCTCATAGCGTTTCTGGTTCAACACGGAGTTGACCACCAGCAGGCACACGATAAGGACCATGAATACTGCGCCGAGAATCTCCCGGGTCTTTCGCTGGGAGAGCCAGCGGTCAATCCAAGCAAAGACAGCGCGCACCAACAGGATGTTGAAGATCGCGAACACGGACAGCCCGAGCATCGCCCACAAATACAAATCCGGCCGCGCCATGACGATTCCAAGCCAAACGCCCAAGCAGCAGAGCACACCGACAATGGTGGAAGCCTCCATTAAGCCGGAGACCAAATGCAGCAGAAAGTACGACCCGAAACGAACCGGAAAGCGAAGCAGAATTCCGAGATCGGACTGCTCCTGAAATGAGGCGACGAGCACCGGGAACATTAACCAGAGAAAGCTTATGGCCCAAAACAGGATAGGCAAATACTGCCATGATGCGCGGGATGCAATCGAGTAGGCGGCAGCACAAAGGCCAGCTCCCAAACTCAGCCCAAAGACGGAATACAGTAGCCACGCAATCCCGGTGGCGCCCAGATCAAACAGGCCGTGAATCGAGCGGAGACCATTCACAAACACGCGCCAGCGCATTCGCGCCATGGCGGCGTACTGTGTCCGGGCTCCCAGGCTGAGGATTCCCCCGGCTGCCCCGTTGACGCGAATTCTGTTTACGCCAGCCATGAGAGTTCCTGGGTCGACTCCTGGTGACCGTCTGCTCCCAAAATTGCCAGAAAAATCTGCTCCAATGTGAACCGTTGCCCCTGGTCTACACCGGGCAGTGCGCCCGCTACGCCCGCCCTCAACTCATCGAGCGATCCGACGGCCACTAATCGTCCTTTCGAAATGATTGCCACATGACTGCACAGCCGCTCCACAATTTCCAGCACATGAGTAGTGAGAAAAATAGTTGCTCCGCGGCTGATCATTCCAGCGAGCATGGTTTTGATCATTCCCGCGGCAATCGCATCGACGCCCTCAAACGGCTCATCGAGAAAGAGCACTTTTGGCCCATGAATGACTGCGGCGGCCATTGCCAGTTTTTTCTGCATTCCGTGCGAGAAGTCCGTTACGAGTTTCCGGTGTTCGCCCGCCAGTTGCATGAATTCAAGGAGTTCTTCCGTTCGCTGATTGGTGGTGGCCGCATCGAGGCCGTACATGCGGCCCACAAAGCGCAGATACTCGGGAGCAGTCAACCTGCCTAATAATGCCATCCCCTCAGGCACAACGCCGATCTGCCGTTTCAATTCCCGGGTTTCGGGACCGAACCGCTTGCCCAGGATTTCAATCGTCCCTGCGCTTGGCTCTAATAAGCCGGTGAGCATCTTGATCGTGGTAGATTTTCCAGCGCCGTTCGGCCCCAGAAAACCAAAGAACTGCCCTGGAGCCACGCGGAGGGTGACATCCTCCACCGCAGCAAGCGCACCGAAGAGTCGCGTGAGCCCGTTGGTCTGAATCGCAGGAGTTTCCATCGCTGCCAGACTAGCAGAATGGCTTCCACCAAGCCGCGTCGTTCTGGTTTGTCGCAGTCAAAGTGCGAGAAGAAAGTGGTGAGTCCGGTGCATGACATTCGTCGAAGTTTTTAGCGCCAAATGAGACTGTAGGCGAGTGACCGGCTACTCTTCCCCAACCCCAAAAGTGGGAGGCGTAAAGGCCACTTTGGGCGAAAGGACGTCAAAGGTCCGGATCGGCGACCACACAGCCGTAATGAGCACTGTAGACTCTTTTGTGTGCCCGAACCTCAAAGCTCCGGAAACGCCCGCATGAAACCCTAATCCTTCTGAGGTGCTGTACTGTGTTTACACCCGCCGCTTCAGCTAAATCTGTTCAAGACAGAATGCACTTGCGCGGGTGTCCCCCTGTGGCTGGGCCTGAGACTACCGTGCTTGTGTTGCTTGGGGACATCTGGCGTGGGTTTTGCAGATGCGACTCCTGGACTCTCCCTTTTATGCTGCGTCTCCTGTGGGTTTTTTCCCTCGTCAGCCTCTGTTCGTGGCTGGGAATCGTGCTTTCCCATGAGTCTGAGGGAGTCGCCACGATCTGGCTTTCAAATGGCCTGATCTTCGGCCTTCTCATTACGCAGCCGAAGGATAGGTGGCTGTTTTACTTCATCGTTGGTCTCTCCGCAGACACGGTTGCCGATATGCTCTACGGCGACCCCTTTCGGCTCGCGATTGGCGTATCGCTGGCGAATTCCTTCGAGGTTGTCACCTCGTGCCTCCTGCTTACCCTATGGTTCAACTCGCCGTTGGATCTCTCGAAGAGCAAGTCGCTCGTTGGATTTCTGCTCATCTCTGTTTTGGGAGCGACCGCACTGACGAGCGCGCTGGGAGCGTGGTGGACGCTTCATCTGATACCTGGGCCTCCGTGGTGGCAGATGTTTCGTACCTGGTATCTCGGAGACATGCTGGGCATGGCCGTGCTTGCTCCTCTGGTCATCATGGTGCAGCGGCCGGCCTTTTTTTCGATGTTCAAAACAAAACACCTGGCGCACACGTTGCTGATTTTTACCTGCTCGGTGATTGTCACTGTTCTGGTTTTGATGAATAACAAGGACCCACTGATTTTCTTCATGTTTCCAGCGTTCTTGCTGGTGGCATTTCGCTTGGGCTTACCTGGGACCGTAGTTAACATTTTTCTTTTTACGCTGATGGCGATCGGTTTTACCGTCAAAGGACACGGCCCGTTGATGCTCATCGCCGGTGAGCACATGATGTTGCATCGGATCGTCATAGCTCAACTTATTGCAGCAGTCGCAATTTTCACGATGTTCCCAGTCGCCGCACTTCTCGAGGAAAAAGAGCAGCTAAAGAAATCACTCGTTGCCAGCGAGACACGTTATCGCAGTCTTGCCCACTTAGACGAGTTGACCGGCCTCCCCAATCGGCGCGCTTTTAATCTTGAACTTGAGAATGCCTGGGCAGATGCTGCGGCTACTGGCAATCAGCTGGCCCTTGTGATCCTTGATGCCGATCGCTTCAAGCAGTACAACGACGAAGTCGGTCATATAGGCGGAGATGCATGCCTGTGCTCGATTGCTCAAGTAATCGCGCGCATCGCGGAAACAACCCAAGGAATCGCGGCGCGAATCGGAGGCGAGGAGTTCGCTGTAATCCTGCCAGCCACCTCGGAACTGCGTGCTCGAAAGGTTGCTGAGGAGATTCGGCTCGGTGTCGCTGGTCTCGAATTGCCACATCCAACTAGCTCCTGCGGCGTGCAAACCGTCAGCCTCGGAGTCGCGGCTCGCGTGCCTTTGAGTGGTCAGGCTTCGATCGATTTAATGAGGTATGCAGACAGCGCCTTATACTTGGCCAAGGCCTCCGGACGAAACCAAGTAGCCTGTGGTTAGCGCGATTAGCAATCAGTTCCGTCAGTGACCCTAATGACGAAAAGGTGGCATCCGCTCTGCTTTGGTCGATGTTCTGGCCAATTCGTTGGCTATACTCTGTTCTCATGCGCGAAAAGGCATCCTTGGCGGCTTCTCACTCCGCTCGGCCAAAGGCCGCCTTATTTAGAACCATACTGGAGAAGCTGAGCCACGGCGATCACTATCTCTTAGTATTGGCCGATGCGGCCCGCCCCACGCGGAAAGGGCTGCGACATAATCTCAAAATGCTGTTCATTGCACTCGCGTTCCTCGCGTACGCGGCACTGGATATGTACTTCAGGCACTGGTTTCGGGATCATTGATCGGATAACCAGCAACTCGGAAGTAAAGAAATCCCAGGTCTCCGGTCGAGGCGAACGAGACCAGGCCACCACTTTTGCAATCGTAGTTTTGAAAGTGGCTTTCAGTGCTGCATGTGTCGCGGCAACGCTAGAACCAGCGGCCGATGGTGAAGAAGACTTTGCGGTGGCCGGCGTCGCCAACGGAGACGCCGAAGGTGACGAGGCCGACGGGGGTGTTGCCGACGAGGCCGAGGGTTCCGTCCTGGCGGAGGATAGCGTTTTGCTCGGGGGACCAGACTTCTCCGGCTTCGTAGGAGAGGAGGGCGTAGAGGCCCTGGCCGAGGCCGGTGGGCAGAGCGGCAATGCGGTGCATGTAGCCGGTGCGGGCTAGATAGGTGTCGGTGCCGCGGTACTCGTCGAACGAGGATGCGGAGAGGCGCATAGGGCCGCCGAGGGTGAAGCGGAAGGGCTGGGCGACGTTGGCGCGGAGGTAGGAGTTGACGTCGGCGCTCAGGCCGAGGATGTTGTCTTTGCGGAGGGTGAAGGTGCGGTCGAAGGAGAACTGGGCCATGGGTGCGTTGCTGCTGCCGACGGCATGGTAGAAGGCTCCGGCGGAAGCGGCGAAGCGGTAGCCGCTGGGGGAGATGGAGCCGGAGGAGGCGCGGTCGATGTTGAAGTGGAGCAGGCCGGTTTGGGCGGTTCCGGTGAGATAGGGGCCGCCGTCGGAGCCGGTTCGGATGGCCCAGCGGGTGTCGAGGGCGCGCCACTCTGCGGAGACCTGCATGAAATTGCCGAAGGTGCGTCCGAGTTCGAGTCCGGCGACGAGGTTCTGCTGGAATCGCTCGGCGATGCGTTTCTGGTTGGCCCAGATGTAGATGGGCTCTCGGGTGAGGCCGGCGCGGGGCTCGATGAAGAAACCTCCTGGAGTGAGGAGGCGGTAGTACTCGGCGGCGAGACGGGTGCGGTAGCCGAGTTCGGCGGTGCCGCGCAGCTCGGAGCCAAAGCCGCCAAGGTTTTGATCGATGACGCGGAAGTTCATTTCCATGCGCGTGATGTTGGAAGTGGAAGCCTCCAACTCGGGACCGAGGATGAGGTAGGGCGGGCCAATGGAGTCCTTGGTGAGGCGGACGAGGATGCCGGTGTCGTTGGGTGCGGCGCCGGGTGTTCGAAGTGCGGAGGAGCCGGCTGGGGACGGAGCGGCGAAGGTGTTGTAGGTGGCGTCGTACACGGTGTTGGACTGGATGGGCTTGAGTGCATTGAGTGTGGCGGCGGGGGTGATGGGCAGGCCCTCGATGGGTTTCATGTCGGCCACGACGGTGGATTGTGCGCCGGGTGATCCGCCTTCGGCTTTGACGTGGCGGAGAGTGCCAGGCTGGGGGCGGATTCGGCTTTTGCGGTCGGCGAGGTAGGCGGCCCAGTCGCTGTCCTTGAGGGCGTAGCGGAGCAGGGCTGTGCTGTTGCGATCCGCGGCGAGGTAGCCGGCCCGGATGAGCTGGCCTGCTTTGTTGTAGTCGGTCGAGGAGAATCCGTCGACAGGCACGGTAATGACAAGATCGGCGAGCAGCATGGACTGGGCAACGTTGTGCTGGATTCCGGCGGCGAAGGCGCGGTTGAGGACGCCGACGATGGAGCTTGTGTCTTTGGGCGAAATGGCGCCGTTCTGAAAATAGACGGCAATGACGACATTGGCGTGCAGGTCGCGGCGCAGGATGCCAGTGGGCAGGTTGTCGAGGATGCCGCCGTCGACGAGGTAATCGCCGTCGTTGCCCATCACGGGAGAAAAGACGCCGGGGATGGAGATGGAGGCGCGGACGGCCTGGGGCAGCGGGCCGCTGGCGAAGGTGACCGATGTGAGGGTGTTGAGATCGGTGGCGACGCAGCGGAAGGGAATGGGCATGCGGTCGAAGTCGAGTTCCTGGGAGTTGTATGCGCTCATGTTGGTGACGAGGAACTCGTTGACGCCGTGATCGGAGAGCAGGGCATTGCGTACGAGCGGACCGTGGCGGAGGCCGACGGTGATTCCCTGGGGAATGTCGCGGCGGTCCTGACGGCGGCGGTAACTGAGGTCGGAGTATGGCGATTGCAGTGTGAAGACGCCGGTGAAGGCGTCACTGGAGGCGATGGCGCGTAACTGGGCGGGGGAGAGGCCGGAGGCGTAGAGCCCGCCCACGAGTGCGCCCATGCTGGTGCCGGCGATGCGGTCGATGGGGATGTGGTGCTCCTCCATCCACTGAAGGACGCCGATGTGGGCGAGGCCGAGTGCGCCTCCGCCTTCGAGGGCGATGCCGACGACGGGGCGGGGCGCGGGTGCGGCAGCGGGCAGCGGGGCGGGATTGGCAGCTGAGTTTGCGGCTTGCTGGCCTTGAGCTGTTGCGGCGAGCAGGACGGTGGCGAGGAGAGTTGCGGCGGGTTTCCAGAATACGCGGTTCCAGAATACGGGGTTCCAGGACACGGAGGGTACCTCGCGAGAATCTCTAGCTATGACGTTATCGCGTTTAGGAGGACGTTGGTGCGGCAGGAGGTTGGGGGATCGAAAAATGCGGTGAGTGATTGGCGGGGCTGAGTTGGCCGTGAATATGAAAGGCTCTCTCAGGGGACAGAGAGAGCCTTTCTGCGTCTTTTGTTTGAGGCGCGTTGGAGGTTGAGGCTTGAAGGGCCTTACTTGGGTGGGGCCGGAGCGAAGCCTTCGCGTTTGCGGCCGGGTTCCGGCTTTGGCTTTGGTTTTGGCGCCTTCTTGACTTCTTTTCTGCCTTTATCTTTGCTTCCCATGGGTAGAAGTGTGACACAAGAGGGCTTGTGGGGAAAGGCGGAAGTGCTGAATTTCTATTGCCGTTTCCGGTTCCGGGTTGCTTTCCGGCCCTTGTTTCGCTATGATTCATAGATGTGCCCAAGGGAGATCCCTGGGCAGTCATAAGCACCACGGTTTCTGAGTCTGTTCGAGTGGGCTGGTTGCGGCAAAGAAATAGATTGCCGGTTTGGCCAGCACTTCCAGGCTCCCCGTAAAGCGGGGCTGGCAGGGGCGGTGGGAGACGAGGGAAGAATGGCGAGAAAGCTCAGCAAGAATATAGAGAAGGCGCGCGCGGCTGTTTCCAAGCCGGCGTATGCACTGTCAGAGGCCGTTGGGCTGCTGAAGCAGGTGAAGTACGCCAAGTTCGATGAAACTGTCGATTTGACGATGCGTCTGGGCGTGGATACGCGCCATGCCGACCAGATGGTGCGTGGAACCGTGGTTCTGCCGCATGGGCTGGGCAAGACCAAGACCGTTGCCGTGATTGCGACGGGCGACCGTCAGAAGGAAGCCACCGAAGCCGGCGCCGATTTTGTGGGCGGCGAGGAGATGGTGGAACGGATTCAGAAGGAAAACTGGACGGGCTTTGATGCGCTGATTGCGACGCCGGACATGATGAAGGTTGTGGGGCGTTTGGGTAAGGTTCTGGGACCGAAGGGTCTGATGCCGAATCCGAAGACCGGCACGGTGACGCTGGATGTTGCCTCGGCGGTGAAAGAGATCAAGGCCGGCAAGGTAGAGTTTCGGGCCGACAAGACCAGCTTGGTACATGTGCCGGTGGGCAAGCTGAGCTTTGAGCCTCAGAAGCTGATCGACAACGCGACCACGGTGATTTCCTCGATTGTGCGCGCCAAGCCTTCGGCGGCGAAGGGCAAGTACATCAAGAGCGTCACGCTGAGCTCGACGATGGGGCCCGGGGTTCCGCTTGATTCGGCGGTTGCGGACGCGGCGGGCAAACACTAAAGGACAGGAACAGGAATCAGGATAGAGCCGGTGGAGACGCGCCGCATGGGCGCGATCTGCTGAGGGGAGCGGGACGATGGCAATTTCTAGGGCGAAAAAGACGGAGAAGGTCAAGCGGCTGGCAAGCGAGCTGGAAAGCTCGACTACGGCGATCATCGGTACATTTTCAAAGCTGACCGTGGCCAAGGATTTTGAGCTGCGCAAGGTAATCCGCGAGGCTGGCGGCACGTATCGGGTTGTAAAGAACAAGCTGGTGGCGGTTTCCGCGCAGGGCAGCCCGGTTGAGGCTGCGTTGAAGGGGCTGAAGGGCGTGAACTCGGTGGCCTTTACGGCCGGCGATCCAGTAGCGCTGGCCAAGGTGTTCGCGAAGTGGGCGGGCGAGAACGCGGAGTTCCAGTTCAAGCTTGGCATTGTGGACGGCAAGCTGCTGGGCGTGGACGAAGTGAAAGCGCTGGCGACGTTGCCGGGCAAGGAAGAGCTGTTCTCGAAGCTGCTGTTCCTGATCAATGCGCCCGCGCAGCGGCTGGCCACAGTGCTGAATGCCACGGGTCGCGATTTGGCGGTGGTATTGGGCCAGGGTGTAGAGAAGGAAAAGTTTGCCGCGGAACCTGCGGCGTAGTGGATTGGAGTCCCAGCCTGGCGGCAGGAACGAAGACGCCGGGCCTGGAAATCAGTTGTTGATGGATCAGGTTTTGTTTCAGGGATTTGTTTCAGGGATTTGGCTCAAGGCATTCGGGAAGGGCGCGGGTCTGGCGCATCGGAAACTTTCAAGTCTGTCTGACGGCCGGGGCAATATCAAAATCACACAGTTCTAAATGGAGAAAATCATGGCGGATCTAGCACAGTTGGAAGAACAGATTGTAAGCCTGAGCCTGTTGGAAGCAGCGGCTCTGGTGAAGAAGCTGGAAGAGCGGCTTGGCGTTTCGGCAGCAGCGGCGGCCCCGGTGGCAGCGGCGGCAGGCGGCGGCGCGGCGGCTCCGGTAGCTGAGGAGAAGACGGAGTTCCAGGTGATTCTGAAGGACTTCGGCGCGAACAAGATCAACACCATCAAGGCAGTGCGTGAAGTTACGTCGCTCGGCCTGAAGGAAGCCAAGGACCTGGTCGATGGGGCTCCCAAGCCTATCAAGGAAAACGCGACCAAGGACGAGGCTGAGGCGATCAGGAAGAAGTTCGAAGGCGTGGCCACGATCGAAATCAAGTAGTTTGGCAGTGGACTTGCATGTCGGGCCGAGACGCGTTACGATATTCGTTGCGCGTCTTTTCGGCTCATTCCGGTTTTTCTGGAATGGAGCAGAGCCGGACAGGGCGTCTTTGGAATCGTGAAATGGCACGCTGGCGTTCGTAGGCAGGGGCAAAGCCAAGCCCTCTGACAACGGACATGCAGCGAGTAGTTAAGTGCCTTAGGGTCAGCGGATTGTCTGGAGTCAGGCCAGATATTTGTTGACGAGGGTTGAGTGGCTGGCGAGCGAGCGGTAGAAGCGAGTTTTGGGATCGGCGTACACAGGGCAAGGAAATTTGGATGGGGGCACAGTCATAAGGCCGCGCTCGTGAGGCATTGCGTCCTTGCGGGCATTTCGTGCCTCCCAGTCTACGTGGCGAATGCATTTTTGAGCCACAATCTACCCTGAACACGGTACTTTCCCGTGCGAATAGCCCCGGTTTTTCCGGTCTATCCGCTCCAAACGCTTCCTTCGATTGAACGCAGTCTAGCGCAATTGCCGGATGTGGGGCAATGCCTGTAGCGCGCAATTAACTCGACTCTGAACCGGAATGGGTTGGCCTGGTTTTTCCCGCAGTGCCTTGAGTGTTTGCTGTCAAGGTTGCCGGGTGCGCATGGACTTGGGCCGGATTTCCGCGGTCCATCTTTGAAGGTTTTTCGATTTACCTACCGTAATCATCCGGCGCCACGAGACTCGGGCGCAGGACCAGTCGGGCCACAGTGGCGGTGGCGGCGCTGGAGTGACGAGCCTCAGGAGTGAACATGCCTAACGAGAAGCGCGCGATTCGCAGCCGGCTCGATTTTTCGAAGATTCCCACCGCAACCCAGATTCCCAACCTGATCGAAGTGCAGCGCAAGTCCTATGAGCGTTTCCTGCAAATGGACAAGCTGCCGAACGAGCGGGATGACTCAGGTCTGCAGTCGGTGTTTGTGTCGGTATTTCCCATCACCGACTTCCGCGGCATTTCGCAGCTGGACTTCGTGGACTTCTCGATCGGCAACTGGGAGTGCAAGTGCGGCCACTTGAAGGGGCTGCATCACCTGCGCACGGCCTGCGTTCATTGCGGTGCGATGGTGATCACCGATCCGTTTTTGCCGGGCGATGTGTTGTGCCAGAAGTGCGGCACGTACAACAAGAACACGCCCGACTTCTGCAACAAGTGCGGCGACCCGGTGAGCCTGCAGTTGAAGTATGACCAGCAGGAGTGCGAAGAGCGGGGCATGACCTTCTCTGCGCCGTTGAAGGTGACGGTGCGCCTGACGATCTATGACAAGGACCCGGAGACGGGAAACAAGTCGATCAAGGACATCAAGGAGCAGGAGGTGTTTTTCGGCGACATTCCGCTGATGACGCCGAACGGCACCTTTATTGTGAACGGCACGGAGCGCGTGATTGTTTCGCAGTTGCACCGCTCGCCGGGCGTGTTCTTTGAGACGGCGAACAATCGCACCTACTTTTTGGGCAAGATCATTCCGTATCGGGGCTCGTGGGTGGAGTTCGAATACGACCAGAAGAACACGCTCTATGTGCGCATCGACCGCAAGAGGAAGTTTCTGGGCACGATCTTCCTGCGCGCTCTCGGATTGCGTTCGGACGAAGAGATTCTGAAGACCTTCTATACGGTGGACAGGATCCACATTGCCGATGGCAAGCTGCAGTGGGCGGTTGTTTCGCAGGACGCGAAGGTTGGAACGCACCTGGTGGGCGCCAAGCCCGCGCACGCCGTGGTTCACAACGGCGAAGAGATTGCACACTCGGGGCGCAAGATCACGGCGCACTCGCTGAAGGCGATTCGCGCTGCCGGAATTGAGAAGATCGAGGTTGAGACGGCCGAGCTTGATGGCGCGCTGACGGCGGCCGACATTGTCGACCATAGCACGGGCGAAGTGGTGGTGGAAGCTAACGTAGAGTTGACGGCCGACCGGCTGCACAAGGTGCTTTCGAGCGGCGCAACGAGCTTCGAGATCTTCTTCCCGGATCGCGACGACGTGGGCAACATCATCACGAATACGCTGAAGCGCGACTCAGTGCACAAGCCGGAAGAAGCGCTGATCGAGATTTACCGCAAGCTGCGTCCGGGCGATCCGCCGACGCTTGACACGGCGACCGCGCTGTTCGAGGGCATGTTCTTCGACTCGCGCAAGTACGATTTTTCGCGTGTGGGCCGGCTGAAGTTCAACATCAAGTTGTACGAGAGCCAGGATGCGACGCACCTGGACAACCGTACGCTGACGCCGGAGGATTTCTACGCGACGATCCGGTACCTGCTGAAGCTGCGCAAGAACATCGGCATGGTGGACGACATCGATCACCTGGGCAACCGCCGCGTGCGCGCAGTGGGCGAGCTGATGGAGAACCAGTTCCGCATCGGCCTGGTGCGCATGGAGCGCGCGATCAAGGAAAAGATGAGCGTGTATCAGGAGCTGAATACGGCCATGCCGCATGACCTGATCAACGCCAAGCCCGTGATGGCCGCAATTCGCGAGTTCTTTGGATCGTCGCAGTTGTCGCAGTTCATGGACCAGACGAATCCTCTGTCGGAGATCACGCACAAGAGGCGCCTGTCGGCACTTGGACCGGGCGGATTGAGCCGCGAGCGCGCCGGATTCGAAGTCCGCGACGTGCATACGACGCACTACGGCCGCATCTGCCCGATCGAGACGCCGGAAGGTCCGAACATCGGGTTGATCAGCTCACTGAGCTGTTTTGCGCGCATCAATGAGTATGGTTTTATCGAGTCGCCGTACCGCAGGGTGAAGGACTCTCGGATTCTCGACTTTGTGGAGATTGTGAACGCCGGCGAAAGTGGGTTGCGCGTGGGTGATCACATTGAGCAGGACGAGGCAGCGCGACTGAACGCGAAGCTGAAGAAAGAGGGCAAGCGGACGATCGACACGATGCCGTTCAGCTTTTATCTTTCGGCATGGGAAGAGGACAAGCACACCATCGCGCAGGCCAACATAGAGTTCAACGACAAGGGCGAGATCACCGAGGATCTGGTGAACGCGCGCCGGCAGGGGAACTTTGTGCTGGTGAACCGCGCCGAGGTGGATTACATCGATGTGAGCCCGAAGCAGCTTGTATCAGTGGCTGCGTCTCTGGTGCCGTTCCTGGAGCACGACGACGCCAACCGCGCGCTGATGGGTGCGAACATGCAGAGGCAGTCCGTTCCGCTGCTGGTGGCCGAGGCTCCTCTGGTCGGCACGGGCATGGAAGGTGTGACGGCGCGCGACTCTGGCGCCGTGATTCTGGCCAAGCGCAACGGCCTTGTGGATTCGGTGGACTCGGAGCGCATTATCGTGCGCGTCGAGGGTGAGCACCATCCGACACAGCTTTCGCGCGAGGTGGGTTCGGACATCTACCAGCTCATCAAGTTCAAGCGGTCGAACCAGAACACTTGCATCAACCAGAAACCTGTTGTCCGCGAGGGCGATCGGGTGGTGAAGGGGCAGGTGATTGCCGACGGACCTTGCACGGAGCAGGGCGAGCTGGCGCTGGGGCGCAATGTTCTTGTCGCCTTCATGGCGTGGCGCGGCTACAACTTCGAGGACGCGATTCTGATCAGCGAAAAGCTGGTGCGCGAGGACTACTACACCTCTGTGCATATCGAAGAATTCGAAATCGAAGCGCGCGACACGAAGCTGGGGCCGGAAGAAATTACGCGGGATATTCCCAATGTGAGCGAGCATGCGCTGCGGGACCTGGACGAGAGCGGCGTGATCCGCATCGGCGCTCAGATCAAGCACGGCGACATTCTGGTGGGCAAGGTCACTCCTAAAGGCGAGACCCAACTGACGCCGGAAGAGAAGCTGCTGCGCGCGATCTTTGGCGAAAAGGCCGGCGATGTGCGCGACGCTTCGCTGACGTGTCCTCCGGGCATTGAGGGCACGGTGGTGGACGTGCGAATCTTCAGCCGCAAGGGGCAGGAGAAGGACGAGCGCGCCAAGCTGATCGAGGCCGAGTATGTATCGAAGCTCGAGAAGAACCTGGGCGACGAGATCCGCATTCTGACCGACGAGCGTTTGAAGAGGCTCGACGCGATCCTGGGGCAGAAGGAAGTGCTGGCCGATCTGCACGATGAGCGGACCAACAAGCGTTTGCTGACCAAGGGCGCGCTTCTTGACCGCGACACGATCGAGCGCATCTCGACGAAGAACCTGAAGAGGATCCGCTACGCCGACAAGGACCCTCGGGTGAACGAGCAGATCGACGAGATCGAAGAGATGACGTCGCGGCAGATCGAAGTTCTGCGCAAGATCACCAACGAAAAGGTGGCCAAGCTGCAGAAGGGCGATGAGCTGCCCCCGGGCGTGATCAAGATGGTGAAGGTCTATGTCGCGATGAAGCGCAAGCTTTCGGTGGGCGACAAGATGGCTGGCCGTCACGGCAACAAGGGCGTGATTGCGCGCATTCTTCCCGAGGAAGATATGCCGTATCTGCCCGATGGAACACCGGTGGAGATTGTGTTGAATCCGCTGGGCGTGCCTTCGCGTATGAATGTGGGCCAGATTCTGGAGACGCACCTGGGCTGGGCCGCACATGCGCTGGGCAAGAAGATTGCCGACCTGGTGAAGCTGAACAATGCCGCCGACTATACACGCGAACTGATGAAGAAAGAGTTTGCGGGAACGGCGACGCTGCGCCAACTGCTGGAATTGGACGACGAGATGCTGCTGCGCGTCGCGGCCGGCATGGAGCGCGGTATCTGGTTCGGAACCGCGGTCTTCGATGGCGCGAAGGAGAGCGAGATCAAGGCGCTGCTGGCTTCGGCCGGGTTGCCTTCTTCAGGCAAGACGGCCCTCTTCGATGGCATGACGGGCGATCAGTTTGAGCAGCCGGTGACGGTGGGCTACATCTACATGCTGAAGCTGTCGCACCTTGTGGACGACAAGATTCACGCGCGTTCGATCGGGCCGTACTCGCTGATTACGCAACAGCCGCTGGGCGGCAAGGCGCAGTTCGGCGGGCAGCGGTTCGGCGAAATGGAAGTGTGGGCGTTGGAAGCATATGGCGCTGCATACATTCTTCAAGAGTTGCTGACCGCGAAGTCGGACGATGTGTATGGCCGTACGAAGATTTATGAGGCCATCGTGAAGGGCGAGGCGGCGATTGAGCCGGGCGTTCCTGAATCGTTCAACGTATTGATTCGCGAGTTGCAGTCACTTTGCCTGGACGTGGAGCTGATCAAGCGCGCGGATCTGGTGAAGAAGTTGCCGGTGCCAGAAGTGGCGGCGGTCGCCGACTAAAGTACGAGGGGCCCTGCCCTAGCCGCAAAAATAAGACGCGGCGAGGGTGGGGCACCCAGTGAGATTGAGAAGCTTTTGTTCAGGGTTCTTCTTGAGAGCGGCAAACGCCGCTTCCCGGGAAGGAAGGACCTTTAAGAGAATCCCGGGAGTTACCGCGGCGGCGCCAAAAAGGCCTGCCAAGGAGGGTCGCCTTGTTCCGTTCGAACCCGTTTGAGCTTTCTGGTCCTATCACCGACTTCGACGCAATCCGCATCATGCTGGCATCGCCGGAGAAGATTCGCAGCTGGTCTCATGGCGAAGTTACCAAGCCGGAGACGATCAACTACCGCACGTTCAAGCCGGAGCGGGACGGGCTTTTCTGCGCCCGCATCTTTGGACCGGTAACGGACTGGGAGTGCCTTTGCGGCAAGTACAAGCGCATGAAGCACCGCGGCGTGATTTGCGACAAGTGCGGCGTTGAGGTGACGGTAAGCAAGGTGCGCCGCGAACGCATGGGCCACATTGAGTTGGCGTCGCCGTGCTCTCACGTGTGGTTCTTCAAGGGCCTTCCTTCGAGGATTGGGCACCTGCTGGATATTTCGCTGCGCGATCTGGAAAGCATTCTCTACTTCGAGTCGTATGTTGTGGTCGATCCGGGCGATGCGCCGGTGAAGGAACGCGAGATCATCAAGGACGAGACGAAGTTCCGCGAACTGGATCAGCAGTTTCGTCCCTCTGGCTTCAAGGCCATGATGGGCGCCGAGGCGATCAAGGAACTTCTGAAGCGTGTGGAGATCGACGAGCTCAGCGTCGAGTTGCGTGAGCGGATGAAGACCGAGACCTCCGCGCAGAAGAAGCTGAAGTATGCGAAGAGGCTGAAGGTTGTCGAGGCGTTCCGCAAGAGCGATAACAAGCCGCAGTGGATGATTCTGGATGTGCTGCCTGTGATTCCGCCAGAGCTGCGCCCGCTGGTGCCGCTGGATGGCGGACGGTTTGCGACATCGGATTTGAACGATTTGTATCGCCGCGTGATCAACCGCAACAACCGGTTGAAGAAGCTGATGGACCTGCACGCGCCGGAAGTGATTGTGCGCAACGAAAAGCGCATGCTTCAGGAAGCAGTGGATGCGCTGTTCGATAACGGCCGCCGCGGCCGCGTGCTGCGTGGCGCGAACAACCGCCCGCTGAAGTCTCTGAGCGATACGCTGAAGGGCAAGCAGGGCCGGTTCCGCCAGAACCTGCTCGGCAAGCGCGTGGACTACTCGGGGCGCTCGGTAATTGTGGTCGGTCCTGAATTGAAGCTTCACCAGTGCGGGTTGCCGAAGAAGATGGCGCTGGAACTTTTCAAGCCGTTCATCTATCACCGTCTGGAGCAGACCGGCCAGTGCACGACCATCAAGCAGGCGAAGGAAATGGTCGAAATGCAGGAGCCGGTTGTGTGGGACATTCTTGAAGAAGTGATCAAGGATCACCCTGTGCTGCTGAACCGCGCACCGACGCTTCACCGCCTTGGCATTCAGGCATTTGAGCCGGTGCTGGTGGAAGGCAAGGCCATCAAGATTCACCCGCTGGTCTGCACGGCGTTCAATGCGGACTTCGACGGCGACCAGATGGCGGTGCACATTCCGCTGTCGCCTGAGGCGCAGATTGAAGCCAGCGTGCTGATGCTTGCTTCGCACAATATTTTGTCGCCGGCATCCGGTCACCCGATCACCGTGCCTACGCAGGACATGGTGCTTGGCCTGTATTACATGACCAAGGCCAAGAAGGGCGCCAAGGGCGAAGGACGCGTGTTTGCGAATACCGAGGAGGTCCTGATGGCGCTGGAGGCCAGGGAGGTCGAGACGCTCTCGCCAATCCGGCTGCGCTACACGGGCAAGGTCCTCGACATGACAACCGCGTACGACGATCAGGATCTGACGCACACCGAGGCTGTGGACTTTAACAAGGAGTACATCTCGACGACGGTGGGCCGCGTGATTCTGAACGACTCTCTGCCGGAGGGCATGCCGTTTGTGAACGGCCTGCTGAAGAAGAAGGGCATTGGACAACTGGTGAATTATTGCAACCAGAACCTGGGCCTTGAAGTCACGGTGGGGATGCTGGACCGCATCAAGTCGCTGGGCTTCAATTACGCCACCAAGTCCGGTCTTTCTGTGGGCCTGGACGACATGGTGATTCCGGACAGCAAGTACACGACCGTGGACGCCGCCGACAAGAAGGTGATCGAAGTCCAGAAGCAGTACATGGACGGCGCGATCACGAACGGCGAGCGTTCGAACAAGGTGATCCAGATGTGGTCGTTGGTTACCGATCAGGTGGCCGATGAGATGTTTGGCAACATGAAGAAGGCGGACGACGAAGGGGCATTCAATCCGATCTACATCATGGCCGACTCCGGCGCCCGCGGATCGAAGCAGCAGATTCGCCAGCTCTCGGGCATGCGCGGACTGATGGCGAAGCCCTCGGGCGAAGTCATTGAAACGCCTATCACGGCGAACTTCCGCGAAGGGTTGACGGTGCTGGAGTACTTCATCTCGACGCACGGTGCGCGCAAGGGCCTGGCCGATACGGCGCTGAAGACGGCTGACTCTGGTTACCTGACACGGCGTCTGGTTGACGTGGCGCAAGACGTGATCGTGACCGAGTACGACTGCGGCACGGTCGAAGGCATTTACGTTGGATCTATCGTCGAATCGGGCGAAATCATCGAAGAGCTTCGCGACCGTATTATCGGCCGCGTGTCACTGGAGCGCATCAAGGATTATGACGGCAACATCGTTGTGGATGTGAATCAGGGCATCGATGAAGATATCGCTTCGGCCATTCAGGGCGCGGGCGTTGAGCGGGTGAAGATCCGCTCGGTGCTGACCTGCGAGTCGCGTCGCGGTGTATGCGCGCTGTGCTACGGGCGCAACCTTGGCTCGGGCCGCATGGTTGAGCTGGGCGAAACGTGCGGCGTGATTGCGGCGCAGTCGATCGGCGAGCCGGGAACGCAGTTGACGATGCGTACGTTCCACGTGGGTGGCACGGCCAGCCGCGTGCAGGACAAGTCGCGCCTGGATGCGAAGAACAATGGCTTTGTGCGCTTCATCAATTTGAGCCATGTGGAGAGCAAGGATGGCACGCTTGTGGCCATGAATCGCTCCGGATCGGTTGCGATTCAGGACGAGCGCGGTCGCGAGAAGGAGCGCTACCAGGTGGTTTACGGTGCGCGCCTTCGCGTGAAGGACGGCGAGCATGTAAAGCTGGGCCAGTTGCTGGCCGAGTGGGATCCGTACACGTACGCAATTCTGACTGAGATCGGCGGCACGGTTCAGTTCAAGGATCTGCAGGAAGGCATCACGCTCAACGAGGAAGTGGACGAAGTAACCGGACTCTCGCGTTGGGTTGTGGCCGACTCTCCGGATGAGAAGCGGCAGCCGGCGTTCATCGTGAAGAATGCCAAGGCGCACAAGCGCTACCTGCTACCTCGCGGTGCTCACCTGATGATTCAGGACGGCGAGGAAGTGGGACCGGGTGACGTGCTTGCGAAGATTCCCAAGGAGAGCACGAGAACGAAGGACATCACGGGTGGTTTGCCGCGCGTGGTGGAGCTGTTCGAGGCGCGCAAGCCGCGCGAGACGGCGATCATTTCGGAAATTGACGGCGTGGTTCGCTTCGGCGAAGTGAGCAAGGGCCAGCGCAAGATTTACGTGACGGCGGACAACGGCGACGAGAAGGAATACTCGGTGCCGCGCGGTATTCACGTGAGCGTACAGGAAGGCGAACGGCTGCGCGCCGGCGATCCGCTGATGGACGGCCCCCTGAACCCGCACGACATTCTTGCCGTGCTGGGCGAAAAGGAGCTGCAGTCTTACCTGGTGAACGAAATCCAGGAAGTCTACCGTCTGCAGGGCGTGGCGATCAGTGACAAGCACATCGAAGTGATTGTGCGTCAGATGCTGCGCTGGGTGCGGATCGACGAAGTGGGCGACACCAGCTTCCTGCTCGAGCAGCAGGTGGACCGGTTCCGCTTCCGCGAGGAAAACGAGCGGGTGCTGAATGCGGGAGGCCGTCCGGCGATTGGGCGTCCGCTGCTGTTGGGCATTACCAAGGCGTCGCTTTCGACCGACAGCTTTATCTCCGCGGCCAGCTTCCAGGAGACGACGCGCGTGTTGACCGAAGCCAGCATCAACGGTGCAATCGACAACCTGCGTGGACTGAAGGAGAACGTGATCGTGGGACGATTGATTCCCGCGGGCACGGGCCTGGAGTACTACCGCAATGTGCAGCTCTCGCCGGAACTGGAAGAAGCAGCGGCGCGGGTGCAACAGGAAGTGACGGCCGAGATCGAAGCGGCGGAGCGCGAACTGGAGCTGATGCGCCAGGAAGGCGAAGCCGAGGAGATGGCGGCCGAGTAGGACTTGCCGTCCAGGCAATGTCATTAGCGTTAATGGTCGACGAACAGGAGGGCCCGGTGAAGACCGGGCCTTTTCTTATGCGCGGGTTTCAGATGAGGGGGCAGGAGTGCCTAGACCATAACTTTTGGCGTTCTTTGCGGCATACATGCCGGAGTCGGCAGCGCGCAGCAGCGCCTCCTTGTTGGAGGCGTCTTCCGGATAGAGGGCGATGCCGATGCTTGCGGAGCCTTGCAATGAATTGCCCTCGATTGAAAATGGTTCATCGAAGCAGTGTTCCAATCGCAGCGCGATTTCCTCGACATCGGCGCGATTACGAATGACAGAGACGAGCACGCCGAACTCATCACCACCCAATCGTGCCAGGATGTCTGAGAGACGCAGTTGCTGCTTCATGCGTACCGCTGCCTGCTGTAGGTAGATGTCCCCAATCTGGTGGCCATAGACGTCGTTTACCTGTTTGAATCTGTCGAGGTCGATGTAGATAATTCCGAAGATTCCGGCGGTGCGGCGCGCTTCATCGATTAGCGTGTCGAACTGCTTTTCCATGGAAAAGCGATTTTGAGTCTCTGTAAGCAAATCGAATTCTGAGCGGTGCATCAGATCGCTGTAGAGTCGTTGCGTTTCGATAGCCAGCGCCGTCAGTCCGGCTCCCATGGCAAGAGCCTCAGTCTCCTCAGTCGAGGGCCTGGAGGACTTGTGGAAGGCTGCAAACATCTTTCCGAGTGCTGTTCCCGAGCGTGAGGTCATCTGGTTTTCGATGATCCGCAGGTCGGCTAGACTCGCCGGCCAGTTTCCGAGGCGAGCACCGTCGGCAATTTGGCACCAGCATGGCGCTCCGTGCAGTCTGAAGCTGACCGTTTCAGTGATCTGTTCGATGATTTCTGCCAGCGGGCGAGCGCCATTGATGTCTTCGAGAATGCGCCTGCGTCGTCGTTCAAGGTAGGCCAGCGTAGCCGTTTGCCGGCGAACTCTACGTTCGAGGGCCCAGTCCCTGGCCCCCACCATCAACACCACCAGGAGGAGCAAGGCGGCGACAATGGGCACGTTGCGGACAGTGAGCAAGGAGCGACTGGCGATAACCTCGATGTCATCGAAGGTGCGCATCAAGATGTCGAATGGCAGACTCCCGCTGAACGGATTGGAACTCAGTTGGAGACAAATGCCAGTTACGCGCACCACTGCGCCTATGGGAATCTGCTTCATTGGTGGAAGCGGAATGAGGGTGGTCTTGTCTGAGTGGCGGTAGATCGCGGTAAACAGCTGACCATTGGAACTCAGGACGTAGGAGTCCTGCGAGGATTCCCTCGCCTCGGCAACGATTGTTCCCTCGATGGAGACAAGATCGTAAATATGGCCGAAATGAATATTGTCGCTCGAGGAAAGGTTCTGCCATGTCTCCGGTTGCGGCACGACAGGTGCGAGCACGCCAGTATCCCGGATTTCGCCGTGTATTAGTTTGAGAAATCCGTCGTGCATATCGGGAAATCCTGTTGCGTCGGCAACATCGCCAATTCGCAACGAATCCGCTGTCTGGGTTGCGATCCACAGGCTTTTCGCGCCGTCCTGGAGTACAACCGTGGCCCCTGGCTGGTAGTAAGTAATGGTTCCATGGACCCGCACTCGTTTCGTAAGGTCGTGCAATCGGTAGCTAGAAAATATGGTGTCCATGGGAGTGACAGGAAGAGCCCAGGGACTGGCGGCGCGTCGGATGACTTTGACGTTATCGATTGTGTTGCTGCGTAGGATAGCGCCGACCTGCTGCATCTTGCTATCGAATAGTTGCCCAGCTACACCGGTGACTTCGACTTCACTATCGAGGAGAGCATTGAGCTCGCTTCTATCCCCTCCCGTGATGGAGGCTTCGATTGTGCCATCGTCGGCGAGCATGTGTAGATTGATGGTGCGTACATTTCCGCTAAAACTCAAATCAGCGGAAAGAACGACTGCACGTACCGTGACCAGCCGGCAAAGGTACTTCAAATGGACTAAATCGCTGTAGGTGGCGGGGACAGACTTTGGCAAGTCACCATGGTGAAGTACTGTGACATCGCTGCTTTGCACGATGGGGCGGAAACTCGGTTGCGTGATTCCGGTGACCAGAACGCGATCTCCCGGTGTGAATCTGAATTCTTTGGTCAAGAAGACATAGATGCCATAGTCTCCGTCTTGAACATACAGTTGTTCTGGGTGCAGAGAAGAGTAGGTAACCGTGGCTTCGAAGGAGACGGGCACATGCCTGGCAGCTTCCGCGTTGGTGAGGGCGCGAATATCGCGCAGGGAAGTCATGGTGGCAGGCTCGGCTGCCGAACTGTATGAGGCGGCGGCGAGGATTGCAGCCAAGGCGAGGACGAGCGTCTTCGCGGGAATGGGCCAGCCTCGTTGACGACGATTCACCAAGGGCCCCCGGTTGTCATTATAGACAGAAGGGTGAACTTTTGATCAGCCCAGCAAAAATAACACGCATCCTGGAGGCGAGAATTGGCACAAGAGCATGTGTGGCCAAGGGGGAGGTTTTCATTCGCGGATTTGGGATGTGAGGTCCGGATGAGCGACGAGGGCATCCATCTCCACTTGTGCCTTCTTGCTGTTCTTTGCCCTGTACATGGCGGCGTCGGCTGCGTTAAGGAGGGCATCATTATTGACGGCGTCTTCAGGGTAGAGAGCGATGCCGATACTTGCCGAACCATGCAGGACGTGATCCTGTACGATGAATGGCTCGTCAAAGCAATGTTCAAGCCGCGATGCGATCTCCCCGACGTCGGAGCGATTATGCGCGACGGGCACCAAGGAGGCAAACTCGTCGCCTCCCACGCGCGCCAGCATATCGCCGGGGCGCAATTGAGCCTTCATACGCGCGGCCGCCTGCTGCAAATACAAATCTCCGATGTGGTGACCGTAGACGTCGTTGACCTGCTTGAATTGATCGAGGTCCATGAAGATGAGTCCGAAGATGCCGGCGGTTTGGCGAGCTTCACGAATGAAGCTGTCCAGATGTTTTTCAAACGAGAATCTGTTCTGGAGTTCAGTGAGCATGTCAAATTCTGAGCGATGCACAAGATCTGTGTGCAAGTGGGATGTTTCGATGGCGAGGGTGGCCAGTTCGGCTGCGGCCACCAAGGCCCTTACTTCTTCTGGCCTGGGGGGGGTGCGGGCGTCGAAGGCAGCGAAGATGGAGCCCAGCTGGGGGCCGGAGTGCGCGGCAATGGCTTGCTCGACGATGCGCAGTTCTGGGGCACTCGGGTTGGACGGGCAATTACCCAATCTGGCGCCATCTGCGATCTGGCACCAGCAGGGGGCTCCCTTGATGCCGACGGAGACCAACTCCGTGATGCCCTCCAGAATGCTGGCGAGTGGCCTGGATTTGTTGATGTCTTCGAGGATGAGTCCGCGACGCTGCTCAATATAGGCCAACCCCGCAACCTGCGCGCGCATGGCGCGGTCGATATACCAGGCCCTTGCGCCGACCGCCAGAATCAACAGGAGGAGCACGATTGCCACGGCGCTGAGATGGTGCACTGTGAACCAGGAGGGTGTGGCCAGGATCGCGAGATCGGCGGGAGATCGGAGCAAGATGTCAAAGGACGACTGACCGTTTAAGGGCTGGGCATCCTGGGGAACGCAGATGCCGGTGACCTGGACTGTGGAATCCAAAGGAACCTGCAACATGGGTTGGAGATTGCCTTGCGAAAACGGATGGGCATAAATCGCAGTGAACTCCTGGCCATCGGCGACGAGGACATATTCATCGCGCATATCCTCACGGAGTTGAGCTGCTACGCGCCCTTTGACGGAAACCAGGTCGTACTGGTGTCCGCCAATAACGTTGCTTCCCCAAAAGGCGAGTTGGTGCCAGGTGGCTGATTGAGGCTCAATCGGGGCCTGCTCCAGGCTGTCCCGAATCTCGGCGTGAACCAGGGTCAAACGGCCGTCATGTACCTCGGGAAAGCCGGTTGCGTCCGCAATATCGCCGACCCGCAGAGGATCACTGGTACGGGTGGCGATCCACAAACTTGTGGCGCCGTTTTGAAGCACAACGGCGTTACCGGGCTGATAGTAAGTAATGGTTCCATGGACCCTGAGCCTCTGGGTCAGATCGTTGACGTGGACGCCGGTGATGACGTCGCTTAAAGGTGTGACAGGCAGGGTCCAGGGATTTGCGCTGGCGTGCTTGGTAACTTCAATGTCCGCGATGGAGGAGACCTTAATTTTGGCTCCCGTTTGCCGCAGCTTGCCATCGAAGATTCTTCCGGCAACTCCAGTTACTTCTACCTCTGCGTCCAATAGGTCTTTGGCTTGAAGTGCGCTGGCATCCTGGTCTTCCAGTTCAATGTCGATGTAGCCGCCTTCCATAAGCAACTGGAGGTGGGAGATTGAATTTACCGAGCTGGCCGGCAGATCAAGGGTACGAATGATACCGCGCACCTTTACGAGCCTGCAATTCAGCCTGGTTCGCACCAGATCGTCAAAGGTAGCCGGTACCGGCGCTGGCAACGCACCGTGCCGGAGGAGCGTAACGCTGGCGCCGATGATAATGGGGAGAAAGCTTGGTTGTGTGATTCCATGCACGAGGACGCGATCACCGGGAACGACGTTAGCGTCGCTCGCGAGTTCGACATTGATGGCTGTTCCATCATCCTGGACATCGATGGTTTTGCGCTTGCGGGAGTGGTAGATAACCGTTGCCTCAAACGAGACAGGCATGTGCTCACTTGCCTGGGTATTTGTGAGAGCGGCAGCAGCGCGCAACGTGGTGAGGGGCACAGGAGGCAGCGGCGCCGGGGGCAAAGGCGCGAGATTGCTTCCGCCCGCAATCGAGGTGCACCCGAAGGCGATGAGAACCGGAATAAGGAAATTCTTCATCGAACACGATCCGGCGGGGCTAATACGTGTCTCCCCACTCTCTTAGGTCTCTTATCGGCATTTCGCAGAGAGAAGATATGCAGACGAATACGGGAAGTGCATGTCTGTCGTCCTGGGCCCAAAGATTGTCAATTGGCACCTAACAATCTTACGCTTGAAAAAATCTGATTAAATAGCACTTTTGGATTGCTGCTGACTCTTTTGGAGGCGTAAGAGCAGCGTGCGAAGGTGCGGCGGAATGATCCGGATTGCGCTCGCACGGATTTTCCGCTGACAGGCTTCTCTATGTCAAAGGATAGCGAAAATTCGCCTGCTTTCGCAAACTATCCTCCTATTCTGGGGGGGGTAGACTGGGAGAGTTGAAAATTGGGGTGGGGTGGATGGTGAGGGAAGGCAGAATGGCTAAGAGACTGCGGGTGGGGATACTTTTTGGCGGGCGGAGCGGTGAGCATGAGGTTTCGCTGCTGTCGGCGGCTTCAGTGCTGAAGTCGATCGATCGGGAGAAGTTTGAGGTGGTGCCGATTGGCATTACCAAGGAAGGGCGCTGGCTGGCGGCCGGAGATGCGAACGCGCTGCTGGAGGGCAATGGCAGCGAGGGGTCGCGGCGGCTGCGGGCGGGCGATCCGGAGACGACGCCGGGGGCCAAGCTGCTACATGAGGGGATTCCTACGCTGATGACGCCGGTGCCGGGACCTCAAGGACCTGAAGGGAAAGCGATCGATGTCGTGTTTCCGGTGTTGCATGGGACGTTTGGCGAGGACGGGACGATTCAGGGACTGTTTGAGCTGGCTGGGATCGCCTATGTAGGGTCGGGCGTGCTGGGTTCGTCGGCGGGCATGGACAAGGACGTGATGAAGCGGCTGTTTGCCCAGGCCAAGCTGCCGCTGGTGAAGCACGTGACGCTGCTGCGGGCCGAGTGGGAGAAGTCGCCGCGGAAGGCGGTTGCGGCGGTCGAGAAGGCGCTGCGGTATCCGGTGTTTGTGAAGCCGGCGAATCTGGGATCTTCGGTTGGGATCAGCAAGGCGCATGACCGGAAGGAACTGGGCCCGGCGCTTGATCTGGCGGCGCGGTACGACCGCAAGCTGGTGGTGGAAGAAGGCGTTGGCGGGAAGAAGCAGAAGGCGCGCGAGCTGGAGGTTGCGGTGCTGGGCAACGACGCGCCGGAGGCGAGCGTGGTGGGCGAGATTATTCCTGGCAAGGAGTTCTACGACTACGAGGCAAAGTATCTGTCAGAGGGCTCAGTGCCGGTGATTCCGGCGAAGCTGACGCGGGCCGAGGCGAAGCAGGTTCGGGAGATGGCTGTGGCGGCGTTCAAGGCGTGCGATCTGTCGGGCCTGGCGCGGGTGGATTTTCTGATGGAGCCGGACGGTAAGCGGCGGATTTTTCTGAACGAAGTGAATACGATGCCGGGGTTTACGCGGATCAGCATGTATCCGAAGCTGTGGGAGGCGACGGGACTGACGTACCGGAGCCTGATTACGCGGCTGATTGAGTTGGCGCTGGAGCGGCAGGCGGAAAAGAGCCGGACGACTTATAGCAGGGACTGAGGGGGCAGAAAACAGGGTTCAGGGACTGGACCGGAAAGAGCGCTCCTTGACGGGATTTGCTGTCGCGGCGGATTGCGACAAACAGGGCTTGAGGGGTCAAAAAGGGGCGTTTTTAGGCTCGAAAATCGCAAGAAAACGTCGTTTTTCGTCGCGAAGTTTACTGATGAGTAATCTTTTCTATTTTGTATATTGATGATTATAGGATATTTATAGATTCGTATGCACCATA
>DATKWA010000161.1:0-2078 GCA_035529815.1 Occallatibacter sp. | reverse complement strand
GTGGAGCTTGTCCAGAGTGGCTTGGTTTAGCATTGGCCAACCTCCCGACGAGTCTGCTGGGCAGCGTAATATCCAGGGCCGCGCAGGTTCTCATGCGTTACCGGAGAAGGCATCGACAGCAGCTCAGGCAACGGCTGACGGTCCAGGCCGCTTTGCAACATCGACTTCACGCTTTGAAAGCGGTATATCTTCAAGCGCACCGCCCGCGTCGAGGCTGCCTCCAACCGCTCAGCGCCATACTTGCGCTCCAGTCGAATCACCCCCAGTGCCGAACGATACCCCATCTCCGGATGCGGCTTGCCGGTCAGGATGTTCTCCACCAGCCGCGCCGTGAAGGGACCAACCTTGCCCGCCCATTCGATGATGCGCGTGGGCGTCCACTCCAGATATTGCTGATGCGATTTCGGGCGGTGCGCCGCATTGGTGCTGGCCACATGGGACTTGCTGCTGCGCACATGACTGGCAACGCGCTTGCCTTGATAGAAAATCTCCACCGTCCCTTGCGTGCTGCGAACATCGACCTCCTTGCCGACCAGTTGATACGGCGTGCTGTAGTAATGACCACCCAACTCGATGTGATAGTCCAGATTCACCCGCGCCTTCTTCCACTCCGCATACACGAACGCTTGCAGCGGCAACGGCTGCAACGCCGGCCGATCCATCGACCGATACAGCTCGGAACGCGAACCGGCAAGCTTGCGAAACGGCCGCTCATTCAGCTTGTGGACCAACTCCAGGATGGCTTCGTTCAACTCCGCCAGACTGAAGAACTGGCGCTTGCGCAACGCCGCCAGCACCCAACGCTGAACGATCTGAACTCCGACCTCCGCCTTGGCTTTATCGCGTGGACGGTACGGACGCGCAGGCAGGATGCCCACGCCATAATGAATCGCCAGATCGCCATAGGTGCGATTCAACTCCGGCTCGTAATAGCAGGGCGTCTTCACTCCGGACTTCAAGTTGTCCGGGATGACAAGCTGGCTCGTTCCCCCGAAGAACTCAAAAGCCCCGACATGCGCGTGAATCCAGTCCCAGAGATTCTGCGTCCAGGTGGCTTCGGCATAGGTGTAGTTGCTGGCGCCCAGCACCGCGACGAACACCTGGGCCTGGCGAACTTCGCCAGTCTTGGGATCCGTCACCGGAACCGTCTGCCCGGCGTAATCCACGAACGTCTTTTCTCCGGCGCGGTGTTCGTGCCGCAGCACCACGTCCAGTCGACGCTGCCATTCGCGGTAAAGCTCGCAGTACCAGCTATAGGCGTAGCCTAGCGGATTCGCCTGCTTGTACTCTTCCCACAAAAGCTGAAGGGTTACGTTCTTGCGGCTCTTCAGTTCCTTGTGGATCGCCGCACAGTCCGGCAGGCAACGTTGTTCCGGCGACGCGGCCGGAGGCGGCGGAAACAAGCGCCGCTCCAGCATCACGTCATCCAGCTCGGCCGGCAACGGCCAACTCAGACCCGCCGATTTCAGCCGCTCCAGATATCGCTGTACTGTGCTCTTGGCCACCTTGCAGATCTTGGCGATCTGCCGCGGGGCGAGGTGGGATTCAAAGTGGAGGCGTAGCATTTCTCGCGTGTGTCGCATGGGTAATCTCTTTTCGGGCAAAATGTTCTCCTTTGATTTCAGGAAAACATCTGCCTGGGATTACCAACGACGCCTGCTCCGGCCCTGGCCCACTTCACCGTTACGTTGCATCTGGGCCATCGTTCCATTCGATGTGGGCCGCGATTACGCCATGTGGGCCGCGATTACGGTGAAACAGCAAATGCGGCCCACATCACAACGGAATCCCGGCCCACATCACACCGGAATCAGTGGCCCACATCCAATGGAATCACCGGCCCACATCGACCGGAATACGCACTGAACCAATCCTCGCTGTTATCCTTCCCGCCTGATCCACAATTTGAACTCCAATTAGGCTTGTGAGAGGGGCAACGGTCCGGACTTGCTGCACGATCTGTTCTGCTGAAGCGACACTGGGAGTGAAGTAATGCGCAATCTTCTTGAGGGAGTGTTCAAGATCGCCTTCCGTCAGAAGCTTTGCAACGAGACCATCTAAATCCTCTTGCTTAACCT
>DATKWA010000160.1:0-16095 GCA_035529815.1 Occallatibacter sp. | reverse complement strand
GACCATTGAAGAAGTGATGGGAGCGACTCTGGAGATTTTGGTTCTGAAGGTTTCCCTCCCCGGGAGACGTGGTTCGGTTCCCCTGCAACCCTGCAGGGAGGGTATGGCTCACACTCACCTTCTACACGGTTTAGCCGATAGACCTTTCGAGTGGGATCGCGTCCGGGCAAGGGCGATGAGTATCTGCTAAGAAACTGCTGCGATAGACAGGTCTGTGGCGAGATGGCTGGCGTATTGGATTGATTTCATGTTCCTTAGTAGGGTAGACGTGTTTTTTGGAACCCATTTTCTGGCGGGGTCGTACTTGTGAGGAGCGGGCAATTTGGAGAATCTGGCGCAGGTGGAAGGGCAAGATTCGTGAAACTTTTGAATTTCTGCGTTGTCTAACATAAGTAAAGTTGACAAAAGGACACTCAATGCAAAATCAACCTTCTAAACCGACTGAGTTACAGGGTTCGCCCTCAGGGAGCGTGTCCCGGGTGCGTCAGGTAGCGGTTCTGCCTGTTCGGGATACGGTGCTGTTTCCCCATGCTGTTCTTCCACTTACGGTGGGACGGGAGAGCTCGATTCAGCTGATCGAGTCGCTCGGCGAGGAGCGAATGATTGCTGTGGCGACGCAGCTTGACCCTCGTCTGGACTCTCCCAAGCCTGAGGACCTGCACGCGATAGGGACACTTGCGACCGTGCACAAGGTTGTCCGGATGCCCAACCAGAGCCGTTTTGTGTTTACGGAAGGCGTAAGCCGGATTCGGTTGCTCCGCTACACGCAGACCGCGCCATTCCTGGTGGCCGAGGTTGAGACGCTTGAGGATGTGGAGCCTGCGGCGAGCGCGGAGTTCGAGGCGCTGGTGCGGAACGTAGTTGCACAGTTCCAGCAGATTGTGACGGAGTCGCAGACACTGTCGGACGAGCTGCGGACGATAGCGGCGAACATTGAGGAGCCGAGCCGCCTGGTGGATTTTGTGGCTTCTTCGCTTCCCTTTCTGACGACGGACGACAAGCAGCAACTGCTGGATACGGCTGGGATTGCGGAGCGTCTGGAACTGCTGAACAAGCATCTTGCCAAGGAGATCGAGGTGCAGCAGTTGCGCACCAAGATCCAGACCGAGGTGCAGGATCAGGTGCAGCAGTCGCAGCGGGACTACTACCTGCGCGAGCAGATGAAGGCGATCCAGAAGGAGCTGGGCGAGCAGGACGAGGGCCAGCGGGATACCGACGAGCTGCGAGAGAAGATTGAAGCGGCTGGAATGCCGGAGGACGTGAAGAAGGAGGCTCTGAAGGAGCTGGCGCGGCTTTCGCGCATGTCTCCGATGGCGGCCGACTACTCACTGACGCGCAACTACGTCGAGTGGCTGGCGGTGCTGCCGTGGACCAAGAGCTCCGGCGCGAAAGTGGATATCGGCAAGGCGAAGGAGATTCTGGACGAGGACCACTACGAGCTGAAGAAGGTGAAGGACCGCGTTCTGGATTACCTGAGCGTTCTGGAACTGAAGCCGGATATGAAGGGGCCGATTCTTTGCTTTGTAGGGCCGCCGGGAGTGGGCAAGACGAGCCTGGGCCGGTCGATTGCGCGGGCTCTGGGCAGGAAGTTTCAGCGCGTCTCTCTGGGCGGAATGCACGACGAGGCGGAGATTCGCGGTCATCGGCGAACGTATATTGGAGCGTTGCCTGGGCAGATTATCCAGAGCATTCGGCGGGCGGAAACCAACGACCCGGTGATCATGCTGGACGAGGTGGACAAGCTGGGAAGAGACTTCCGCGGCGACCCCGCTTCGGCGCTTCTGGAGACGCTGGACCCGGAGCAGAACAACACATTCCGCGATAACTATCTGGACGTGCCGTTTGACCTTTCGAAGGTGCTGTTCATTTGCACGGCGAACATGCTGGATACGGTGCCGCCGCCTCTTCTGGACAGGATGGAGTTGATCTTCCTGCAAGGGTACACGGAAGAGGAGAAGGTGCAGATTGCGAACCGGTACCTTATTCCGCGGCAGATCAAGGAGAACGGAATCACGGTCGAGCAGATCGAGTTTCCCGAGGATGCGGTGCGGTACGTGGTGCGGCACTACACGCGGGAGGCGGGGGTGCGGAAACTGGAGCAAAACCTGGGCACGATCTGCCGGAAAGAAGCGCGGCGGGTTGTGGAAGGCCATACGGAGAAGCTGACGGTGACGCGCGAAGTGATCAAGGATTTCCTGGGCGGCATTCAGGTGCGCGTGGACACCGAGGTGGCCGAACGGGTGAAGCGGCCGGGGGTTGCGGTTGGTTTGGCGTGGACGCCAGCCGGCGGCGACATTCTGTTCATCGAAGCCAACAAGATGAAGGGCAAAGGCGGCTTTACGATGACGGGCCAGATTGGCGATGTGATGCAGGAGTCGATGCAGGCCGCGCTGACCTGGGTTCGTTCGAACGCAGCCAGTCTTGGTTTGGCCGAGGACTTTACCAAGGACATCGACATTCACATTCACGTGCCGGCTGGAGCAATACCCAAGGATGGACCTTCGGCAGGCGTGACGATGGCTACGGTTCTGGCTTCTCTGCTGACCGATACGCCGGTGCGCCCGCTGACGGCGATGACCGGAGAGATCACGCTGAGCGGCAACGTGCTGCCGGTGGGCGGGATCAAGGAGAAGTTTCTGGCGGCGCGCCGGTCGGGAGTGGAAACCATCATTCTTCCAGCGGAAAATCGCCAGGATGTTGAAGAGGATTTGACTCCAGTGATGATCGAGGGCGTGACGGTACACTACGCCAGCCGCATCGAGGATGTGCTGGCGGTGGCCTTGCCGTTACTAAAGGCGCGGCCGGATTTGCCGCCGGCCGCTGCTGAGGTTGGGGCGAGTCCGACGGTTTAAGTTGCGAGAGAGCAAGAAAGAAAGGCCGGCGAACCTGCCGGCCTTTTTGTTGTTCGAAAACAGAGAGGAGCAGGCGACGCAGGTCTGCGGATGAACGCGGCCCTTTCCGATAAGCGACAGAGAATCCATCGCGCTGGCGCGCGAAGAGCAGTGGTTCATCTCGGAATGCCGCCAGCGGCGTCTAAGCAGCAGGCGGTATTCTTTTTAAGCGATGCGCGTGCGAGTTATTCCCTTTGGGGTGTCGAAGGATTGGATCGGGGCCGAAGCGGTTACGGTCGAGTTGCCGGAAGGCGCCTCGGTGGCGGATCTGCTGGAGCGTCTGACTGCGTTTGTGGCAGGGCAGCCCCAGGCGCTGCGCGGCATTGCCTTGAGTGTGAATGCGGAATACGCCAGGCCAGACCAGATGCTGCACGATGGCGACGAGGTAGGATTGCTGCCGCCGGTCTCCGGCGGGAGTCCTGCGCGGACGGGTGCTGCGCGCACGGCGGGAGCTCGGGACGAAATCGATCCGGTGATTGCGCTGACGCGCGAGCGCATTGATGCAGAAACACTGGTGGCCGCGGCCAAGCGGGGCGCGGATGGCGCGGTGGTGGTGTTCGACGGGATTGTGCGCGACAACACGCGCGGGAGGCGGACGCTCTACCTGGACTACGAAGCCTACGAAGAGATGGCGCTGAAGCAGATGAAGGGACTCGCGGACGAAGCGCGGGAACGATTTGGCGTGCGCGAGGTGAGGCTGGCTCACCGGCTTGGACGGCTGGATGTGGGCGAGACGAGCGTGCTGATTGTGGTGGCGTCGGCGCACAGGGCGGCGGCCTTTGAGGCATGCCGGTGGATCATCGACACTCTAAAAAAGACAGTGCCGATCTGGAAGAAAGAGACGTTCGAGGACGGAGCGGTGTGGGCGGATGGCGAGCCGTTTCCGGATGGGCTGGCTCTCGGGCCGGAGGGTTCGCATGAAGGGTAAGATGGGCGCGAGCCTTGCCGGGGGAAGAAGATTTCGATTTCAGATTGCATTTCGATTCATGGTCTCTTGGCCGCGGCGGGCGAGACCGTGTGCGGCCGGGATTCTGGTGGCGTTGGCTGGACTATGGGCGACGAGCGCACTGGCGCAGACGACGACATTGCGGATGGATGTGAAGCTGGTGAGTGTGTTCGTGAACGTGACGGACAGGAATGGGGCGATTGTCGGTGGGCTGGGGCGCGGGGATTTTGCGATCACCGAAGATGGGCGGCCGCAGCAGATTGCGGTATTTGAAAAGCAGTCGGAGCTGCCGCTGAATCTGACGCTGGCGATTGACACATCCGGAAGCGTGCGCAAGGACATGACGGAAGAGGCGGCGGCGGCGCGGCGGTTTGCTCATGCGATTATGCGGCCGCAGGACCAGATGAGCGTGATGCAGTTCGCTACCGAAGTGAGAGCGCTGACTCCGTTTACCAACAAGCTGGGGCAGATCGACCGCGGGCTGGGGCAGTTGCGCGGGGACTTTGCGACGGCGTTCTACGACGCGATCTGCCAGGGCTCGGAGCGGCTGGGCGCCAGGGACGGGCGCAAGGTGCTGGTCGTGATTTCGGACGGCGACGACACGGTGGGCGACAAGACCTACGCGCAGGCGCTTGAGCAGGCTCTGCGCAACGAAGTGATGATTTACGCGCTGATCGACGTGCCGATCGAGGCCAGTGCGGGGCGGGACCTGGGCGGCGAACACGCAATGATTACGCTGGCCGAGCAGACGGGTGGGAAGTATTTCTATGTGAATGAAGGCGGGCTGGACAGGGCGTTTACGCAGGTGAGCGACGATCTCCGGACGCAGTATTTGCTGGGGTATTATCCGCGCAATCAGGAGCCAGGGCGGGTGTTTCACCGGATTGCGGTGACGGTGCCGCGGGCCGCGGCGGAGGACTTTAATGTGCGGCATAAGACGGGGTACTACGGAGATTCGGCGGCGCGGGGAAATTGAGGGAGCGCGGAGCTGGCGCGAACGACCTGAGGCGCATTTTGGGCCAATCTTCCGAAGGCGCTGCCTCTTCCTTTGCGGCTGCATCTAAAATGAAATGATGACTTCGCCATTATCTTCACGCCGCCGTTCCAAGATGCCTCCACCGGGGGAGACTGGACAGGAGGCGCTCTATTTGCGCTCGCTGAGCGACCGGCAGGTTGCTGTGCAGATCAAGCTGCGTGACGGGGAGACCGTCCGCGGTTGGATTGAATATTTTGACGACACGATGGTTCGGCTGACGCGCGAAGGGCAACCCAATCTTTTCATTTACAAGCATCAGATCCGCACGATCAGCGAATCGGGCAAGCGGCGCATGCAGCGTGCCGGGACCACGGGAGCGAAGATGAGCGGGGCGGCTGGGCTGGCAACGAATGATATCGACGCGGAATTGCACGAGGAAAACTCGTGAGCGGCGGCGGGACGGCAACGGTCGACAATCTGGTGTGGGTTCCGAAGGCGGCGGAGATAGCGCGCGAGGCCGGCGAAAGGCTGCGCGAGTTTTTTGCCCAGGGCGTTGAGACCGAGTACAAGGGCGACGCGGACCTGGTAACGGTGGCCGACCGGACGGTGGAAAAACTGATTCTGGAGCGGCTGGGCGCGGAGTTTCCGGAGCATGGAATCTACGGCGAAGAGGGCACGCGGGAGCGGATGGACGGTGAATTCCGCTGGTACGTGGACCCGCTGGACGGGACGACGAATTTTGCGCATGGGTTTCCTCAGTTCTGCGTGTCGATGGGGCTGGAACAGCGCGCACCTGGGCTGAAGGCCGACGAGGATGGGACGCTGGTGGCCGGTGTGATCTACGACCCGATGCGCAATGAGCTGTTTACGGCCGAGCGTGGACGGGGCGCGCGGCTGAACGGTAAGGCGTTACGCGTGTCGAAGATTCCGAAGTTGGCCCAGTCGCTGATTTCGACCGGTTTTCCGAGCCGCAAGCGGCACCAGAGCCCGAATGTGCATTTTTATCACGAGTTCACGCTGCGTTCGCACGGAGTGAGGCGGGCTGGATCGGCGGCGCTGGACCTGGCGTATGTGGCGGCGGGACGGCTGGAAGCCTTTTGGGAGTTCAACCTGAATCCGTGGGACACTGCGGCTGGAATTCTGCTGGTGGAAGAGGCCGGGGGACGTGTGACGGACTTTGCTGGCGGGCCGTATCGGCTGGACAGCCGCGAGATTCTGGCGTCGAATGGGCTGATCCAGGGCGAGCTGGTGGCGTTGTTCGGCGAGATGTTTGCGGGACGCGGCTTGTCGCCGATTCCCACGCCGGAGGAGTTTGCGCGGCATCGGGCTGAAAGAGGAAGATAAGCACATAAGCACCCGACGTGGGGCTAATTTCCCGCATCGCAAAACGCGGTGGATGGAAGTTGACTCGACTACCGGGGGCGTATGCTAGTATCAGCGTCGAGAAGTTTAGTTCCGTGGAGAATTAGGAAATGGCCTATATCATTGCAGAACCCTGTATCGGCACCAAGGACACCGCCTGCGTAGACGCTTGTCCGGTCGATTGCATCCACCCCAAGAAGGACGAAGACGGTTTCGGCGAGACCGACCAGTTGTTTATCGATCCGGTCGAGTGTATTGACTGCGGCGCCTGCGTACCTGCGTGCCCGGTCTCGGCCATCTTTGCGCAGGACGACCTGCCAGAGAAGTGGGCCAGCTATACCGAGAAGAACGCCACGCACTACGGGCGTTAAGCGGCTAGCAACCAACCCAACAATCGAGTCTGTACACGAACGCGCGTTCTGCCCATGCAGGACGCGCGTTCGTATTTGTACAAGGGCGGGATGCGCGGGGGTGCTGCAACTGCGGGTTGAGGCAATAGCTAAGGATTTAGCGGCATCTCAGACAAGACTGGGCCACTCTTTTTGAATCGGGGGAGAACTGGACAGCCGCGCTAGTTGACGGTCTCTTCTACTTTGGCGACGGGTACCAGGGCGGGCGCCGAAACGCCTGACTCTTTGTCGCGCATGGCGGCGGTGCGAGAACAGATGGCAAAGCGGCCCGCCTCGATTTCGACGAATTCGATGTTGTCGCCGGTCTTGAGGCCAAGTTGTTTTCGAACGTCTGTGGGGAGGGTAATGCGGCCGTTGAAGGTGACCATTGCGGATGGCATGTGGAACCTCTGAAGTGATTCTAATCTGAATTCGTGCGGGAGTCTTCCACAAAAGGGGACAGGAGTAGGGGTGATTTCCGGGTAGATGAGGTCAGCCTAGCTCTCTTTCGTCCTTCGTTCGCCGAACTCAGTCCTGAGCACCTCCCAATCAACTGCAGCGGCTGGTGCGAAGATAGAAGACGCATGAGCGTGCTGACCTCAGAAGCGGTGGTGTTGCGCACCTGGCCAGTGCATGAGGCCGACCTGATCGTGAGCTTTTTTACGCGCGATTACGGGCGGATGAAGGGCGTGGCCAAGTCGGCGTTGAAGAGCCGAAAACGGTTCGGCGGGGCGCTGGAGCCGATGACGGTGGCGCGGGCATGGTTTGCCGAGCGGCCCCGGCAGGAGCTGGTGCGGCTGGATCAGTTGGAGATTGTGCGGTCCCCCTTGGCCATGCCGGTGGATCATGCGCGGATGGCGGTGCTGAGCTTTTTTGCCGAACTGCTGGACGAGGCACTGCCGGAGCACGATCCGCAGGAGACGGTTTTCAGGCTGCTGTTGAGTGTGCTGGAGCAGACGACGGCGGTGCCGTCTGAGATGGCGCAAGGGCAATCCTCCGGGCTGCCCTCTTCGGGACCACAATCTTCTGGTCCGCCCTCTTCAGGACCGTGGATGGCGCTGACGTACTTTTCGCTGTGGATGACACGGCTGATGGGGTTGTTGCCGGACGTTGCGCACTGCACGGCGTGCGGGGAGGCGCTGCAGGCCGGGGATGTGTGGTTCCAGAGCTACGGGGATGGGCTGTTTTGCGCGGTGCATCGCGGTTCGGGAGCGAATGCGCTCGGGGCGGACTCGTGGCAGTTGGCGCAGAGGATGCTGCGGTCGCCGGTGTCGGCGTTTGCGGGCGAGCAGTGGCCGCGGCGCAGAGGGACGGATTTGCGGCGGTTCGCGCTGCAATCGCTGGAGCGGCACGTGGAGAAGAAGCTGCGAACGGCGGAGGCGCTGGGACGGCTGGGCGGGTGAAAGAGAGTTGCGGCTGATAAAATTGGCTGAATCCTGTTGCATCGTCGAGAGAGAGTTTACCGAGTGACTTCTTCCACAACTGCTTCTGTATCTCCGGCCAAGCCGGCTGCGCTTACGTTTCAGGAACTGTTGTTCCGCTTGCAGAGTTTTTGGGCGGCGCGCGGGTGCGTGCTGCAACAACCGTATGACGTTGAAGTGGGTGCGGGAACGATGGCGCCGGAGACGTTTTTGCGCGTGCTGGGGCCTAAGCCTTACAAGGTGGGCTATGCGCAGCCCTCGCGGCGGCCTGCGGACGGGCGCTACGGCGAAAACCCGAACCGGCTGTTCCGGCATACGCAGTTTCAGCTGATTCTGAAGCCTCCGCCGGTGAATGTGCAGGAACTTTATCTGCAATCGCTGGAGGCGATCGGGATCGACCTGTCGAAACACGATCTGAAATTTGAAGAGGACAACTGGGAAGGGCCGACGGTGGGCGCCTGGGGCGTGGGCTGGCAGGTGATGATGGACGGGATGGAGATTACCCAGTTCACTTACTTTCAGCAGTGCGGCGGACTGGACCTGGACCCGATTTGCGCGGAGCTGACGTATGGGCTGGAACGGCTCTGCGCGTTCATGCAGGACGTGGACTCGGTGTACGACGTAGTGTGGGCGCGCGATCCGGAGACGGGCGCGGAGGTGACCTACGGCGACGTGCGGCTGACCGATGAGTTGCAGTACTCGGTCTTCAACTTTGAAGAAGCCGATGTTGCGCGGCTGTGGGAGCACTTTACGAGCTATGAAGCCGAGGCGCAGGCGCTGCTGGCGAAGGCCAATGCCCTGCTGGCGGATGAGAATGCCGGCGCGGTGGAGAAGCGGCGGTTCCCGCTGATCGCGACGTATGAGCTGGCACTGAAGTGCTCTAACCTGTTCAATCTTCTGGATGCGCGCGGGGCGATCAGCGTGACTGAGCGCGTGGGAATGATTGCGCGGATCAGGAACCTGGCGGTGGGCGTGGCGAAGGTGTATGCGGCGCAGCAGGCGGAAGCGGCTTAGTCCGCGGGGCTTGCGAAGTTAGCATTGCTTCGTGCTGGAGTTAGTAAGTGAGCGCCGCTTGAGCGGCAAGAGCGAGTTAGCGGAAAGATATTCAAAGTTATGGCGGATTTTTTGTTGGAGATTGGGCTGGATGAGATTCCGGCCCGCATGATTGCCGGGGCTGAGGCCGAGTTGGGACGCCGCGTGAGCGAGTTACTGACGCGGGAGCGGCTGCTGGGAGCGGCGGCTAAGGTCACGACTTACTCGACGCCGCGGCGTCTGGCTGTGCTGGTGGAAGATGTGCTGGGCGCGCAGGCTGATACCGAGGAGAAGTTGACGGGGCCTTCATGGAAGGTGGCTTTCAAGGATGGCGCGCCGACGGCCGCGGCAGAGGCTTTTGCGAAGAAGGCCGGCGTGGCGGTTGAGGCTCTGGAGAAGGTTGCCAACGCCAAAGGCGAGTATGTAGGCGCGACGGTGAAGCGGCTGGGACGCGGTGCGTCGGAGCTGCTCGCCAGCGAAGTACCGAAGGAAGTACTGGCGCTTTACTGGGCCAAGAATATGTATTGGCGCGCGGGCAAGCCGGAGCGGTTTGTGCGACCGGTGCGCTGGGTTGTGGCGCTGCTGGATGCGGCGGTTGTGCCGGTGGAGATTGCCGGGATTGCGGCGGGGAATGCCAGCCGCGGACATCGGATTCTGCACGGGGCGGAGCCGGTTGTGATTGGCGGACCGAAGAGTTATGCAGAGGCACTGCGCGGAGCAAAGGTTGAGGTTGAGGTGGCTGGGCGCAGGCAGTCGATTCGCAAGGCGCTGGATAAAGTGACGCGGACGGTTGCTGGAGCGCGGTGGCGCGAGGATGAGGCGCTGGTCGAGACCGTTGTGCACCTGACGGAGTGGCCTACGGTGATTCTGGGAGACTTTGAGGCGGAGTATCTGGCGCTGCCGGAAGAGGTGCTGGTGACGGTGATGCGCGACCACCAGAAGTATTTTGCGGTGGAAGGCGCGGATGGGAAACTGCTGCCGCACTTTCTCGCGGTAATGAATATTGCGGTCGACGCCGAGGGCGAGGCGATTATCCGGCATGGGAATGCGCGGGTGCTGCGGGCGCGGTTCAAGGATGCGCGGTTCTTCTGGGAGGTTGATCAGAAGACACCGCTGGTGGAGCGCGTGGAGAGCTTGAAGAATGTGACTTTCCAGAAGGAATTGGGGAGTTACTACGACAAGACCATCGCCAACAAGCGCGTTGCTCTCGAACTCGCAGCGATGGCAAGAATGGAGCAGAACTGCCCGACAATTGACGTTGATGCACTCGCTGAGGCTTCAGAACTTGCAAAGACAGACTTAACTACTGAACTGGTTAAAGAATTTACCGAACTGCAGGGAGTAATTGGTGGACTTTACGCCAAGGCGCAAGGTCGCGGCGAGACGGTTGCCAATGCTATTTATGACCAGTACAGGCCGGCATCAATAGATGACCCCATCCCTACTACAGTTGAGGGACAACTACTTGGTCTAGCTGATCGCATTCACACAATTACTGCGATGTTCGCAATTGGCAATGCGCCCACTGGATCGAAGGACCCATTTGCATTACGCCGTGCTGCGAATGCGATCGTGAAGATTTTGGCCGAGACGGATTTGCCACTAACTATGGACGATGTTCTTCACGCGCCAGGCACAGAATCAGGTCAGGGCGTTGGGGAAGATGGTCAACTTCAACCAGATAGTCCAGTACGGGCATTCCTCAAAGAAGAATTTCTCAAGGAACGGTTGCACTTCTTCCTGAAGGATGTGCGCGGGTTTGCTTACGACGTGGTGAACGCTGTGCTGGCCGCGGGCGCGGATGATGTGCGGGATGCGATTGCGCGGGCTGAGGCGCTGACGACTGCTCGGGCGTCGGAGGATTTTGCCGCGATTTCGGCGGCGTTCAAGCGGATCAAGAACATTCTGCGGCAGGCGGAAGAGAAAAAGTTTGCGCTGGGGTCGGCGAAGGATGTGACGCTTTCTGCCGAGGCGCAGAGACTGGCGGATGAAGCGGCTGCCCTTGAACCAAAAGTCGCGAAGCTGCGGCAGGAACGGGCTTATGGCGAGGCGCTGGTATTGATTGCGACGCTTCGGCCGGCGGTGGATGCGTTCTTCGACAAGGTGATGGTGCTTGATCCGGACGAGAGGGTGCGCGGGGCGCACCTGGGCCTGATTGACGGCGTGCTGCGCGGGTTCTCGGGGATTGCGGACTTCAGCGAGATTGTTACGGGATAGCGTAATTCCCAGGTCTCAAAGGCGAGACCTGGGGCACCCGATCTTTGTGGCAGAGGTTGGCTTTCTTCTTCGCATCTTCGGGTGCTTCCGCGCGACTACAATCTATATAGATGGCTGACACGCTTTATTTGAGTTTGTGGTATCCGAACCTGCGCCTGGAGGCGCTGGCTGACAAGCTGGCGGCGGTGCTGGGGGCGTTTGCCGCGCATGGCGGCGAGGCCGGAGTTTACTCTGCCACGGTCTGGCCGATTGACTGGACCGAGACGCCGATCTTTCAGCGGGTTTGGGGACGCGGGGCGGTGACGGCCGGCCAGGGCGCGGAGCCGCGCGCGGCGGTGGAAGAATCTCTGGACCTGCTCCACGAAGACTATGCCTATGAATTCCAGATTGGCTGGAGTCTTTGGGAGCTTGAGGCGGGTGGAAGCCTGGACGCGCGCTGGGTGCGGGAGCCGCGGTTGGTGCGGGTGACGGGGTTTGGTCCGCTGTTCGATGAGGGGACCTACGAGGCGGACGGGCACATCAAGATCGACTTTGGCTCGGATGCGCCGTTTCTGGAAGAAGACGCGGACCTGGACTCGGTTGGGGCCAGGCACGTGGAAGAGAATGTGCGGCAACTGGTGGAGCTGACGGGGGCCGTAGAAAAAGCTTCCGGAGCGACGGCGCGGCTGCTGTGGTCTGAGTTGGGCGAGAGCCTTGCGCAGCGGCTTGCGGCACGGCTTGGAGTGAGGAACTAACCTGGTGCATTTCACCATTGAGCGGCTGCGGACGATGGTGCTGGCGGCGGGGATTTTGCTGCTGGTGTCGCTGGGGGTTTTTCTGGCGGTGGCGCGGTTCCGGCACCCGATCAACCTGAAGGAGCTGCCCAAGAGGCTGGGCATCGACATCCAGCAGGAGGCCAATGGAGTTACCTTCTCCCATGCGCTGGGGGCACACTCGCAGTTCAAGATTCATGCGTCGAAGGTGGTGCAACTGAAGACGAACCACATGGTGCTGCACGACGTGCGGATTGAGCTCTATGGGGACGACGGACGCCGCGTGGACCGTATTGAGGGCGCGGAGTTTGAGTACGACCAAAAGCAGGAGACGGCGACCGCGGCCGGACCTGTTGAGATTACGCTGATGCGGCCGGGGGTGGCGCTTGGTATTACGCCCAGGCCGGCGCCGGATCTGGTGGTGAAAGGCAAGCCGATCTCCAGACCGCTGGCCGAGGCCGCAGAGCAGGCCGCCGCCGGAGATGTGCATGTGAAGACCAGCGGCCTGACGTTCGACCAGAGGACCGGAGTGGCGACGACGAGCCAGCGAGTGGATTTCTCCCTGAAACAAGGCTCAGGCAGTTCGATGGGCGCGACCTATGACTCGGAGGCCGGCAATCTGATTCTGGACAGGGCGGTGGAGCTGCGAACCGAGCGGAACGGCGACGCGGTTACGATTCATGCCGAGCATGCTGAGTTTGCGCACGACGCGATGGTTTGCCTGCTGCGGGCGGCGACAGCGGACTACCGGGCCGGAAAGGCCACGGCGGCCGATGCGAAGATTTTCTTTCGCGACGATGGGTCGGCGACGCGGCTGGAAGCGACGAACGGATTTACGCTGGCGACGGCTACGGGCGGGCACGTGGCTGCGCCAACGGGGACTCTGGATTTCGACGAGCACAATCAGCCCCGGCACGGCCGCCTGGAGGGCGGCGTGCGCATGGACTCGGTGAGCGGGAACCGGCAGATCAATGGGACAGCACCAACGGTGGATCTTGAGTTCACGAGCAAAGGACTGCTGCACCAGGCGCACATGGAGCGGGGGGTGGAGTTCCGCAGCGAAGAGGTAAGCGGCGGGGCAAATTCCGCAAGCGCGCAGCGATTGAGCCGGACGTGGCGCTCACCGGTGGCTGACCTGGTGTTTCGCGATACGGGGCACGGACAGGTGGAGCCGGCCAGCATTCACGGCACCGGCGGCGTGACGATTACGGGCCTGAGCCAGCGCGGCAAGGGGGCTCCATCGCCCTCGTTGCTGGTGGCGGACGTTGTGGATGGCGAGTTTGGGCCGGATTCGGTTTTGACGGCGATGACGGGGACTGGCCATGCCGGTATTGAAGAGACAACCGCGAGCGGAGACCGCGAGACGGCGAGCGGGGATCGACTGCAGGCTCGCTTTGCGGCCGGGGCGAAGGGAGCGGGCGAGGCCAAAGGCGGACGAAGCAGCCAGCCGGAGGTGCAATCGGCTGTGCTGGATGGGCATGTGGTGCTGGTGGACTCGTCGGCGGCAAAAGCTGGAGCGCAGCCTAAACCTCCGCTGCGAGCGACGGCGGGGCAGGCCGAGTATGAGGGCGCTGGGCAGTGGCTGCACCTGACCCTGAATCCGCGGGTTGAAGACGGCGCGATGCAGCTGACGGCAGATGCGATCGACGTGTCGCAGGCGTCTGGAGACGCTTATGCGCACGGCAACGTGAAGGCAACCTGGGCGGACGCGGGCAAGAACGGGACAGCGAATGCAGCGACAAGCGCGCAGGCTGAGCAAGATAGCATCTCGCTGGGCGGGCAGGGGCCGGCGCACGCGATTGCGCAGCAGGCTGAACTGCACCGGGCCAGCGACGTGGTGACCTTTACGGGCCATGCGCGGCTGTGGCAGCAGGCCAACTCGATTGCCGGGCCGGTCATTGTGCTTGATCGCCGAAAAAAGACGCTGGCCGCGCGGAGTACGAACCCGGCAGAGCCGGTGCGGGTAGTGCTGCTGAGCGCGAGCGGGCTGACGCCTGGCTCAAACGCGGGCAAGGAGCCGGGGGGCAAAGCAGGTGCGCCTTCTGTGATCCGGGTGCATGGGGGCGAGCTTGACTACTCAGACACGGATCGCGAGGCGGTGATGGTTGGCGGCTCGCTGGGTCAGGTGATTGCAGATACGGGAACGGCGAATTCGGTGTCCAACCGGGTAGAACTTTTTCTTGCGCCTGCGGGCAGCCGCACGGGCAAAGATAGCGGTCAGGGCCAGGTGGAGCGCATGACGGCGAGCGGCCATGTTGTGGTCACCTCTGAGGGCCGGCGCGGGACCGGAGAGCAGTTGATGTACACAAGCAAAACCGGAGAGTACGTGCTGACGGGAACCGCGGCCACACCGCCGCGTATTACCGATCCGGCGCGGGGGAACGTGACCGGCGCGGCTTTGATTTTCCATAGCCGCGATGATAGCGTCAGTATCGAAGGCGAGGGACGCGAGACGAGGACCGAAACTACGGTGCGCCAGGGTAAGGGCGGAAGCGAGCCACAGAAATAGATGGATACACTGATTGCCGAGGGAATCGGCAAGTCGTACAAGGGACGGCAGGTAGTTCGAGGCGTTGACCTGAAAATCTCGCGCGGCGAGGTGGTGGGACTACTGGGGCCGAATGGGGCCGGCAAGACAACCAGCTTCTACATTATTGTGGGATTGGTGACGCCCGAGACCGGCCGGGTGATGGTGGACTCGACCGACATAACGCGCATGCCGATGTATCTACGCGCGCGCAACTTCGGGATCAGCTATCTTCCGCAGGAGCCTTCGGTATTTCGCAAGCTGACGGTGGAGGAGAATATTCTGGCGGTGTTGGAAGCGCAGCCCCTGGGCAACCGGGAACGGCGCACGCGGACCGAGCGGCTGATCACTCAATTGAACCTGGGGCATATCCGCACGACGCGGGGCTATGCGCTGTCGGGTGGCGAACGAAGACGGGTTGAGATTGCTCGGGCGCTGTGCATACAGCCCAACTTCATCCTGTTGGACGAGCCTTTCAGCGGCATTGATCCGATTGCGGTGCTGGAGTTGCAGAAAATTATTTTTGATCTGAAGGCCAGCGGCATTGGCGTGCTGATTACAGATCACAATGTCCGCGAAACGCTAAGCGTAACCGACCGGGCCTATATTATTGCCGAGGGCCGGATCTTCCGGGCCGGGACGCCGCACGAGTTGGGTAACGACGTGGAGGTTCGGCGCGTCTATCTTGGCGAGGGCTTCTCGCTGGGCTGAGTTAGACTGGCCTGTCAAGAGCGGATTTGCGCTGAGTGACAGGGTCGGTTCCATACAGAGATTGCCTAACGGTTGGATTCCAAAACCGGAAAGTTGTATCGAACTGCGGCAGTTTTCCCTTTAAGCTTTTTCTTACTTGGCTAGAATTTGATTGAGTCCAAACAGGGAACGAGTCCCATTTATGTCGATGCTGCAACCAAAACTGACTTTGAGAGTGTCGCAGCGACAGATCCTGACTCCGGGTCTGATGCAAATGGTCAGCGTGCTTGCGTTGAACAAGCTCGAACTGAAGGAGATGATCGATGCCGAGATGGTTGAGAATCCAATCCTGGAAGAGATTGACGAATCGGTTCCGATGCTGGATGAAGTCGCAAGTCGGCAGGAACGCGAAGAACGCGAGGAGCGGCTGGGTCTGCTCGACAAGGGTGCGGAGGAGCCGGCGGTTGCAGCCGCGGATCCGTTCAACGAAGTCGATTTTGGATCGTACTTCCAGGAGTATCTTGATCCTGGGTACCGGACGCAGCCGGAGTACGAGGACAGCGAGAAGCCCTCGTTTGAGGCCTTTCTCTCCCAACCTACGACTCTGTCCGATCACCTGGCGTGGCAGCTGGGGGCTCTGAGCCTGACGCCTGAGTTGCACAACGCAGCAGAGCTGGTGATTGGGAATCTGGATGAAGATGGGTATCTCGCGGCGACCGAGGAAGAGCTGGCAACGGCTCTCGGCCAGATCTCGATAAGGCAATCGCCGGGGAGCGACATCGCGGACGAGATTGCATTGCAGGATGAGACGGCGGTGTTCGAGCTGGTTCGGCAGGCGATCGATCTGGTGCAGCATCTTGACCCGGCCGGGGTGGGAGCGCGCGATTTGCGC
>DATKWA010000159.1:0-3058 GCA_035529815.1 Occallatibacter sp. | reverse complement strand
CAAAAAGTGGTGTCGGCTCGATTTGGCACTCTTTCAGGTGTGGGTTCCCCGCCGCGAAATCCGCAAGCTCAGAGCATAGGAGGATGAACCATGCTGACGAGAGAGGAAAAGGCTGACGTTCTAAGGCTAATGGCGGAATATCGGAACATTCCGCCGTACAGGATGACGGAAGAGGCGGATAGGCTTGACCCGCCGCCCGCCCCGGAACTGAAGATCCCGCTTGGGCCGGGGGATCGCGGCCAGTATGGAGGCTGGCCTGACGCTATCGTGCAACATTGGGGCGGCAGCGGTTTCATAACCGTATCCTTTCCAGACGTGTGGTGCTCGCCGACGGGCGCATGCTTTGCAACGGCAATCACTAGCGCGGACAAGTTTCGCCGCACGAAGATCGCGGAGATCAAGCCAGGAGACCCCGTTGAGATCGTCGGGGTCCACGCAAGCGAATGCGGCTATGTGACCCGCATATCAGGCGACCAATATCGCATTCAGACGCTCGTCGGGGCCATCACGGCGGCCCGCCACGAGATCCGCAAGCTCAAAGCATAGGAGGCGCACCAATGAACGCATGGCAAAGATTCTGGCGCTTGATTCTGCCGGCGCGTGACAAACGGGACGAAGAAATGGACCTCGTAAACGGGTTGATTTGCACGATCTACTACGGGCTCAGGACCAGATATGACGCGGCAAATCATGGCGGTTGGCGAAGCGCCAAGGAAATCGAGGACAACAAGCGCGTTGGGGGAACCTGTCGGCATGCTGCAACATGGCTCATGTTCGCAATGCTTCAGAAGTTTGCAGAACGCAACAAGGACATCTCCGCCGATACCGAGTACGTCGAGGGCCAGCATAGGCGCGTGCCCCAGGGCAAATCCTATCATGCGTGGATCGAATGGCGTCACGCCGGGCGCACGTGGATCTGCGACCCGTTTCAGGATACGCGGGCATGGCGGCGAAGCCAATACGGCGGCGAGTACGACGGCGTCCTCTATCTCACGCCAGATCAGGTGCTGGACCGGATCAGGGCGGAAGACATGGCATCAGGGCGCCAGGGCCAGTGACCGCCCGCAAGTCGCGGCGGAATTCATAATTGCGGCTGAGGATGCGCGGCTGATCGCGGCCATGAAAGAAACGGAGGAATCATGAGCGACTGGTACACTGGGGACGTGCGGCGAGCCGTTGAGAGCATCGGCGGCGTGGTGTGGGGGCCGTATCGCCTCACGCGCGGCGCATTCTGTTGGCTACAAGAGGTGAAGTTGTCAGGCCATAGCCAGTGGTATTTTCACCTGGAACAAGATGATCATACTGCCCGCGCCCTGAGCGAGAAGGGGCTGCTGGAATGGCTCGTGGCGCATTGCGACGGCCTGAGCATCGGCAATCACGGCGACGGCTGGCACGTGTGGGACTACGTTGATGGCGAATCGCGGGAACTGGCAGGCAAAGCGCCATCCCGCCTTGCCGCCCTGGCCGCCGCCGTTCGCAAGCGCATACAGGAGGGCGAATCATGCCCCAGGTGCCGCCTGCGCATCCCATGCAAGGAGGCCAAGGACAAGTGACGCGAAGCCTGAGAATTGACGCTCGCCCCGCGTTCCAGTTTTACCCCCACGACTGGATGACCGATCAGGGCTTGCGGCTGTGTCCCCTATCGGCACGCGGTCTCTGGATTGACATGCTCTGCATCATGTTCGATTCACCAGAAAGAGGGGTTTTGATAAAGCAAAACGGAAGCAAGGTCGAAGCAAACGAGTTAGCAAAACTAAGCAACACGTCCGAAGACGACGTAAAGCAAAACCTAAGCAAACTCGAATCCGAGGGCGTGTTCTCAAAGCGTGATGATGGAACGATTTACAGCAGGCGCATGGTAAGAGATTGGGAGCTACACAACAAGCGGGCGGATGCCGGTCGCAAGGGTGGGCTGAAAGGCGGAAGGCCAAGCAAAGACAAAGCAAAAAAACCCCCTTCTACTTCTTCTTCTACTTCTACTTCATCTTCAGATAAGTATTGTATAGCAAATCTCTGCAAGCAAATGGCCGCAAAAATCAACTGGCCCGGAGGCGTCAATGCCAAGATTCGGGAATGCGTCGAGGCTGGCCTGCGGGAGTTTGGAGAGGACCGACTGTCTGCCGGAATCGCACAGCATGGCGTATACGGAATGACGCCATGGGATTTGCTCAAGGCGATCCGTGGCCCTGTTGCCCCAAGGAGGCCGGAGCGGTGAACATCGACCAATGCAAGGCGATTATCAGCGAGGTGTTCGAGCAGGCATGGCCTCAGATTGCGCCAGGTGGCAGCAAGCCGTGGTCGGAGTACTTTATCCGCGAGGTAGTCTATCCAATAGTCCGATGCTTTCCCGAATCGGTTGCCAGGGAGTCGGCACACGAACTCGTACGAGTGCGCAATTTTCCGCCGCCAATGGTTGAGTGGGCGAAGGTCGCAGGCGGGATGTATGCAACCGAAAGCCGCGATGTTCGGACGGATTGCCCTGAGTGTAGTGGGCGCGGATACGTGAGCGTATCGGTTCCGTGCGATCCGCACGCACGCAAGATTGAATGGGACAAGATGCGGCATTCCAGCGACCCCGCAACGCGCGCCCCGGGCTGGTACACGTTCGCTGTTGCCTGTGGATGTCCGAACACGCCGCCGAATGCGGCAAACCGGGAACAAAGCGGTGCGGCGGCGAAGGTTGTAAGCGCCTTCGAGCGAACGCTAAAGGGGTCGGACTGGCAGGCGGCGCGGCCTATCATCATGGGCCTTCGCGATACCACGACGCTGGAAACGAGGCGCGGGACGGTTGCGCCGATTGCCGAAACGATACCGCAGCGGCAGGCGGTGACCATATCGCCTGATGACGATATCCCGTTTTGAGGACACAATGACCGAACACATGGCCCCTGCCGTGCCGGCCGGTGACAAGGTTCCATTTTAGGAGGCGATGGCGTGAAGGACCGCAAGGCTATTCTGTTGCGCGCGGCGTTTGACCTTATCCGGCGATCCATTGATGACGGACACGTCGCAGAAACGGCCTCTATCGTAACGAGGTACGACGATGCCAACTGCGACG
>DATKWA010000158.1:0-54746 GCA_035529815.1 Occallatibacter sp. | reverse complement strand
ATCGCCGCCTCCGCAACCGCCGCCCGCCCCGTCTTCAGCTTTCCCGGCAGCATCGGCGACGGCCGCTTGCAACTCAGCCTCTCAACCACCGCCGACCGATCGCTCTTCGTCTTCCACGCCGGCAACTTCGAACACCCCAACGAAATCTACGCCGCCCGTCCCGGCGCCGAACCCGCTCCAGCCGCCGACAATCAATTCGCCGGCCTCACCCAGCTCACTCATCTGAACGACGGCATCCAGCCCGCCTGGGGCAAAACCATCTCCCTGGACTGGACCAGCGACGCCTTTCACGTCCAGGGCTGGCTCATGTTCCCCAAAGACTACGACCCCGCCAAAAAATATCCGCTCCTCGTCCAGGTCCACGGCGGCCCGGCCTCGGCCGTCGTCGCGCGCTGGGCGGGCGGCGCGGGCGGCATCAGCGCGGTCGAGTTCTCCGCCCTCGGCTACTTCGTCCTCATGCCCAATCCCCGCGGCAGCTACGGCCAGGGAGAGGCCTTCACCCAGGCCAACCGCAAGGACTTCGGCTACGGCGACCTCCGCGACATCCTTGCTGGCGTCGATACCGCCCTCTCCCAATACCCCATCGACCCCAACCGCGTCGGCATCGCCGGATGGAGCTACGGTGGCTTCATGACCATGTTCGCCGTCACCCAGACCAACCGCTTCAAAGCCGCCGTCGCCGGCGCGGGCATCTCAGACTGGCGCAGCTACTATGGCGAAAACTCCATCGACCAGTGGATGATCCCCTACTTCGGCGCATCCGTCTACGACGACCCCGCAGTCTACGCCAAAAGCTCCCCCATCAACTTCATCAAGCAGGTCCATACCCCCACCCTGATCGTTGTCGGCGACCGGGACGGCGAGTGTCCGGCCCCCCAATCCTTCGAGTTCTGGCATGCTCTCCGCGATCTCCACGTCCCCGCGCAACTCGTCGTCTACCCCAATGAAGGCCACGGCTTCATCGATCCCGCCCATCGCCGCGACGTCATGGAGCGCGCCGTCGACTGGTTCGCCCGCTACATGCCCCCCGCTCCCTAACCCGAAACTTGCCCCCCGCCCCTGCTCTCCATCCGCTCCCGCTTCAGTCTATGGAGTAGACAAACGGACGAAAACCGACAGGGTCCGCTTCAAGCCAGACAGGGGCTCGTCCTGATACACTTTTTCCTTGGAGTATTTGAGAGAACGATAGCCCGGCCGGCTGCTTGCAAGTGCATTCTGCCGCGGGCTACAGCTTTGGCCCGATGTCTCCCGTCGAGAGTTTATCTATGACTCGTCGCCGGGTTGTCATAACTCATATTCTTCTCAAATTTTCGAACAGACCGTTCCGCCGTTCGATAAAGCGGGCCGGGGAGGATTCATGCGGCGGTTTTTGACGCTTGTTTTTGTTGTGTGCCTGGCTATTCCGGCAGGGATTTCTATCTCCGGCTGCACCCGCAACCCGGCGGGCAACTATTGCTATGGGCTCGGCTACGGCTTGAAGAACACTGACGTGGCCTCCATCACTCTTCAGCCTCAGAGCACCGGCATTTCGCTCGCCTACGGGCAGACCCAGCAGATCATTCCGCCATCCGCACTTACCTGCACCGGCGCCTCCGCTTCGGTCGCAAGCAGTCAAATCACCTACGGAACCTCCAACAACAAGCTGGTCGACATCTCGCCCACCGGAAACCTCTGCGCCGGCACATGGAACCGCAACACCGGCGGCGGAATTGCAGACTATACCTACTGCAACTTCCCCAATCCGCTCCCGGCCACCAACGGCCTGCCCTACACCATCGCCTACATCACCGCCGCGGCTGATTCCATCACCTCAAATCCCGTCCAGGTCTTCGTCCATGCGCAGGTAAGCTCCGTCGCGCTCGTCGGGCCTAAGCAATGCCTGTCTCAAACACAGGTTGCCTCGCTCGATGCCCAGGCCTGCTACAGCGTCAATGGCCAGCAAGTCCTCATGTGCGCGCCTTCCACCATCACAAATCCGGCTCAGTATGCTTGCCCGCTGCCGGCTGGTGTCACCTCCGTCCCCAGTTGCGCCTCTTCCATTGGATACCTGAACTATTCCGTCGGAACCTCGAGCGTAGCCACCATCAACACCAATACCAATCAGATCACCGCCAATATGCCCGGCACCACGGCCATCAACGCTTCCATCGCCGGCTCCGGATCTTCGGCTGGTTTCTTCTCTACCTGCCCGCCCCAATCCATCAGCCTCACCCTCGCCGACGGAACCACCAAGGGAATCATCACCAAAGGCGCGGCGCAGAATCTCACCACAAAAGTCCTCGATACCAACAACCAGTCCATTAGCGGGCTCGCCCTCGACTACCAGTCCACCAATCCGATTGACATCACCGTCAACTCCTCTGGAAGCGTAAATGCCGCCTATCCCGGCGTCGCCTCGGTTTATGCCGTCTGCCAGCCCTTCGCATGCAACCCGTCGCCGATCAATCAACTCGGACTGGATGGCACCGGCCTCCCCATCGCATCCAATTCCGTGAACATCACCACACCCGGCACCATCAGCGACTACGTATGGTTCGCTGCCCCAGGGCAATCGCAGTACTTCGTCTCTATCTCATTGCTTACAGGCACCGTAGGCGCCGGCGTCCGCATGCCCTATGTCCCCAATTCCATGGTCATGGATCAGGGCGGCAACAATCTTTTCTTCGGATCGCCCCGCGAACTGATGGTCTTCACCACCGCTACCAACACCATCGCCAAGCAAGACCCCAACGTCCCCGGAGTCGTGCTCGCCGTTTCCCCAAACAACTCGCAGCTGCTCATCAACGACCAGGCTCGCCAGCTCTTCTATATCTACAACATAGCCTCCGGCAGCTACATTGCACAGGGCGGACTCGGAAACGCCGCCGTCTGGACTCCAGACTCCAAGACCCTCTACATCACAGACAACGCCGCCCTCAATAACGGCACCACCATCACCGGACACACCGACACCCTCTACATCTACAACCAGAACACCGGCTGGAGCACCTACCCGCTGCCGCCCAGTCCGCTGCCGGCCGGGTCCATCCCCCCAGCAGGGCTCGCGCCAAATGTCGCTGTCTCCGGCACCATGCAAACCCCTGCACTCGCCATTCCCAGCGTGGGCGCTTATCTTCGCGGCACTCCAACCGTGGCCCACACATGGTGCCCCTCCGGCACGGTTGGCAACTCCACCGGTTTGTCGCTCTATCCGCTCGGTGATTCGCAGGCTGTGCAGTCAGACGTCCTCACCGCCACCACCGACGGCAACCACATCCTGAGCGCGGCTCTTCTCGGCGGCGGAATCACGCTCGACGACATCTCCGTCAGCATTCCAAGCAGCGCTTGCCCCATTGCCACATCGGGCACTACGCAGACCCTGTCGCCGCTGCTCATCCAGCACCCCGCGCCCTACACGCCGGCGTCTGTCGCGGTCAATGCCACAGCAATCAATCAATTGATCGCCTCGCCCGTATCCAACCTGGCCTTCATCACCTACAACGGAACCAGCACCGGCGCTCAGTTGCCCTTCTATCTCCCCGCGCCCAACGGCGCGCCCGGCACCGTCGGCTACGTCGCGCTTACCGGCAGCTCGGCCATCACCGCGCCCCTGGCCGGCGCTTTCACCCCCGACGATTCCACGTTCTTTGTCTCCACTGCGGGCGACAACATGATCCACTACATCTCCATCCCCGCCAACCCATCCCTGGCCACGCCACCCACTGACACCAAGCAGATCAGCCCCAATCTTCCCGCCTGCACTCCAGTCTCCGCAGGCGGCACCGATGCAGGCTGCGCTTACTCGGGCTCTGGAACCATCGTTCCAGCCACCGCCATCGTCGTCGTGCCGCGCTCCACCACTTAGCCCCAGGCGCAACACAATCGCACAGCAAAACCCCGTGCCCCAGCCTTTCAGCTTCTTTCTGCGGAAAGACTGGGGACAGAACAGCGCCGCCCACGCGAAAGTTCATAACAGGCTCTAGGCGGGATACGGCACCGTCAACCGCCTCCATGCCCCTCCCCCGCGCACGATAGAATCAATCCGAAGGAATCAATTCATGATCAAGGGCATCTCGTTCCTCCGCGCCGTCGGCAGCGCAGCCGCCTATGACCGGCTGGCCAGCTTCTTTGCTGCCCTGGGCTTCGCGCCCGGCAAGGGATGGCAGGAGGAAACCAGCCGCGGCGCGTCCTTCCTCGCACCGCTCGGCAATCTCGAATTTGTCCACGGACAGATGCCCTCAACAGCCGAAATCCTCGTCGAAGTCATCGCACTCGACGCCGTCCGCCAGGCTGCCGAAACATGGCTCCGCGCCCACGCCGGACAAGACGCTTTAGCCCGACTTTCGCCCATCACAGAAACTCATTGGAAATCGCAGATCTTCACCGTCGAGCCCGAGCCCGGCTTCGCCTTCAGCTTCTGGGCCTGGACCGACCCCCTCCAAGGCAAGCCCATCGCTCTTGAAGGCGATCTCTCCGCCGCCGGCATGAAATTTGCCATCGTCGTCGCCCGCTGGAACGCCGTCATCACCGAGCGTCTCCTCGAAGGCGCACTCGACGCGCTCCTCCGCAGCGGCGCAGACCGCTCCGACATTCAGGTCGTTCGCGTTCCCGGCGCATGGGAGATCCCCTCGGCCGCGCACACTCTGGCAACCTGTCGCTCCGTCGACGCCATCGTCACCCTCGGCTGTCTGCTCCGCGGAGAAACCGCCCACTACGAAGCCATCTACAACGAAGTTGCTCGCGGCATCGGCCAGTCCCAGCAGGAGACCGGCATCCCCCACAGCTTCGGCGTCCTCACCTGCGAAACTCTCGAGCAGGCTCTCAATCGCGCCGGCATCAAGGCCGGAAACAAGGGCTTTGAAGCCGCCGCTGCCGCCATCGAGATGGTCAGCCTGCGCCGCAAGCTCCAGAAGAACGAGAACGAGCAAGGCCGGGACCCCCACGGACAGGTCTTCGTCCGTGGGGTGGAAGGCGGTCCCGCTTGATTACCCCCGGACCCCATCACGGCGCAGGCCGCCGCAAATCCCGCGAACTCGCCATGCAGATGCTCTTCCAGGCCGACATCGGCAAGCAGACCCCCGATCAGGTCCGCGCTACTTTCTGGAAAGCCGGCGACGAAGTCGAACCGGAAGTCCGCGGCTTTGCCGAGGATCTCTTCCGCGTCGCCATCGCTCACCAGGAAGAGATCGACGCCTTGCTCGTCTCGAACTCCAAACACTGGCGTCTGGAGCGCATGCCCGCCGTCGATAGAAATCTGTTGCGCATGGCCGTCGGCGAGATGATCGGCTTCAAAGGCACGCCCTTCCCCATCGTCATCAACGAAGCTCTCGAAATCGGCCGCCGGTACTCGGCCCCTGAGTCCATCAACTTCCTTAACGGTATGCTGGACGCCATCGCCCACGGCCTCCTGCCAAAATAGCGCTCTCCCTGCCTGCCGGCAATTCAGAGCGCCCCGAATCCTATACCTCGCAACCCAAGCACATTACCCTCGGGCTAGATGTACGTAGCTTTTCTCTTGCAGCTCTCTGCCGCTCCGCGTATCATCCTTCAATCACCAATAAACAATATTGCTGCGCGCAGCGGGCGGATCACAATCTGTGAGACCAGAGGGGAGTCTTCGATGACAAACAGGATCGTTTTGAGGTTCCAGCATCGCTTGGCGGCCGGTGCGGCGTTTCTCCTGCTCGGCCTTGCGGTTAGTGCGCAAACACCTGCTGCGGCTGTGCCCAGCACACCTCCGGCAGTGTGGACCACCTACACGTATGCCGCCGAAGGATTCAGCGCTTCATTCCCCGCCGAGCCCACTTTGAGCAAGCAGAACGTGCCCACCGATGCAGGCTCATTTGAGCTGCGCAGCTACATAGTGGATCTTGGATCGACCGCCCTGTTCGTTGGCGTCTGCGACTACGGCGCCGCCATTGCGGGCCACGACCCGCAGACTTCGCTCAAAGGCGCAGAAAACGGCGCACTCGCCAACTCGAAGTCGCACATGATTTCCGAGCAGAAGATCACCCTCGGCATTTATCCCGGCTTGGAGTTTGATTCAGAAAGCGACGCCGCGCACTTCTCGGCCCGCATTTATCTGGTGGGCACCACGCTCTATCAGGTCTTGACCGTTGCGCCGTTGACAGACAGGTACGCCGATTCGTCGCGCTTCCTCGACTCATTCACAATCATTCCGCGCACCGCAAACTAAGTCTGTCCCGATCCCGATACCCCAGATCCCGTCCGCCCCGGCGGATGAGATCTGGGACCTCGAATCTGAATCACAGCTACTGCGGTTTACCCGGCTGCAACCCCTGTCCCGCCTGCTGACCGTCCCGTGCCGGCGTTCCAACCTCAATCGCCTCGCCCAGCGCCAGCGGCAGCTCCTGCTGCTGCGTCTTCACAGACTCGTACGCCCGCACAATCCTCTGCACCAGCGCATGACGCACCACGTCGCCGTCTTCAAAATGGCAGAAGTGAATCCCCTCCACCCCGTCCAGAATGTTGATCGCGTCCAGCAGACCCGACTTGCGTGGATTCGGCAGATCGATTTGCGTAATGTCGCCCGTAATCACGGCCTTCGAGTTGTTCCCCATCCGCGTCAGGAACATCTTCATCTGCTCAATCGTCGTGTTCTGCGCCTCGTCCATGATGATGAACGCGTCATTCAGCGTCCGCCCGCGCATAAACGCCAGCGGCGCAACCTCGATCACGTTCTTCTCCAGCATCTTGTCCACCTTCTCGGCGTCCAGCAGGTCGTAGAGCGCGTCGTAAAGCGGCCGCAGATAAGGATCGACCTTCTCCTGCAGCGATCCCGGTAGAAAGCCCAGACGTTCGCCCGCCTCCACCGCCGGCCGCACCAGCACAATCCGGCTCACCTTCTTCGCGTTCATCGCCGCCACAGCCATCGCCACGGCAAGATACGTCTTGCCCGTGCCCGCCGGCCCAACGCCAAAGACCATGTCGTTCTGCTCAATGGCCTCCACATATTTCCGCTGGTTGATCGAGCGCGGCTGCACCGTCCGCTTCACCCCTGCCGATCGCTGCTTGCCCGCATCGGCCAGCGCGCGCAGCGTCGTCGCCGCATCGGTAACCACCAGACGAAGCATCGCGTTCAGTTCTCCGTTGTGCGGATGCACGCCCTGCCGGCGCAGTGCCTCGAAGTCCTGAAAAACACGCTGGACTCGAGCCACTCCTTCCTCCGGTCCCTCCACATGCACGGCATCCGATCGCAAATCGATCCGAACGCCAAGTGAGTCTTCCATAAGCCTGAGGTTTTCATCGCGGGTCCCGAACAGGGGCTCAAGGTTGGGCGTGATCTCCAGAGTGATCTTCAAAGGGGTCGATAGCCTCCAATGCAACGTTGAAAGCGTGAAAGATACCGGGCAGGGCCGAAACTGGACCCGCCCGGAGCCTCTGTAACAAGCTTATCGGCAAAAAACGCGCAAGGCGCAGGAGGGCGCAAGGTGCGGGAGCAGGCAGTTGGTTGTGGAAGGGTTCCGGATTCGCGGCGCAGGGGCGAGCCCAAACTCCAGACTGCCTCTTCGTACCGCGGGTTGGCGTAGGCGACCAAATCCTTTATCTGCGCTTGAGAGTAGCGCGACCGGGACCCGCCGTCAATTCCCCGACCAATAATTTTCACCGCCGCCTGTGTCTTCGCAGGTACCTTTTGGTCGCGCGCCGCCACGCGGGCCGGGTCTGTTTCTATTTGATCACGTACTGTTGCGCGATATAAAAATACCGCGGATTGATTCCCGGCGTTGCCTGCTCCACAAACTGCCCCTTGAAGAAATGGCCGAAACCGGCATAGAAGGTGTGGTGCCCTGCTGTATACGTCATAAACGCATCCAGTTCCTGCCCCACGCGCTTTCCGTAAGCGCCCTTGGTCGAGATCGCGATCTGCGTGCCATTGCTGGCGTAGAGCGCGTCCGACGCACTGAACAGGTACTCGTCCGTGTACATCACATTGAACGTGGCATGCTTCGTCAGCTTCAGCGTCTCTAGCGACTTCAGAGTCTTCAGATTCCTCCAGCCAAACTGGTCCATGTGGCCGAACTTGTCGTGATTGGCCGGCGAAACCTGATCGTACGTCGCGCTGTGACTCGCTCCATACCGCGAACCCGACGCGCCCTTGTATTCCAGCGAAAGGCTCAGCGGCATCGCGAACACCGTCACCGGGCGCACCACGCCCGCAAACCACGCGTACGCGCGCTGGTTCGACAATCCCAGATGCCCGTTCTGGCCGATGCCTTCCAGGCTGTATGTGAAGTGGCTCGGAAGAGGCCCGTAGAAGCGCATCCCGTACGTGTTGGTGCCCAGCGTCCCCGCGCTCGTCCACCCGCCTATCTTGTTCTGCGAGTGCCGCAGCGCGTAGACATCGACCGAGCCCCCCCGCCACACCTGCGGGAAAACATCGTACATTCCCCAGATGCGGTTGCCCAACTCCGGCGTGTTGAATTTATCCGGCTGCACGATCACCGGCGAAACCATCAGCCCGTCCAGAATCATCTTCTTTGAGACGTACTCGACGCGCGAATAATCGTACGTGCGCGAGGTGTTGCTCCATTGCGGAGTGCCGATCACCCGCGTTTCCCCATAGTCCAGCATCCGTCGCCCAAAGGAAACATTGAACAGATTGTTCTCCGTGGACGCCGTTATCCACCCCTCCTGCAAATCCATCGTGTCCCGCAGCGATCCAGGGGCGGGCGCGCCGTAAAAAGGAGCCCGCGCATCCTGCCCCATCCCTGAAACTGTCAGCCACGCGGTGGGGCGATACTGCATCCCGATGCGAATACGGCTCAGCATGTCCTGCTGGTTCACCGCCTTGCCAAACTTCACGCCATACTGCTCTTCCCAGCGCGTCCGCTCCTCGGCCTGAACGGTCAACTCCCCATGCGACGCCTTGCGCAGCACCCTTGCCCCCTTTTGCGCCGGGTCGTCTTGCCCTGAAATCTGCAGCGTGAAACAGGCCGCCAACACAATCAATGCAAATACACCCCAACAGGGCCCCGCAGCCTGTTTCATGTCTGTCCCTCCCCGCCGCTCTGTGTGATCAGTAGCAAGTTTATCGGCTCCGGGAGGAGAAGCCTTTATCGGCGCTTGAGATGAGCGCGACCGGGCCCGCGTCGGCTGCTGGCCGGTCAATGGCCGCGCAACAGCAAATGGCGGCTCTGGCCCGCTGCGTCCCGCACTTCGCCACCAAAACCCAACCACTCAGACACTCGATTCTGATGACTAAATTCAGATCCGTGCCTCTTCCAACCGAACACTACCCTGAATTTGCGGTCAGACAATCTTCAGAAACACTTCAGTCGCGGACGCGCTGGGTTGGGATATACAGAAGAGAGGCCACCATGCAAATTCTGCTCGTTGAAGACGAGACCAAAGTAGGCAACGCCCTATGCGCCGGCTTGCGGGCAGATGGCTACGAAATAGTCTGGGCGCAAACCGGCGAAGAAGGCTTCTTTCACGCCAATTCGCGTAGCTTCGATCTCATTCTGCTCGACGTCATGTTGCCCGGTCGTGACGGTATCGAGGTTTTGGACACCCTGCGTAAGCTTGGCGACAAAACTCCTGTGCTCCTTCTGACCGCGAGGGATACCATCGAAGACCGGGTGCTGGGACTGGACACAGGCGCAGACGATTATCTTGTCAAGCCATTTGCCTTCGCTGAACTGAGCGCCCGCATCAGGGCGCTTCTGCGCCGCAATCAATCGGAACCACCCAGTACATTGACCATTGGCCCGCTTGTAATCGACCCCCTGCGAAGAATGGTCATACGCGAGGGCGAGCACATTGATCTCACCGCTCGCGAATTTGAAATCCTGGAATATCTAGCGCGTCATCATGGCCGCATCGTCTCCAGGGACATGCTGGCACGCGACGTGTGGAGAGAAGGCTCAAGAGCAACGCCGCTCGATAACGTGATCGACGTGCATCTCACCAGGCTCCGTAAGAAGGTGGACGACCCATTCGGCAAGAAGCTCCTGCACACTGTCAGAGGTGTCGGCTTCACCCTGGGTGAGGATCCATCATGAGCGGGTTCATCCGCACTACGCTTCGCAGCCGGCTTACGGTTCTCTATGCGTCGCTGCTGGCGGCCACACTGCTCCTCTATGCGGGCGGCGTCTCAGCCTTCTTTCTGCACAACCTGCATGAGCAGCTTGATTCAAGTCTCACCCGCGACGTTGAGACCGTCGAAGCAGTTCTCTCCATAGATGCAACTGGAGCGCTCAAGTTAACTTCGCACGAAGGAGAAGCCGAGCATCGCGAGCGGGATCGCGGATACCTCCTTGAGGTCTGGTCTCAAAACGGAAACTTGCTTTACCGTAGCGAACAACTTCACGATCAGGCGCTAGGCCCGGTTCCGGCAACTATAGTCTCGGGGCGCCAATCGGCACATTCGCTCCGTCTGCCCTCTGGGTTACAGGTGCGTACAATCAGCCGCGTCCATCATATGGGCAAGGACAAAGCTGTTGTGGTCCGGCTTGCCGTCAACGAAGGGCCTCTCTGGTCTGAGTTCTGGCAGATGGTGTTGGTGCTCGCAATTGGGCTTCCGGTGGCGGTCATCCTTGTGGCTCTGTGCGGTTACCTTCTGGCTGGCCGCGCACTCGAGCCTGTCAATGCAATGGCGCACCGCGCCTCGCAAATTACAGCTGAACTGCTCAATGAACGTCTCCATATCAAAGATCCCGACGATGAACTGGGAAAGCTCGGAATTGCTTTCAATACTACCCTAGCCCGGCTCGAGCAATCCTTCGCGCAGTTACGGCGATTCACGGCCGATGCCTCGCACGAGTTGCGGACTCCGCTCACTGCAATCAAAAGTGTAGGAGAAGTTTCACTTGGAATGCAGGGAGACGTGAGCTACTACCGGGACACGATCGGCAGCATGCTTGAAGAGGCGAATCGCCTTACGCACCTGGTCGACAGTCTCCTCACGATGGCCCGGGCCGATGCCAACCGCACTCAACTGCACCGTACCGGGGTAAATCTCTACGAGCTGTCCAAAGAAGCTTGCGGCCTGCTCGAAGTGCTGGCCGAAGATAAGCAGCAGACAATTCAGGTCGAGGGCGATCTCCACGCCGCGGTGCTGGCTGACCAGACAATCTTGAGGCAGGCGCTCGTAAACCTGATTCATAATGCCGTAAAGTTTTCGCCTGTCGGTGGCTCGATTCGGATAGCCGTTGGCGAGTCAGGTCAAGATGCAGTGATTGAGGTTCGCGATACAGGCCCCGGCATCCCGCCTGCGGATCGCGCTCACATCTTCGAGAGATTTTACAGAGTGGATAAAGCGCGCGCCCGCGCGGCTGGCGGAGCAGGGCTAGGCCTCTCGATTGCGCAATGGGCCGTAGCCATGCACGGAGGATCCATCGAGGTCGAGTGTCCCCATGGAAAGGGTTCAGTGTTCCGGATTCGTTTGCCAAGGAACGCTTGATCGGCGCTTGAACAATCAGAGCGAAACAGAAGCGAAAGACTAAGTCATCTTCAATACGCGCGAAGGGTATCAGAATGTATCGCTACGGGCCAATGAGGTTCCATCATCTTTTTTTCGCAATCTTCTTATTCTCCGCACTGAGCGTCTGTGCGCAGACCGCGTCGCTTCGTGGGCAAGTAAAAGACGAAAGTGGCGCTATGATCCCGGGCGCAACTGTCCTCGCGACGGGCGCTTCAGGCAGCCAGCTTTCGACCGTCTCCGGTGCTGATGGGGCTTACTTGTTGAAGGGCGTTCCCGACGGCAGATATCAAGTCGAAGCAAAGTACAGCGGCTTCGAGATGAAGAGCCCGGTGTTCTTTGTCGCGCATGGCCGCGATGCAAATCTGAACCTCATTCTCAAAGTAAGTACGGTTATCCAAAATGTAACCGTGCAGGCGCAGGACTCGGTGACCGTCTCAGTGGACTCCAGCAACAATGCGAGTTCAGTTGTATTGAGTGGCTCAAAGCTCGACTCGCTCGCGGACAATCCGGACGACCTCGCATCGGACCTGCAAGCTCTCGCCGGCCCATCGGCCGGACCCAATGGCGGCTCGGTCTATATCGATGGCTTCAGCACCGGCGAGATGCCACCCAAGGAATCCATTCGCGAGATTCGCATCAACCAGAATCCGTTTTCACCGGAGTACGACTCGCTCGGACTGGGTCGAATCGAAATCTTCACCAAGCCCGGCTCCGGCCAGTTTCATGGAAGCGCATTCTTCAACATTGGCAGTGACGTGTTCAACTCGCGCAATCCCTACGCGGCGGTCAAGGCGCCCTTTCTTCTAAGGGAGTTTGGAACCAGCATTGCAGGGCCGCTGACTCGGCGTTCGTCTTTCACTTTCAATGCGCGTGGCGACGACACGAACAACGGTGCAATCATCAATGGCGCCACGGTCGATCCAACTTCGCTTGCCATCGTCTCGCCTTACACAGGCGTCCATGACGTCGCCCAGCATCGCTACCTTTTCACTCCCAATGTGGACTATCAACTGAACGACAAGGTCACGCTTTCGATGCGTTATCGTGTCACCCAAGTCGACATTCCAGACGCCGGCCTGGGTGGATTCAATCTCGTCGAAAGTGCCGATCACGCGCACATGCTCGCACAAACTGCCCAGTTCGTCGACACGGACGTGCTCAATGATAAAGCCGTGAATGAAACGCGCTTCCAGTTCTTCAACGTAAGCAGTTCAATGGCCGCTGTCAACTCCGGCGCTTCCATCCAGGTGTTGAATGCGTTCACGGGAGGTGGTTCGACCGTCGGAGACTCTTCCAATGTGCAAAGAAATTTCGAACTGCAAAACCTGACGACCCTCACCCATGGAGCCGCTGTGTGGCATTTCGGCGCCAGGCTGCGCGCAACGATCCAGCAGAATACCTCGCGGCAAAATTTCAACGGCGCCTTCACCTTTGGCGGAGGCACGGCGCCCGAACTGGACGCTAATAACCAGGTCATCAAGGACGCCAGCGGTAACCCGGTCCTCATCTCTCTCTCCTCTATTCAGCAGTACCAGAGGACTTTGATTCTCGATAAGGCGGGCTTAACGACGGCTCAGGTTCAAGCCCTGGGCGGAGGACCAAGCCAGTTCAGCCTGAGCGCCGGAAATCCGCTCGTCTCGCTCTCGCAAATAGACGCCGGCCTGTTTGTCGGGAACACATGGAAGCTGCGGCCCAACTTGACCGTCGATCTTGGACTCCGATACGAGGTGCAGAATAATATCAGCGATCGCGGCGATTTTGCCCCCCGTGTGGCGGCATCGTGGTCGCCGGGAGTCTCGCGCCAGAAGCTTGTGTTGCGCGCGGGCTTCGGCCTCTTCTACGACCGCTTTGCACTTTCAAATACTCTCAACGCGCAGCGCTACAACGGCATCAACCAGCAGCAATACGTCGTGAACAACCCCACCTTCTATCCCGACGTTCCATCGCCGGCGAGCCTGGCCGCGTCACTCCAGGGCCAGGTGATCGAGCAGAATGCCCCAAACGTCCGCGCGCCATACCTGATGCAGAGCCTCTTCAGCGTGGAGCAGCAGTTGCCGATGCACACAGTAGCCGCGCTCAGCTATTCAAACTCGCATGGGTTGCATCAACTCCGGTCGCGGGACATCAACGCCCCCGCTACGCCAGGGGGGCCTTATCCGCTGGGGAACAACAACCCGGTCTTTCAGGTGGAGTCGTCGGGTTTGTTCAATCAGAACCAGTTCATCCTGAATGTCACTTCGCAACCCAGCAAGAACATCTCGTTGTTCGGTTCTTACACATACGGCAAGGCGCTGAGCAACACCGACGGCGCTTCGACCTTCCCCGCAAGTCCATACAGCATGGCTGGCGAATATGGCCCAGCCGGGACCGATGTTCGCAACTTCGAGACCTTTGGTGGGACTATCCAAAGCATCTGGAAGACGACCTTCAGCCCCCTCCTCACGGTTCGCTCCGGACCGCCGTTCAACATCACGGTTGGGCGCGACCTCTATGGCACCACGCTCTTCAATGGACGGCCAGGGGTTGCAACCGACCCAACACGAATTGGCGTCATCCAGACGCGCTACGGATTGTTGGACCCAGCTCCGGCCGCTGGCGAAGCCCTGCTGCCGCGGAATTTCGGCCGAGGACCGGGGGCGATCCAATTCAACCTCCGGGCGAGCAAGATGATTGGCTTTGGCGTGGCGAAAGCAACAGGCGATTCTCCGGCTAGGTCGCGGTTTGGGCTGATTTGTACACTGCAAATGCGCAACCTGTTGAACCATAACAACCCCGGCCCGATCATCGGCAACATTGCCTCGCCCCTGTTTGGCAAGGCGAATCAGACTGCCGGCTCGTCGACACAGACCGGCACACAAATGTCAGAGTCGGCAACGAATCGCAGGTTCGAGCTGCAAATGCGGTTTACGTTCTGAATAAACTGCGCCGGAAATGGTGCCGGTTCAGGACGATCCACAGGACCCGAGCGGAGAGAGTCCTCCCTCCGAGAATCCTCATCGACGCATTGATTATGTGGCATTTGCTGAGCGGAAAAGGGCGGTTCAGATAGCGGCGGATTGACCCCGGACCCGGATTCCCGTAAACTAAAAGACTGCGAGGGATGCGGCTCAAATTGCATTCTTAACCGCATCATTTTCCCTGAACAGGGCACGCACTTTCGCCCCTGACAGCAGGGCTCAAGTTTAAGGAAAAACAATGGCAAACCATGTATCGTCGCTGAAGCGCGCCCGCCAGACCGTCACCCGCACCGAAGTGAATCGCGCCAACCGCAGCCGCGTGCGCACCAGCCTCCGCAGCCTCCGCGAAGCGCTCGCCAAGGGCGACGTTCCTGCCGCTCAGGCTCAGTACCGCGAGACCGTCTCCACCCTCGACAAGAGTGTGCAGAAGGGCATCCTCCACGGCAACACCGTCTCCCGCTACAAGAGCCGCCTCAACGCCCGCCTCAAGGCCCTCGTCACCGCAGCGGCCCCGGCAAAAGCTCCCGCAAAGGCCGCTGCCAAGGCGTAGCACGACGCAGCTGTACAGGCTGCAACGACCTCAGAACGACGAACAGCCGGGACCACTCCCGGCTGTTTCTGTTTTTTCGGCCTTTTTATTTTGAGGATTCAGTGCCTCACGGCTGCCAAGCTAATCCAGCCGCTCAAAAATCCCCGCCGCCCCCATTCCGCCGCCCACGCACATCGTCACCATTCCGTAGCGCGCCTTCCGCCGCCGCATCTCGGCCAGCAGCGTCGCCGTCAGCTTGGCCCCCGTGCACCCCAGCGGATGCCCCAGCGCAATCGCCCCGCCGTTCACATTCACCCGCGCCGCGTCCAACCCCAGAACCCGCATCACCGCCAGCGCCTGCGCCGCAAAAGCCTCGTTCAACTCAATCAGCTCAATCTCGTCCAGCCTGAGCCCCGCCCGCTTCAGCGCCTTCGGAATCGCCGTCACCGGACCCATCCCCATCTCCTCCGGCAGGCACCCGGTCACCGCATAAGCCACCAGCCGCGCAATTGGTTCAATCCCAAGTTCCCGCGCCCGTCCCGCCTCCATCAGCACCGCCGCCGCCGCCCCGTCCGAGGTCTGCGACGAGTTCCCCGCAGTCACCGTCCCCTTCGCATGGAAAGCCGGCTTCAGCTTTGCCAGCGCTTCCAAAGACGAGTCTGCCCGCAGTCCCTCATCCGCAGAGAACATGGTCTCCGTGATGACCGGCTTCCCCGCCTTCGCCCCCGGTACCGCGGTCGTCACCGTCACCGGAATCAGCTCCTCGCCAAATCTCTCCGCAACCTGTGCAGCCAGCGCCTTCGTATGGCTCTCATGCGCAAACACATCCTGCTCCTCGCGCGAAATTCCGTAGCGTCGCGCAACCCGCTCCGCCGTTAGCCCCATAGTCAGCAGGGAAGCAGGATAATGCTCCGCCATCCACGGATTCGGACTCGGCTTCAGCCCCCCAAACGGCAGCAGGCTCATCGACTCCACGCCCCCCGCAATCACAACCCGATCCCCACCGGACCTTATCCGCTGATCCGCAATCGCAATCGCCTCCAGCCCCGATGAGCAAAGCCGGTTCACCGTCGCGCCCGGAATCTCTACTGGCAGCCCCGCCCGCAATGCCGCCCAGCGCGCAATGTTCCACGCCTGCTCACCCTCCGGCTGTGCGCAGCCCAAAATCACATCGTCAATCTCAGCTCTACTCAACCCCGGAACCCGCTCCAAAGCCCCGCCCAATGCAATTGCCGCAAGGTCGTCGGGCCGCGTCGTCGAGAGCGCCCCCTTCGGCGCCCGCCCAACAGGAGTACGAACAGCGCTCACAAGTACAGCTTCCGGCATTCGAAGTACTCCTTACCGCGTCAAGACGGCCACCAGATCTCTGACCGCTTGCCTTTGTACCGATTGCGGGTGCCCCAGGTCCCGATTTTGGGACCTGGGAAAGTATGAAGTCAAAGTACGAAATCACTTGGTCGTAGATCTAATTCCGCAACGGCTTCCCCGTCTTCAGCGTAAACGCGATCCGCTCCTGCGTCTTCCGCTCCCCGCACAGCGACAGAAACGCCTCCCGCTCCAGATCCAGCAGATACTGCTCGCTCATCGCCGCGCCCGCCGTCACGCGCCCACCCGCCAGCACGTAAGCAATCCACCGCGCCACCTTCTGGTCGTGCTCCGAGGCATACCCCGCCTCGCCCATCATGGACACGCCCGTCTCCAGCATCGCCAGCGCCGACGCCCCCGGCGCAGCAACCGTCCTCGGCTGCGGCGCAGCATATCCCACCCTGGCCATCAGCGCCGCCTGAGCCTTCGCATCCAGCAGCAGCCGTTCCCGGTTCATCGAAATCCGGTCCGCCGCACCCAGCAGCCCCAACCCCCGCGCCTCCGCCGCCGACGTAGAAACCTTCGCCATCGCGATAACCTCAAACACCCGCCGCAGCGCCGTCCCCAGCTCCGCCGATTGCGCAAACCGCGACGGCGGATCTTTCGGCTCCGGTGGCGCCAGCGCAACCGCCGCGTCCACTGCGCGCAGCAGCATCTCTTTCGTCCCGCCCCCCGCCGGAATCAGCCCAACCCCCACCTCCACCAGCCCGATATATGTCTCCGCATGAGCCTGCCGCCGCGCCCCATGCAGGCAAATCTCCGCCCCGCCGCCCAGCGTCAGCCCAAAAGGCGCAACCACCACCGGCCGCGGGCAAAACTTGATCGCCGCCGTCATCTGCTGAAAGCTGTGAATGACCCCCGCTATGTCATCCCACTCGCCCTCCTGCGCCAGCATCAGCAACTGCATCAAATTCGCGCCCACCGAAAAGTTATTGCGATCCCCGCAAATCACAAACCCCGCAAAATCCCGCACCGCATCCGACTCCGGGTTCAATACCGCCAAAATCATCTCCAGCACATCCCCGCCAATCGCATCCTTCATCGAGTGCAGCTCGATGCACGCAATCCCGTCGCCCAGGTCCGCCACCGACGCACCCGGATTCGAGCGCACCACCCTGTGCGTCCGCTTGAAGTCCACAACCCGCGCATGACCCGGTGCCTCGGCGACTGTTTCCATCTGCCCCAAAATCGGGTTGAAACACTCCAGCCCATCCGCTGAATACCACGAAGACTGCCCGGCCTCAAGCATTCTTTCAACCCGCCCGCTCACCGCGATGCCCATCTTCTTCATCCGCGCAACGCTTGCGCCCACGCGCGCCGCATCCCACATTTCAAACGGACCCAGCTCCCAGTTGAACCCCGCCCGCATCGCCGTATCGATCGACGCCGCATCAGCCGCTACCTCGCCAATCCGGTCGGCAGCGTAGTTCCACAGCGAGCCCAGAAACGGCCACAAAAAAGCCGCCGTCCTGTCCTTCGCCGGCGCATTCGCCAGCAGCTCTCGCAACCGTTCCGCGACCGAACCCGCGTTCTTCGCCATGTCCAGCGCGGGCAGCGCCGCCTTCGCGCTCGGCCGGTACTCAAACGTCGCCGGATCAAGCACCAGCCGCACCTCTTTCCCGTCCGCCCCGCGCGTCTTCTTGTAGAAACCCTGCCCCGTCTTATCGCCCAGCCAATTCCGCTTCACCAACTCGGCAAGGACCGAAGAAAAACCTCCCTGGGAGACCCCCTCCGGAAAATTCGCCGCCACATGCGCCAATACATCGATCCCCACCAGGTCCGCCAGCCGAAAAGTTCCCGTCCGCGGCCAGCCCAGCACCGGCCCGGTCAGCGCATCCACTTCTTCAATCGTCAGCCCCTGCTCCAACATCAGGTTCGCCGCCCTAAACATCGTGGCAATCCCAATCCGGTTGGCGATAAAGTTCGGCGTGTCGTTGGCAAACACCACCTGCTTGCCCAGATTGCGATCCGCAAACGCCGCAAATGCCGCCACCAGCCCCCAATCGCTCTCCGGCGTCGCAATCACCTCCAGCAGCCGCATATACCGCGGAGGATTGAAGAAATGCGCGCCAAAAAATCTGTCCTCGTGGCTTCCAAGCGCCGCCGCAATCCGCCCCACCGGCAGCCCCGACGTATTCGTCGTCACCACCGCCTTCGCCCCAAGATGCGGCAATGCCTGCTTCAGCAGCGCCGCCTTGATCTCCAGGTTCTCCGTCACCGCCTCAATCACCCAGTCGCACGCGGCCAGCTTCGGCAGGTCGTCTTCGAAATTCCCCGTAGTAATCAGCGCCGCATTAGCCGGCTCGTAGAACGCCGCCGGTTTCGCCTTCCCCAGCGCTTCCAGCGCCGTCTCCGCCAGCGAGCGCTCTGCGCTCCCAGCCTTTGGAGGAAGGTCAAGCAGCAGAACAGGAATCCCCGCGTTCGCCAGATGCGCCGCAATGCGCGAGCCCATCGTGCCCGCGCCCAGCACCGCCGCGCGCCGAACCAGCAACGGCTCGGCAGCCAATGTCTGCTCGTGTGTCAAAACGGGATGGATTGTGCTCATGCGAATTCTCCCTGCTCAGGTTGGAGTGGGGACCCCTCCACCGAGCCTAACGGCTCGAAGCATACGAAAGCGCGGTGGCTTGGGTCAAGAAACAGCATCGGCGATCGAAGCAGGGAATTGCAGACGAAATCACGTGCCCGCCAGTCACTCATCAGCCGCGCTTCAGGCGAAAAACCCCGATTCCCCGTACAATTCACTTAGGAGACAACCACGCCATGCTCCGAGTCTATATGGACGCCAACGCCACCACGCCTCTGCTCCCACAGGTGATGGAAGCCATGCGCCCCTATTGGATGGAAAACTTCGGAAACGCCTCCTCGATTCATATCCACGGCCAGGCCGCGCACCGCGCCGTCGATCGCGCCCGCGAAACGCTTTCGCGTTTCTTCAACTGCCACGAGGCAGAGGTCGTCTTCAACTCCGGCGGCACCGAGGGCGACAACACCGCCATCTTCGGCATGCTCCATCCCGGCGACCACTTCATCACCACCTCCATCGAGCACTCCGCCGTTCTCCGCGCCGCCGACCGTGTCGCCAGTCGCGGCGTCGAAGTCACCTTCATCGATCCCGAGCCCAGCGGACTCATCAACCCAGCCGACATCGAGCGCGCCATCAAGCCCAATACGCGCCTCATCAGCGTTATGCTCGCCAACAACGAAACCGGCGTCCTCATGCCCGTCCAGGAGATTGGCAAACTCGCCGCCAGCCGCCGCATCTTCTTCCACATTGATGCCGTCCAGGGCGCGGGCAAGGTTGAGTTCGACGTGCAGCGCTTCGGCTGCCACCTGCTTTCGATAAGCGCCCACAAGATGCACGGCCCCAAGGGCGTCGGCGCAATGTATGTCCGCCGCGGCACGCCCATTGAGCCCCTCATGGTCGGCGGCAGCCACGAGCGCCGCCAGCGCGCCGGCACTGAAAATGTTCCCTGCATCGTCGGCCTCGGCAAGGCTGTCGAGCTAGCTATGGACTCGCTCGCCGACGGAACCATCCCCCGCCTCGCCGCCCTCCGCGACCGCCTCGAAGCTGGAATCCTTGCGCTCTCCGGCACCCGCGTCAATGGTGGCAGTGTCCGGCGCACCGCCAACACCACCAACATCTCCTTCGATCAGGTAGAAGGCGAAGCCATGGTCATCGCCCTCGATCTCAAAGGCGTTGCCGTCAGCGGCGGCTCCGCCTGCCACTCCGGATCGACCGAGCCAAGCCACGTGCTCATGGCCATGGGCCTCAACAAAAACGCCGCCCGCGCCAGCCTCCGCTTCAGCCTGATGCGCACGGCAACCGACGCCGACGTCGATCACGCCTTGCGCGTAGTCCCCGAAGCCGTCGAACATTTAAGAGCACTTTCCCCGGTAGCCGCGGGAACACTGGGATGAACGGGCGGAGTTTGCGTTGCTAGCGGCGTTAGCAAGGCAGCAGTTCTGCTAACTCCGCCAACTCCACTAACCCGGCTAACACCGCTGCATTTGAGGTCCGATGACTGAACACACAACCATCGCGGTAGCCATGTCCGGCGGAGTCGACTCCTCGACCGCCGCGGCCATGCTTGCCCACTCCGCCGACGGCTCCGCCGTTTCGGGCAATGCTGTCGTCGGCCTCACCCTCCATCTCTGGGACCAGACCCGCCTCGCCGGCAAGCACGGCATCCCCGACGCTCCCAAGGCCGGCCGCTGCTGCTCTTTGGACGATGTCTACGACGCCCGCCGCGTCGCCGAGCAGCTCGGCATCCCCTACTACGTCGTCAACCAGGAGGACCGCTTCGAGCGCGACGTCGTCCGTCCGTTTGTCGATGAGTACCTGGCCGGCCGCACGCCCATTCCGTGCTCGCTCTGCAACAACCACCTCAAGTTCGACCAGCTCCTCCAGACAGCGCGCAGCATCGGCGCAACCCGCATCGCCACCGGCCACTACGCCGTCAACGAATACGATCCTCAGCGCGCCCGCTGGATTCTCAAGCGCCCCGCCGATCTCGCCAAGGACCAGACCTACTTCCTCTTCGGCCTCACACAGGAGCAGTTGGCCCACACGCTCTTTCCTCTCGGCCGCCTCACCAAGCCCGAGGTGCGCGAGATCGCGCGCCAGCACGGCCTCAAGCTCGCCGAAAAGCCCGACTCGCAGGAGATTTGCTTCATCCCCGGCGGCGACTACAAGCAGTTCCTCACCGCCTATCTCGAAGAGCAGGGCGAGTCCATGCCGGAAACCGCCGGCGAACTCGTTGCGTCAAACGGCGAAGTCATCGGCCGCCACGACGGCATCTCAAACTTCACCGTCGGTCAGCGCAAGGGCCTCGGCGTCAGTTCGCCCAATCCGCTCTACGTTCTCCAGATCGATCCTGCAAGCCATCGCGTCACCGTCGGTGTAGACGAAGAGCTTGCCACGCGCACCCTCCGCGCCCGCCGCCTCAACTGGATCAGCATTCCCACGCTCACCGCTCCCATGCGCGTGCGCATAAAGATCCGGCACCGCCACGACCCGGCTTGGGCCACACTCGAGCCCGCGGGCGAGAGCGAAGCACTCGCAACCTTCGACGAGCCGCAGCGCGCCGTCACCCCCGGCCAGTCCGCCGTCTTTTATGACGGAGACGAAGTCGTCGGTGGAGGCTGGATTGTCTAGAGGGAGAATGGATCGCCCAGATTTTGCGATGAATTGTCGAGCGGGCAGTATAGGCACAGGCCCCGCCGAGAGACCTTATACGAACATGTCCTTGTCGCCTGCGGAGTGAACGCCGGGCGCCTGCGCCGCGGGGGTTTCAGTGCGCAGCGTCTCAATCACCGCCTTCGCAGAAGCAAGAATCCCCGAAATCTGGCGCAGAGGCTTTGAAACTGAGTCCGTCATAAAATGAGTCGCGCGATCCACGGCATCGAAAATATCCGTCAGCTTCTGGTCAACGCGCGCCGACTGTTGCCGTATCCGATCCAGAATCTCAGTCGCCGCCGCCTGCACATCGGCTGTCTGCCGGCGCAGGTTGTGCGTCATCGCCGCCAGATCCGCAGACGCCGACTCCACATTCGGAGCCGTCCGCACCATCAACTCGCGCACATTGTCCACCACAGGCACAATCGCCGCACGAACGTCTGCAATGTCTTCGCGCATCGACTTGGCTGCTGTGCGCACAGCGCTCAGAACCGCAAGCATCACAATTGCCTGGATCAGCATGGTCGCCGCAACGACAGCAACAACAAGAAGTTCAACAGTCTGTGCGCTGATATTATGCATCGATTACGACCTCGCGCCCTCGCGCCATGTAGCAGGGGTCTTCAAAGAATACGCCACAAGGCACAACAGCAGACGTGCGTCGCCCCCTCATCCCTGAAAGCAACGCTTGAAGAGCTGCCCCGCGTAGCTCCCGCCTCGGCTCAAGCAGTTTAGGTCGGGGAAACATCAGGCAAGCCCTGCAAGTCACGCCCCGTTGCGCTCTGCCCCTGCGCCTCCGGCCTCAATACTCCCGGGCGTCGGGTGAAACCGCAGTCGACTGGTACGCTTGCCGTCCAGCTTCAACGGCCGAGCTCACCCTTTCGGTCTGTTCGGTCACCAGGTTCTTGCCCCGCTCCACAAACTCTTCCCACTGCGCGCGGCCGCGATCCACGGCCTCTTTGCCGCGTTCCACGTATTCCGTCACTTGCTCCTTGCTCTTGTCCACCAGGGCGCTTACTTCTTCCGCCGCCTGCTTGGTCCGCACCTTCAGATACTCGGTCCCCTCGCGCGCTCCGGTTGCAATGCCTTCCCGCGTCTCGCGGCCGCTCTTCGGTGCGTAGAGAATGCCCACCAGGGCACCCACGCCTAATCCAGCAATAAACCACGCCAATCCGTAATTCTTGTTATCTTCTGCCATGAAACTCTCCTTTCGCTCAGACTCACAAAAGCCTGAGCCCATCAAGACCGTCCCTATGCCGCAAATTCAGATTCCACTTCATCAACAGGCAAAACCGCCTGCCTGCTCTCTGCGGAAACGAATCTCAGCACACTGCCCCTTCTGCATTGGACGCCGGTTAAACCTTTTGCGTTGTATTAACCTCTTCGCAAGAGCGATAACCTGCACCTGTCCAAGACAATACAGCAATCCAACTGCACCTGAATGTCTGTTTTTTCGAAAGGAGGCCCGTTGGCTATTGCTCTTTCTTGTTCCCCCCGCAGCCGCACGTGTGCGCCAGCACCTCGGCAAAATGCACAGCCTCGCGCTCCGACAACTGGTCGATCTGCTCGCGGCAACTGAAGCCATCCGCCACAATCACCGTCAGCGGCCCCGCCGCGTTCACCGCCGGCAGCAGTCCGTCGTTCGCAATCGCCTTAGACACCTCAAACTTGTCTGCCTCAAATCCGAACGGCCCCGCCATTCCGCAACACCCGGCCTCAATCGCCTCCACCGTCGCTCCCGCTTTTCTTAGCAGCGCAATCTCGTTCCCCGGCCCGCCAAACACCGCCTTGTGATGGCAGTGTCCATGCACCAGAACGTGCGCTCCCTTCAGCCGGTCCGCCGCCCACTCCGGCACTTCAGCCACCAGCCAATCCGCCAGCAGCCACACCTGCTCGCTCATGCGTTTTGCTCGCGCATCGTTCGGAAATATCTCCAGCAGCTCATCCTTGAAAACGCTCGCGCAACTTGGCTCCAGAAAAATAAACGGCAGCCCCGCATCAATCTGCGGCCCCATCCGTTCCAGCACATCTTTCAGGTACGCCCGCGCCGCCTTCAGCAATCCAAAGTCGTACAGCGGCCGCCCGCAGCAGATGTGCCCCTTCGGGGACTCAACCTCGAACCCCGCGCTGCGCAGCACTCTCTCCGCTGCCTTCAGCGTCTGCGGATGGTAGTAGTTGTTCCACGTATCCGGCCACAGCAGCACTCGCCGTGCAGCGGGCCCTTGTTTTGCCGCATCCGAGCTCTTCGCGCCCCGCGGAACATTGCACGTCTCCGCAGCTGCGCCTCTTCCTTGCACATAGCTCTTCGCCGCCAGCCGCGGCAGCGTACGTTCCTGCGCCACGCCCGCCATATATTTGATCAGCGGACTCGTCACCGGCCCCGTCAGCATCGCGTTCGTCAGCGCCGGCGTCAGCGAACCAAATCGCGCCAGCCGGTCAGCAAATCCAAAAATATAGTGCTGCAGCGGATGCAGCCGTCCCTTGTAATGCTGCGCCAGAAACTCAGACTTCCACGCCGCCACGTCCACCTGCACCGGGCACTCCGACTTGCACGCCTTGCAGCTCAGGCAAAGGTCCAGTGCCTCGTGCACGGCCTCGCTCTTGAAGCCCTCCTTCTTGAGCGCGCCCGACATCATCTCCCAAAGCAGCCGCGCCCGCCCGCGTGTCGAGTGCTTTTCTTCGCCCGTCGCTCTGTAACTCGGGCACATCACTCCGCCCGTCGTATTCCGGCACGCACCCACGCCCACGCAGCGTTCCGTCGCCCGCGCAAACGATCCCTGGTCCGCCGTAAAGGCAAAGTGCGTTTCCAGCTCCCGCGTCTTCGCTTCGCCCGCGCCCGCCTCCATCTCGTAGCGCAGATTCTCCACCGGGTCGTACACCCGCACCGCATCCATCAGTTTCCCGGGATTCATCCGGTTGTCCGGATCGAACAGAATCTTGAACTCCCGAAACGCCTCCATCAACTCCGCACCAAACATCTTCGGCAAAAGCACCGCGCGCGACTGCCCATCCCCATGCTCGCCTGAAAGCGATCCGCCAAAGCCGATCACCACATCCGCCGCCCGCGTAATAAACTCGCGAAACTTCTCAATCCCCTCCACCGAACGAAAGTCGAAGTTGATCCGTGTATGCACGCATCCCTGCCCGTAGTGCCCATACAGCGGACTCCGATAGCCGTACTCATCCATCAGAGCCGTAATCGCGCGCAGATAATTCCCCAGTTGTGCCGGCGGCACCGCCGCATCCTCCCAGCCCTCGTAGCGATCCGGCTCGCCCGGCACAAACACCATCGCGCCCAGCGCTGAGTCGCGCACCTTCCAAATGCTCACCGCCTCCTCCGGCGTGCAGATCCGCGCCACCGGCCGCACTGGCCATTGCTGGCAGGCCCGCGCCAGCTCCTCAGACTTTGCACGCACTTCTTCAGCCGTCCACGCACCAAGCTCCACCAGCAGAAAGCTCACGCCCAATGGAAGCTGCGAAAGATCCTTCAGCCGCAGCCCCTTCCGCCGCATAAAATCCACCAGCAGATGATCGAATCCCTCGAGGCCAATCGGCTTGTGTTCCAGCGCCAGCGGCACCGCATCGGCCGCCAGAAATGGATCGTCGAATCCCAGCACCGTCAAAATCCGGAACGGCGGGCTTGCCGTCAGGTTCAGCCGCGCAGACACAATATTCGCGCACGTTCCCTCCGCGCCCACCAGCGCCCGCGCCACATTGAATCCGTTCTCCGGCAGCAACTCGTCCAGGTTGTAGCCCGACACACGCCGCGGAATCCGCGGAAATTTCTCCCGCACCAGCGCTGCATACTTGTCGCGAATCCGCTTGAGCCCCGCGTAAATCTCGCCCTCGCGCCCGCCCGCCGCAATCTTCGCTTCCAGCTCTTCTGGCGAAGTCTGCCCCACCGTCATCCGCGTGCCGTCGTAGAGAACAACGTCCAGCGACTCCACGTTGTCCACCACCTTGCCGGCCATCACCCCATGCACGCCGCAACTGTTGTTGCCAATCATCCCGCCCAGCGTGCACCGCGAGTGCGTCGCCGGATCGGGCCCATACGTCAGTTGGTACACCTCGGTCGCATCCCGCAGCCTGTCCAGCACAATCCCCGGCTCCACCACCGCAATCTTCGCTGCCGGATCGATCGACGCAAGCCCATTCATATAGCGCGAGTAGTCAAACACCACAGCCACATTCGCGCACTGCCCCGCCAGGCTCGTCCCCGCTCCGCGCGCCAGCACCGCCGCCCCCGTAGCCCGGCACGCAGCCAGCGCCGCCTCCACATCCGCCGCATCGCGTGGGCAAACCACCCCAATCGGCAACTGCCTGTAATTCGACGAATCCGCCGCATACAGCGCCCGCGACCCCAGGTCGAACCCCACATCGCCCCGCACAGTTTTCTTCAGCAGCGCTTCCAGTGCGTGGTGGGCACTAAAGCCCTCATGCTCCAACGGCCCTTGATTCGAGAGAATAGAAAATGAAAGATGGCTCACGAAGAAATGGTAGCGCGTCGGCAAGGGCATGGAACGCATTTGAAGGGCGCTCTCTTCACGCCCGGCGCCAATACTCGCTTCCAACAGGCCCGCTTTCCACCGCACAAGCCCACCCCCCGCTCCAAGCGGTACAATTCAGCGAATCAGTCTTGCCATCACCGGACTCCCCGCTCCAACGAGGCACCCAATGAAATTCCGCAGCCATCACGCGCTCCTGGCCCTTGCCTGTGCACTCACACTAACGGCCGCCGCCCAGCCCACCCCCAAGGCAACCCTCCTCGCCCTCTCCAAACAAGACCACACCCTCGCCATCGTCGATCCCGCCACTCTCCACGTTCTCGCAACCGTCCCCGTCGGCGACGACCCGCACGAAGTCATCGCCTCTGCCGACGGCAAAACCGCCTATGTCTCCAACTACGGCTTCGGCGCATTCCACACCCTCGCTGTCATCGACCTCGTCGGCCAAATGCGCCTTCCCTCCATCGATCTCGGCGCGCTCCGCGGCCCCCACGGCCTCACCTTCGAGCAGGGCAAGGTCTGGTTCACCGCCGAAGCCGCCAAAGCCATCGGCAGCTACGACCCCGCCACCCAAAAAATCGACTGGATCATGGGCATCGGCCAGGACCGCACCCACATGATCTACGTCTTCCCCGGCGCCCAGCGTATCCTCACCACCAACGTCAACTCCGCCACCGTCACCATCCTCAACCACACCGAAGGCCGCCCCGGCGGTCCCCCTCCAGGAATGCAAGCAGGCGGCCCACCTCCCGGCCCGCCTCCAACCCCTCCCGGTGGCAACTGGGAACTGACCAACATCCCCGTAGGCCGCGGCTCCGAGGGCTTCGACGTCTCGCCCAACGGCAAAGAGGCCTGGGTTGCCAACGCCCAGGACGGCACCGTCTCCGTCATCGATATCGCCGCCAAAAAAGTCGTCGCAACCCTTCAGACCAGCACCCGCGGCGCAAACCGCCTCAAGTTCACCCCCGACGGCAAATACGTATTCATGACTCCCGGCTCCGCCCTCGTCATTCTCGACGCCGCCACGCGCAAGGAAGTCAAACGCCTCACCAATGTCCACGGCTCCGGCGGCATCCAGATGCAGCCCGATGGCGCACGCGCCTACGTCGCCTGCGGACGCGACAACTACGTCGCCGTCATCGACCTAAAGACCCTCGAGTTGGTCGGCAAAATCGACATCGCCAGCCCCGACGGATTAGCCTGGGCAATCCGCCACTAGAAAGCCAACTATAATGATCCGGCCGTAAAAAGATATTCGGAGAAAGCATGGAAACGCGCAGAACAGTATTGAAATATCTCACCGGTGCAATGGGCGCCTCGGCCTGCGGGCTCGACGCGCTTGAGTCGTTCGCAAAGCAGTTGGATGGCGAGAGCGACAGGCCCAATATCGTTTGCATCCTCGGCGAAGGCCTTCGCTCAGACGAGCTGTCGTCCACCGGCAACAAGCTCATTCATACGCCGAATCTTGATCGCGTCGGAAAAGACGGCTGCACCTTCAACAACGCGTTCGTTGTCAATGCTCTCTGCCTGCCCTCCCGCGCAACCATCTTGACCGGCATGTATTCGCATACCACCGGCGCTGTTTCCAATGTCGAGGGCACCATACCCGCGCGCTTCCCGCTCGTCTCCGATCTGCTCCAGAAAGCCGGATACGAAACCGCCTTTCTCGGCAAGTCGCACATCGAAGGCGCACTCATGGACCACTATTGGGACTACTACTTCGGCTTTGTCGGCCAGGCCGATTATTACCGGCCAAGAATCACCGAAGGAGTCCGCGGAAAGTACGGCCCGGCAAAGCTCTATACAGGGAAATATGTCGACACGCTGCTCACCGACAAGGCCGTCGAGTGGCTCAAGCAGGACCGCACTAAGCCCTTCTGCCTCTTCCTCTGGTTCTACGCCCCGCACGCGCCCTTTTACCGGCCAAAAGACATGGTCAACGACCTCAATGGAGTCCCCATCCCTAAGCCGGCAACCTTTGACGAGGATCTCAAAGACTATCCCGGCAAGCCGCGCGCCGTGGCCGACGCAGACGACAAGATCGGCTACTCCGAGGTCTTCAGCGACGATCCCCGCTCCCTTGAAGAACTCGTCAAAGACCACTACGTCGGCGTCAAAGACAACGATCGCAATGTCGGCGCGGTCTGGCAGGAGCTGGAGCGCCAGAATATCGTCAACAAAACTGCTGTCCTGCTCAGCTCAGACCACGGCTTCTTTCTGGGCGAGCATCATCTCTACGACAAGCGCCTCATGTATGAGCCCTCCATTCGCGTGCCCATGATGATCAGCTATCCAGGCCACATCAAGCCCGCAACCAAATCCGATGAAATGGTCTTGAACCTCGACATCGCCCCAACCCTCCTTGCAATCGCAGGCCTGCCCGTTCCCGCCGACATGCAGGGCAAGAGCATGCTCGCGCTCGCCGAGGGCAAGCCCGACCCCGCGTGGCGCAAGGACTGGCTCTACGAGTACTACGAGTACCCCGGATTCGAAAACGTTCGACCCTGCCGCGGCGTCCGCACCGACCGCTACAAACTCATCGAGTTCTTCATCGACCCGCAGGAGTTCGAACTCTACGATCTCAAGACCGATCCCAATGAGGCCAACAACCTCTACGGCAAGCCCGGATACGACGAACTCACGGCCCATCTCAAAGAGCGTCTCGCAGCCCTCCGCGCCGAAACCCACGACACCTATCAATACAAGCCCAGCGGCATCCCGCTGCACTATGACCTTGGCATCCAGACAGAATCGGAGCTCCCCAAGCACGCCAAATAGTTATCATTTGTGCCGCCTCTGCTGCCGCGCACACACAATCGTCAGAACCGAAACCCGCCTGGACCAGCCAAGGGTCCAGGCCTCTCCCTCAGCCAGACTCGAAGTCGATATGGCACAATGTTGTGACAGCGAAATCGGCCTTCGGCCGTTGCGCGAATGCACCGGAAGCGCGCAGGGAGATGCTTGACTGAGGCGCTGCCTGCCCAGGCAATGCCCGCAAAACAACACACGCTTGCATCGCCCGCGGACCGGCCCGCGATTTGGTTCAATGTGCTCAAAACAAAAATAGTGAGGAAAGAAATGCTCGTTGCTGGTGTCGATCTTGGTGGAACCGCCGTTAACTATACATTGCTCAATGATCGTGAAGAATTTCTTATCCAGGGCCTCTGCGAGCACCCCGCCCGTTCCACAGAAGGTCCGGAAATTTGCCTCAAGCAGATCGCCGACGGCCTCAAACTCGCCGTCGACAAAGCCGGCGTCTCTCTTGCCGATGTGGCCGTCGTAGGTCTCGACACACCCGGCCCCGCCAGCGCCACCGGCGTACTCAGCGCCAAGGGCTCCACCAATTTTGTTCATCCGGATTGGGCCAGCTTCGATATGTGCGGCAACCTCGCCCAGCTCCTCGGCAAACCCGTCGTCTACCTCAACGACGCCAACGCCGCCGCCCTCTGGGGACATTTCGCTCTCCTCGGCTCCGCCCTAACCACCACCTCCATCTCCTGCATCGTCGGCACCGGCCACGGCGGCGGAATCATCATGAACGGCTCTGTCGTCAAGGGTCGCAAAGGCTTCGGCGGAGAGCTGGGCCACGTCCTCATTCCCTATCACATGATTCCCGGCATCGAAGGACTGAACCCGCTGTGCAATTGCGGTCGCACCGGAGACCTGGAATCGCTGTGCTCTCTCACTTCCATTCGCAAATATCTTCTGCCGCATTTTCTCAAAAAATATCCCGATCACGAACTGGGCAAAATCGAAGACCCGCACAAGGCCGCCTATCGCGTCCGTGGAATGGCGGAAAAAGGCGATCCCATGTGCCGCGAAATCTTCCGCGTCGAAGCCCGCGCCCTCGGCCTCTTCTTCGATCAGATGGTCAACACCTTCGACCCCGACGCCCTCATCGTCGGCGGCGGCGTGTTAGAAACCGCCCCTGAATTTCAAAACTGGTTCATCGACGAGATTCGCATCGGCATGGGCCCTCAGCGCGAAGAGCAAGCCGACATTCCCATCCACGTCATGCCCAACGGCGACACCGCCGGCGCACGCGGCGCAGCCCTCGAAGCCCTCAAATGCGCCCGCGAATCCAAATCCGCCGCATAGCTCAAGGTGACAGGAGTGGCCGGCGCACCTACCGTCCCGGCCACTCCTCCACCACAATCCCAAGATCGTTCAACTGCTGAATCGCCGCTTCCAGATTCCGCCGCGCCTTGGGCCGGTCTTTCGCCGAAGACGGCGACTCCGCCACCGCAATCACCCGCCCATACCGCCACGCCGAAGCAGGAATCGCCGCCACAGCCTTCACCAGATCCGCAGGCCGCAACTGCATCTCCTGCCGCCGCGCCGCCGCGGGCCGCAGCATCGTTCCCTCGCCAACTGTGCTCGGGTTCGCATCCGCCAGCGTAATGCGCAGCGAGATCATATCCGCACCCACTGAAATAAACGGATTCGCCCACGACGAGGGCTCGTGGATGTCCACATACATGCTCTTGGTCGGCAGCGGAATCAGCGCCAGTTGCGCCCGCTCGTTGTCCTGCTCCGTAGCCGTAGCCTGGGCCTTCTGTTCCGCCGTAACGGCCTTCTGCGCCACGCCCTCAACCGCCTGCTCTTCCTTGTGGCAGGCAACAAGGGCAAACGCCAAAAGCAGCCCCATTCCAACAAATCCCGTAGTCCGCGAACGTCTTTTCACAACATCAAGAATAACAGGACACAGATCACTGCATCACTCATTGCTCCCGTGTTAATCTCCTCCGCGTCGCAGAACAGGAGCCTGAAATGATCACCAAAGTCGTGGCCATCGTAGGCAGCTATCGCAAGGGTGGAACCATCGACAGCACCGTCGAAGCCGTCCTCGCGGGCGCGCGCGAAAAGGGCGCGAAGACGGTCACCTTCTACCTCACCGACAAGCACATCGAGTTCTGTACCAACTGCCGCCAGTGCACCCAGGAGCCCGGCGAGCGGCGCGGCAACTGTAAGCAGCAGGACGACCTTGAGCCCATGCTCCGGCAGATCGAAGCCGCCGACGCCCTCGTCCTCGGCTCGCCCGTCAACTACTACAACGTCACCGCCATCTTCCGCCGCTTCATGGAGCGGCTGCTCGGCTATGCCTACTGGCCGTGGAAGCAGGCCGCACCTAAATGGCGAAAGAAAAAGGTCAGCAAGAAGGCCGTGCTCATCGCCTCCTCCGCCGCCCCGGGTTTCCTCATTCCCCTGGCCACCGGCGCGGCCAGAGCCCTGCGCCTGACCGCCCGCGTACTCGGAGCCAAACCTGTAGGCCACATGTGGATCGGCCTTGTCGCCGGAGAGCCGCATCACAATCTATCCGCTAGGAACCGCGAACGCGCACGCCAACTCGGCCGGCAGCTCGCGTAGTCAGCGTCTCAAAACGCGGCGGATTCCTCATTTCGCGTATCATTAAATGCAGAGTCGGAGCCAAGGCAAACCGCGGCCCCGCGCACGATGATTCTCCTCGACCCAGATCTTCACCTGCACCCAAGGCCGCCCTCAACCGCGGCCACCAGAACCAGTGCGCCCACATTTGCGGCCAGCTCCCGGCAACTCCGCCTGCCCACCCCGCGCACTCTCGCCCGCTTCCTCGCAGCAGCCCAGGCAGCCGTCCGCCTCCGTGGCCAGGTCACCGTGCTCATCACCACCGACCAGGCCATCCGCAGCCTCAATCGCCGCTTCCGAGGCAAAAACAAAGCCACCGACGTGCTCTCCTTCCCCGCCGATGCGGCGCTCTCGGGCCCTGAAAAAATCGCCGGCGACCTCGCCATCAGCCTCCCCACCGCCCAGCGTCAGGCCACCGAACAGGGCCACCCCCTCTCCACCGAAATCAAGATCCTGATCCTCCACGGCCTCCTCCACCTCGCCGGACACGATCACGAAACCGACTCCGGCCAGATGGCCCGCCGCGAGCGCCTTCTCCGGGCCCGCCTGCGCCTGTCCCAGGGCCTCATTGAGCGCGCCGCCACTCCGAAAGGCACCGCCACCAAAGCCCGCTCTACCGCAGGAAAACGCCCATGACGCCCGTCGCCATCTTCGTGCTGGTCCTGCTGGCCGCAGTCGAAACCCTGGCCTCCTACGTCAGCCGCGTCTATGCCGAGTTCGGCAAGATCCTTGCCCGGGAAGTACAGGAAGATCTCGACGCCTGGGAAGAGCTCATCGAGCCGCGCCTGGGCCTCACCCGCGAGCACGCCGCCCTCTGCGCCTCGGTACTCCAACAAATGGCCCTCGGCATCATCGCCCTTGCCATCGGCGCCATCCTCTTCGACCGTGCGCCGCGCATGGGCCCGCCCACCTACGCCGAAATCGCCCAGGCAGTCCTCACCATGGTGCTGGTCGTCCTCTTTTGCAACCAGCTCATCCCTTCGCTGCTCTTCAACCGCACCCATGGCCGCTGGACCGCGCGCCTCATCTGGCCCATTCGCCTTCTGCTCTCGCTCATGACTCCCATCACCGTCTTCATCCGCTTCTTCTTCTCCATCGCCGCTCTCGCCCATGAGCCCTCCGGCGACGAGGAAGAGCCAACCGTCGACGTCGAGGCACTCCTCGAAGCCGGCGAAGAAGAAGGAATTCTCGAAGAGAGCGACCGCGACCTGGTCCGCTCCGCCGTCGAGTTCGGCGACAAGCTCGTCCGCGAAGTCATGACCCCGCGCCCTGCCATCTTCGCCGTCCCCGGCTCCATCACTCTCGAGCAATTCCTCGCCGAGCTGCGCGATCACAACTACTCCCGCGTCCCCGTCTTCTCCGGCTCCATCGACAACATCACCGGCATCGCCTTCGCCCACGACCTCCTGCAAATCTCCGACGAAGAAGCCCGCACCCGCTCGGTCTTGAGCATCCAGCATCCCGTCGTCTTTGTCCCGGAAACCAAGCGCGGCTACGAACTCCTGCGCGAAATGCAGCGCGAAAAGCAGCACATGCGCATCGTCATCGACGAGTACGGCGGCGTCTCCGGTCTCGTCACCATCGAGGATTTACTCGAACAGATCGTCGGCGACATTCGCGACGAGCACGAAACCGAAACCCCCGTAGAGGATCCGCAGCGCGAACCAAACGGCGTATGGCTTGTCCCCGGCAACTTTCCCGTCAGTCAGCTCGCCGACCTCTTCGGCGAATCTCCCAACTTCGTCGACCTCGACGACCAATCCGAAGCCACAACCCTCGGCGGACTCGTCACCGAAATCGAAGGCCGCATCCCCCACGCCGGCGAAGTCGTCATGGTCGAGCCCATCGGACTCCGCATAGAAATCGTCGTCTCCACCGACCGCCGCGTAGACCGCCTCCGCGTCTTCCCGCCAGGATCCGGCACAACAGTCCCTCCGGAATCCTTAGAGAACGACTGATAATCGAGCGCTCAATTAAGAGGTGAAAGGCAGGTGCCCCATTCATGCGCGCTTTCTGCGCATGAGTGGGTTCGCATAAACGGCATCAGCGGAGCACGCGAGATCTCAACCGAAATCCCTTCAGCACCGCCCATCCGCTCTCCGCCTCTTCCACGCCCGCCACTCCTCCGCCGTAATCTCCCAAATCTCCGACCGCAACCGCCCCGAAACATAATCCTTCTCCCCATACCCCACCAGCCGCATCCCCATCCGCTCGGAAATCCGCCGCGAATCTATATTCCCCACCGCCTTTGAAACCCGCAGCACCGCAAACCCAAGCGTCTCAAACCAGAAGTCGTTCACCCACACGCACGCCTCGCTCATCAGCCCCTGCCCGCGCCACTCGGGCCCCAGCCAGAACCCGCGATTATCGGCCTCTCCTCTGGTCAGCGATATCGACCCAATAATTCTCTCTGGCGCGACGCCCAGTCGCAGCGTCCAGTGCCACGCCTCCCCGCGCTCCATCTGCGGAACCGCAACATCGCGGATATAGTCGAGCGCCCCATCCGCCGGATAAGGCCACGGCACGCGATTCATCAGAAACCGCACAATCTCCCACTGCGGAAACAGCTCCTGAATCTGTTCCGCATCCCCCATCTCCTGCGGGCGCAAAATCAACCGTTCCGTCCTGCCCTCTTCAATCATGCCGAGATCATACCAACGCCCAACCCATGAATCCGCGATAATAGAGATGCAGGAGAAACTACACCCTTTGAAATCCGGATTCGTCGCCATTCTCGGCCGCCCCAACGTCGGCAAAAGCACCCTCCTCAACGCCCTCACTGGCGAAAAGGTGGCCATCGTCACCGCCAAGCCCCAAACCACGCGCAATCGCATCCTCGGCGTGGTCGAGGTCCCCGCGCACAAAAACACAAATCCCGCCGCGCAAATCGTCTTCGTCGACACCCCCGGCGTCCACAAGCCCGGCTCCCAGCTCGACCGCCGCATGTTGCAGGAAGTCTACGAAGCACTCGAATCCCGCGATGTCGTCCTCGTCCTCATGGATGCCACCCGCCGTGTCCATCTGGAAGAAGTTGCGAAGGCCACGGATGAGCCCGGTTCCATGTCAAGCCTCGACTCGAGCCTTGCCGAAAGCCAACCAGAAGAGGCTGCGGCTTCCGCCCCTGCGGAACAGGCAGCGAAGTCTACCCCCAAACACAATCGCCCCAACTGGGCCAGCGAAGACGAATTCCTCTTCGGCCTCATCCGCAATCTCGACTGCCCCATCTTCCTCGTCCTCACAAAAATCGATCTCGTCCAGAAGGACCAGCTTCTCCCCCTCATCGATTCGCTCACCCGCCAGTACAACTTCGCCGAAATCATCCCCGTCAGCGCCCGCAAGCGCGACGGCCTCAACATCCTCCTCCGCAAAATCGTCGCCGCCCTTCCCACCGGCGAGCGCTTCTATCCCAAAGACCAATACACCGACCAGCCCCAGCGCTTCATGGTCGCCGAGCTCATCCGCGAAACCATCCTCATCGAAACCGGCGAGGAAGTCCCCTACTCCTCCGCTGTCGTCATCGAGCAGTTTGAAGAGCCGCCCCCATTTGTCCCGCGGAAGAAAGGCGCAACGCCCGCGCGCCTTCCGCTTACCCGCATCGCCGCCGCCATCTACTGCGAGCGCGACGGCCAAAAAGCTATCCTCATCGGCAAAGGCGGCTCCAAGCTCAAAGAGATCGGCACCCGCGCCCGCATTCAGATCGAGTCGCTTCTCGGCACCCGCGTCTATCTCGAACTCCGCGTCATCGTCGAGCCCGGCTGGCGAGAATCCAAAACCTTCATCGACTCCCTTGACTGGCGCAACCAGCTGGAACGCCTCGCCACCAACCAGACCACCGAGAAGGTCGACGAAGAAGATTGACCCGCATTTCGATTGCTGGTGCAGGGAATTGACCAGCCGACCCGCGAATACAGACGTTCACAACACCGCAGCTCATTTCCGGCTTCAAATGGTAGCCTTTCCTCTGGGTTCGTAAGTCCCGGAGGAAGTCATGCGTATTTTCTTGCGCTCTTTTGCCATTGCCGCACTCATCGCCGCCTGCAGTCTTGCACTCCCAGCCCAGACGCCTGCTCCAACCGCGAAGCCAGCCCCGGCAGCAGCCCCCGCCGCGCAGTCTCAAGCCGTCACCAATCCCGTCGCCGATCCCAAAGCCGTAGTCATCCTCGGCAACGCGCGCTTCACCGTCCTCACTCCCCAGCTCATCCGCATGGAGTGGTCCGCAGACGGCAAATTCCAGGACCACGCCTCCTTCGTCTTCCTCAATCGCCGCCTCCCCGTCCCGCAGTTCGAAAAGACCCTCACCAGCGGTAATCAAAAACTCACCGTCAAAACCAGCGCGCTGACGCTCACCTATGCGCCCTCCGGCGACGGCCAATTCACGCCCGACAATCTTTCCATCACCCTCGCCGTCGACGGCAAACAAGTTGTCTGGCATCCCGGCCTCGAAGACCCCGAAAATCTTCAAGGCACAACCCGCACCCTCGACGGCGCACGCGGCAACAAAACCAAAGAGCCCATCGAACCCGGCCTCGTCTCCCGCTCCGGCTGGGCCCTGGTCGACGACTCTACCCGCCCCCTCTTCGACTCCGCCGACTTCCGCTTCGCTCAAGGCGAAAAAAGCCCCTGGCCCTGGGTCATGGAACGCCCCGCCAGCGAGCAGCCCGGCTCCTACACCGACTGGTACTTCTTCGGCTACGGCCACAACTACCGCCAGGCACTCGGCGATTACGTCCGCGTCGCCGGCCGCATCCCGCTGCCCCCGCGCTTCGCCTTCGGCGTCTGGTGGTCCCGCTATTGGGATTACACCGACCAGGAACTCGACCAGCTCGTCCGCGGCTTCCGCGAAAACTCCACACCTCTCGACGTCCTCGTCATCGACATGGGCTGGCACATCAGCAAAGAGCAGCTCGAGGCTGCCGGCGATGTCGACCAATCCGGCCAGCGTCTCGGCTGGTCCGGCTACACATGGAACAAGGTTCTCTTTCCCGACCCAACCGACTTCCTCAAGAACATCCACGACGAAGGCCTCAAGGCCACCCTCAATCTCCATCCCGCATCCGGCATCCAGCCCTGGGAAGCGGCCTATCCCGCCATGGCCCGCGCCATGGGCATCGACCCCGCCACCAAACAATACGTCCCCTTCGATCCCACCAACAAGAAATGGGCCACCAACTACTTCGATCTAGTCCTCCACCCGCTTGAGAAGCAGGGCATCAACTTCTGGTGGCTCGACTGGCAGCAAGAGCCCATGACCAAGCTCGCCGGCGTCAACAACACCTGGTGGCTTAACTACCTCCACTTCACCGATCAGCAGCGCGAGGGCAAGCGTCCCCTGCTCTTTCACCGCTGGGGCGGTCTCGGCAATCACCGCTATCAAATCGGCTTCTCCGGCGACACCGTCTCCATCTGGCCCTCGCTCGCCTTCCAGCCCTGGTTCACCGCCACCGCAGCCAACGTCGGCTACGCCTATTGGAGCCACGACATCGGCGGCCACATGCCCGGCGCAGTCGATCCCGAGCTCTACACCCGCTGGGTTCAGTTCGGCGCATTCAGTCCCATCCTCCGCACTCACACCACCAAGAATCCCGATGCCGAGCGCCGAATCTGGGCCTATCCCGAGCCGTACTCTTCCATACTCCGCTCCACCTTCCAGCTTCGTTCCGCGCTTGAGCCTTACCTCTACACCGAGGCGCGCAGCACCTACGACTCCGGCGTAGCCTTCCTCCGCCCGCTCTACTACGACTGGCCCGAAGCCAACCCCGCCTACCAGAACCAAGGCGAATACATCTTCGGCAGCCAGATGCTCGCCGCCCCCGTTACCGCGCCCGCCGATAAACTCAGCGGCCTCGCCACCGAGCAGGTCTGGCTACCCAAAGGCGAGTGGATCGAGTGGCCCACCGGCAAGCACTTCACCGGCCCAACCTCCGTCCAGCGCAGCTTCTCCATCGATCAGATTCCCGTTTATCTCCGCGCCGGCGCCATCGTTCCCATGCAGCCGCCTATGCTTTACACCGGCCAAAAGCCCGTCGATCCGCTCATCGTCAACATCTGGCCCCTCGCGCCCGGCGCATCTTCCACCTACTCCGTCTACGAGGACTCCGGCGTCTCCGTTGACTACCAAAAAGGCGTCTTCGCCCGCACTCCCATCCAGGCCGCGCAAACAGCCGACATCCTCCGCGTAGAAATCGGCCCCGTCCAGGGCAGCTATCCCGGTATGTTGAAGACCCGCTCCTACGAACTGCGTCTCCCCGCCGACTGGCCTCCGGCCTCGGTCACCGTCAACGGCGTCACCGTCAAGCAAGCCGACGCATCCGGCAAAGGCGGCTGGTCCTTCATCGGCAACACGCTCACCACCATCATTCCCGTCCCCACCCGCAGCGTCGCCGCCAAAGTCACCATCGAAGTTCGCCGCGCGTCAGGCCTCACCGCCCGCCGCGCCCAGCTCGATGGCTTCGCCGGAGCCATGAACCGCCTCCGCGCCGCATACGACGCACTCCAGCAGACATGGCCCGTCGCCTCCTCGCCCGATCCCCTCATCGACGCCATGCAAACCGGCGACCGCCTCGGCTACCACCCCGAACGCGCCACTGAAGAGATCGCCCACTTCCCGGACGCACTCCGCAAGGCCCAATCCTCCGTCCAGGCGCTCGCCCCCGGTTTTGCCCAGAACCTCAACGACATCTCAAAGCGCATCTCCGCCAACAGCCCCACCCCCGCCGAGTTGCAAGCCCAGAAGCAGGCCCGCCTCGACGCCCTCAACCGCGCCGAACGCCTCGTTGAGGAAGCTGGCAAGTAGGAACCGCATTCAGCAAACACTCTTCACCGCGGAGCCATCCAACTCCGCGGTGCACCAGCCGCAATGCCCCTCTCAAAATCCGTTAAAGAATTTGAATTTCAGAAAGAACTCTGGAATTCAGTTTTACGATTGCAGTTGCAGATAGGCTTTCCGCAGGGAGCAGGGGCCCTCACAGTCTACGGAAAAACTCTTGTCGGAGCCGAACAAGTATCAGGGCACGACTCTAAGTCGTGCCGTAAATGCCGCAATAGAAACGATAGCTTCAGCCCCTGGCGTTGCCTAAAAAGTCGCTAAAACGGCCTTCCTGCTCAAGAAGTCGGGCGGCTACCCAGAAAATCGGAACTCTGCCCAGGAATGCCTCGGCTCAGACACCCCAGCCGCTGCACTGATGGATGAGCAAATGTCGATGAAATGGTAACTGCCGTGTGGGTAGTGACCCAGGCCCAACCCTCCAGGTGTCGTTCTGCGCTTTGGCTTACTCCGTCTTCCACAAGAATCCTTTACGGTCTGCCCATCTGGAGTGAACTTTCACTGACCCCGTCGCGCTATTCTTATTCCGACAGCCATGCCAACAAAAAGCCGTGAAGTACGCCTTGCCTCCCGCCCTCAGGGTGAGCCATCCCTGAACAATTTCTCGTTTGCAACCGTTGAGGTTCGCGATCCTGGCCCCGGCGAAGTACTTGTTCGCAACGAGTATATCTCCGTCGATCCCTACATGCGCGGGCGCATGAATGATGCCAAGTCCTACATTCCTCCGTTTCAGATCGGTCAACCGCTGGAAGGCGGCGCTATCGGACAAGTCATCGCTTCGCAGGATGAAAAGCTTCCCGTAGGGGCCTATGTCCAGAGCATCTATGGGTGGCGAGAAGCCTTTGTCGCTCCGGCTGCGAGCCTTCAAATCGTCGATACGACAGTAGCCCCGGCGTCCGCATATCTCGGAATTCTGGGCGTGACCGGCCTGACAGCATGGGTTGGCCTTCACCGCATAGCGAGCGTAAACGTCGGCGAGACAGTCTTTGTGTCCGGAGGCGCAGGGGGGGTCGGAAATGCTGCCTGCCAGTTGGCGAAGATTTATGGTTGCAAGGTAATCGCCAGCGCAGGCTCGGAAGAAAAGGTTCGCTTCCTCCGGGAAGAGTTAAAGATCGATTACGCTTTCAATTATCGCGACGGCGACCCGCTCGAACATCTGAAGAGGGCTGCTCCCGGCGGAATTCATGTTCACTTTGACAACACCGGCGGTCCTCAACTCGAGGCCGCGCTCAGCGTACTGCGCAACTATGGCCGGATTGCCATGTGTGGTGGAATCGCTGGTTACAATACGCCGGTCCCGGGCCCGCGCAACCTGATGCTCGTTATCGGTAAGCGTTTGCGCATTGAAGGCTTCATCGTCTCGGATTACTTCAAGGAGATTCCGGCCTTTATGGAGGAGGCGATCCCCGCTTTGAAATCCGGAAGGCTTATCAACCGCGAGACCGTTGTAGAAGGACTCAGCGCCGCCCCCGCAGCCTTTCTCGATCTTCTCCATCCCGGTGCCCGCAACATCGGAAAGATGATCGTCAAGCTTTCACACTGATCAACACTGCGCGCTCGCCATTCGTATCAGACCAGGACGTTTCGTGTTCGATTCAGCGTCGCTCGGATCCCCCATTTTGATCAGCGATAGATCGGGGTCGCCGGCACTGTATACAGCTCTTACGTCCACGCAGTTTACTGCGATCAAGTTACGGGTGCGACTATCCGTTCAACGCAACTCAAAGACCGCGCGCCAGATTTCTTGTGCAATGAGTTTAGGTGAGTGATTGGCGACATCAATTACTTGTTGTGCGTGGTTCGCGTAAAGCACTCTCCTCTCCATATACCGCGCCCTCGCAATCTCATTTTTGTGCAATAAAGGACGATAGGTAGCGCCCCCCTGCCGCTCCTGCTGCAAACAGCGGTCTATCAAGGTCTGAAAGGGCGCGTCCAGAAAGACAATGAAGCTGCCCACACTCTCTGCCAGAATACTTTGATTCTCTGCCTTATCGATCACTGCCCCACCTGGGGCAATGATCGCCCGGGACCGCCGCAGCGCAGAGGCCCACAGATCGGACTCCAACTGGCGGAACCCGGTTTCACCAAGGGCCTCAAAGAGTGCTCGCGCGCTCCTCTTTGTAGTCGTTTCCATGTGGGTGTCGAGGTCGAGGAAATCCCATCCCGTGTGCTCGGCAAGCAGCAAGCCCACAGTTGATTTTCCCGCCCCCATAAATCCGGTGAGAACAATGCGATGAATCTCGTTCCCGACAGCGTGCCGGCTGGAACCGGGCGACAGATCTCCGGAAAGGTCAGTCATGGTATCGATCTCACAAGAATAAAGGATTGAGCAATGCAATGAACTAGAAGAGGCTCAGGCGATCGTCCTTACGATGCATTATGTTCCTCCGTTTTCACCCGTTCTCGTGACACGCCCTTGCGGCCATCCACCCGACAATTCAAAAAGCTCGACCGTTGACATCCGTCCAATGCACTCTTCCAAATCTGCGCAAGGCCAAATCGTGGCTTCCGGTCGGTTGGTCGCCCAACCGGCCGTCGCCATGCAGTCACCCCCTTGCAGAGGCGACCGAGTTCGAGGACACCAAAAGTCAGAACCTTGCCCAAAAAGTCAGAGTTTTTAGGCAAAGCCTACTGGGGTATGCTTTTCGGGCTTTTCATGCGCAGGCAGGCCCTTTCCCGCAGCCTGTTCAGGCCCCTGAAAAACCGAAATCCTTGCATGGGTTCCGCAACATTTGGGGAATGCAGCCCGCGAAAACCGTTCCCTAAGCGCCCGCGCTGAAAAAATCCTTCAGCCCCGCGCGCTCCGCATGCGTCTCCATCGCCGCCTGAATCTCGAGAGCGAGTCCCAGCGCCGCTCGTCCCTGCCGCGCCGTCACTCTCGGCTCCCGCCGCGTCCGCACCGCATCCAGAAACGACTCAATCTCCAGCCGCAGCGGCTCACCCTCCGCCACCATCGGCTTGCTGAAGCTCAACCCCGGTCCCGGACCTTGGCCACCTGCACCAGCGGCCGCCACCAACTGCGCCAATTCCGCAGGAGAAATCTTCCCCGCCGCAAGCGCCGCGGCAATCTCCGGAGGCACGCGGCCATCCACCCCAATCACCAGCAGATCCCGCCGCGCGTAATCAATCGAAACATACTGTCGGGGCTCAAAGAATCGCAGCTTGCGCACCTGCTCGGTTGAAACCCGCGAAGCCGTAAAGTTCGCCACGCACCCTGACTCGAACTCCACGCGCACATTCGCAATGTCCACGTTCGGCGACAGAATTGGCAGCCCCACAGCCCGCACTTCGCGTACCGGCGACGCCGCAAACGTCAGCACAATATCCAGATCGTGGATCATCAGGTCCAGCACCACATCCACGTCCAACGCCCGCGGAGTGAATACGGACAATCGGTGCGACTCAAAGAACATCGGCCGCCGCAGCTTCGGTTCCACGGCCAGCACTGCGGGATTGAACCGTTCAAGATGCCCCGGCTGAACAATAAGCCGGTCTTTCCCGATCGCGCCTCTCTCTGCCCGCGCAATCAGATCGTCAGCTTCCGTCAGGCTCGCCGCCAGCGGCTTCTCTACCAGCAAATCCAGTCCCGCATCCAGCAGCGCAGAAGCCACCGCGTGATGCTGCACCGTCGGCACCGCCACCGTCGCCGCATCCAGCTTCAGATCCGCTCCAAGCAGCTCTTCCACCGTCGCAAAAACAGGGATCCCGTATTTCGCCTCTGCCTCGGCAGCCCGCGCCGTCTCTGGCTCCACAGCCGCAACCAGTGCCACGCCCGCCCCAGCCGCTTCCAGTTCGCGATACACGCGCAGATGGTTGCGTCCGAACGCACCGGCCCCCGCCACGGCAACCCGCAAAGTGTCTCCGCTGGCTATCGCGCTACCTCTGCTCCCGGCCCTTTGCCTTCCACGGAATTCAGGCAGCGGCCATAAAGCTCCAGCAGTTGCGTCACGTGTTCTTCCGGCTTGCCCGCGGCCGTGCCGGTAAACCCTGTTGAAGGCGCGGCAGGCTTGCCCACCCCCGCCGTAGCTGCCACAAATTTCAGCAGATCCAGTGCGATATCTTCATTGCGCCGAAATCCCAACCCCGCGCTGCTCAATGCATCCATCCTCATCAATCTCCAACAAGGATGCTACCAGAATCCACCAGCCATTTACTGTGCACAGCCGGGCCGTCATTGGCGCGCGCACAACGCCCCGCATCCCATCCTCGCACCGTTTTCGGTCGCAGCCATGCGAAGCCCCAACCCCAGGTACCATCCGCATTTCATACCTTCATCTCTTCGCGATACCCTGAATCGCGATACCCTGAAGCAGTATGCACACCGCCTGCATCGGCATGGGAGCCAACCTGCCCAGTTCCGCCGGCCCACCGGAAGTTACGCTGGCCGCGGCGGCCGTGCGCCTTCAATCCCTCGGCCGTGTCGCCGCGCTCTCCTCGCTCTACTCAACCACTCCCGTCGGATTCGCCGGCCAACCTAACTTCCTCAACGCCGCCGCAGTCCTTGAAACCAATCTCACGCCCTTCGAACTGCTCGGCGCCTTGCTTCTCATCGAAAAAGAATTCGGTCGCAACCGCACCGATAGCCTTACCAACGGCCCCCGCACTCTCGACCTCGACATTCTCCTCTACGACGATTTCGTCATCGGAGGCTCCAGCCTCATCATCCCCCACATTCGCCTCTCAGAGCGCGCCTTCGTCCTCGTCCCCCTCAACGAAATCGCTCCCCACGCCATCGATCCCTGCTCCAGCAACACCGTCGCCCAATTGCTCCAGAAGTTGCGCACCTCTATCCCCAACCGCGAAGATGAATCCCATGCAGTGGTCCAAATCCAAAGCGATCTCTGGCGTCCTTTTGCTGATTCCGGCATTGCTGACTCCAGCCAGCCTTAGCAGCCAGACCCCGGCCACCCCCAGCGCCCCCAGCGCCGCAACCACCACCGTCACCGTCACCGCCTATCGCACCCCGCTCGGCACGCTTGAAAGCCCAGCCACCACCCTCCTCCTCTCGCAGCGCGCGCTCAGCTCCACCGCCGCCATCACTCTCGACGGCCAGATCCGTCAGATCCCCGGCCTCGAACTCTTCCGCCGCTCCAGTTCGCTCGTCGCCAACCCCACCTCCCAAGGCGTCAGCCTGCGCGGCCTCGGGTCCACCTCCGCCAGCCGCACCCTCGTCCTCTCCGACGATGTCCCCCTCAACGACCCCATCGGCGGATGGATTCACTGGCAGGAGCAGCCCGAGCTCGCCATCCAAAGCATCGAAGTCGTCCGCGGCGGCGCGGGGTCGCTCTACGGCTCCAGCGCCATCGGCGGCGTCATCAACATCATTCCCGTCCAGCCCGCATCCCGCCAAGCCGAACTCCGCTCTACCTATGGCGGCGAAGGCACCTATGACTCCAGCCTGCTCCTTCAAACCAAACACGGCCCCTGGGGCCTGTTCGCAGCCGGCGGCCTCATCGGCACCAACGGCTTCATCCAGCTAGCCCCCTCCCAGCGCGGCCCCATCGACAACGCCAGCAACGTCCACAGCCAGAACGCCCTCGTTTTCGCCGAGCACGACCGCAATCAGCTCCGCCTCTTCCTCCGCGCCAGCGCCGTCAACGACTCCCGCCACAACGGCACTCCCTACCAGTTCAATTCGACGCGCCTCATTCGCTACGCCACCGGCGCAGACTGGCAAGCCCCGCGCAGTGCCTCGCTCGTTGCCCGCCTCTACGGCTCCTCCGAGCGCTATCGCCAAACCTTTTCCAGCGTCACCAACGCTCCCAACGCAACCAATCCAACCTGCTCCTACCGCTGCGGCGAAACACCCACGCGCTTCTCCTTCATCCCTGCCAACGAACTCGGCGCAGCCGCCCACTGGAACCAGCCTCTCGGCGCCGGCCTGCTCCTCATCGCCGGAGCTGACGTCCACGACGTCCGCATCTGGGACCGCGAACAGACCTACGGAAAGTCCGCCGCCCTCACCAACCTCCACGACCACCAGCGCGACTCCGCCGCCTACCTTGAAGCTCTCTGGACCCACAAAGCCTGGACCCTCGCCGCCTCCGCCCGCATGGACTGGTTCCAGAACTACGACGGCCAGCAGCTCACCTTCACCGGCGCAACCTGGACGCCCACCTCCACCCAACCCTCCCAGCGCGACGAGCGCATCTTCGATCCCCGCCTCGGTCTCTCGCGCAAACTCTTCGCGCACTGGGCCGTCTCCGCGTCAGGCTTCCGCGGCTTTCGCGCCCCCACCCCCAGCGAGCTCTATCGTTCCACCCAGGTCGGCAACAAGCTCACCACCCCCAACGGCAACCTGCTCAGCGAGCGCGCCACCGGCTGGGAAACCGGCCTCGCCACCCAATGGAACTGGGGCACCATCCGCTCCAGCTACTTCCTCACCCAGGTCAATCGCCCCATCGTCGCCGTCACCGTCAACCCCACGTCCTCGCCCATCCTGCTCGCGCGTCAAAATCTCGGCCAAATCGAGAGCCGCGGCCTCGCACTCGACTTCGAACTCGCGCCCCGCCTCTGGTTCGCCCCAACCTACAGCCTCAATCTCGACGGCGGCTATCAGTACGCCCACGCCACCGTCAGCCGCGGCTCTCAGGATCTAGGCAACTGGATTCCCGAAGTCGCCCGCAACATGGCCACTCTCAATCTCCGCGTCTCAAGATCCAAACTCGGCGCACTCAGCCTGCAAAGCCGCCTCAGCGGCCGCCAATACGACGACGACGCCAACGCCTATCTCCTCCACAGCTACTTCCGCCTCGACGCCTACGCCTCCCGCAACCTCGGCAAGCGCATCGAACTCTTCGCCGCCGCAGAAAACCTCTTCAACCGCCAAATCGAAGTCTCCAAAACCCCAAGCACCACCCTCGCCACCCCCCGTACCGCCCGCATCGGCTTCCAATTCCACCTCGGAGCAGGGAAGTAACGAGCGCCCCACCCCCTCCCATCCCGCTAAAATCGAGAAGTGAGTTCCCCTCTAGAGATCCTCGCGGAAACAGACGCCGGCGGCCGCCGCGCCCAGCTCCATCTCCCCCATCGCACCATCCAAACCCCCGTCTTCATGCCCGTCGGAACCGCCGGCACCGTCAAGGCCGTCCCGCAAGACACGCTCGAATCCCTCGGCGCAGAAATCATTCTCGGCAACACCTACCACCTCTACCTGCGCCCTGGTCACGAGCTCATCCGCAACCTCGGCGGCCTGCACCGCTTCATCAGCTGGCCTCGCGCCCTGCTCACCGATTCCGGCGGCTTCCAGGTCTTCTCCCTCAGCGCCCTCCGCAAGGTCAGCGACGAAGGCGTCCGCTTTCGCTCCCACCTCGATGGCAGCAGCCACTTCTTCACCCCCGAGCACTCCATGGACATCCAGATCGCCCTCGGCGCAGACATCGCCATGGCCTTCGACGAGTGCACCGAATATCCCGCCACCCGCTCCCGCGCCGAAGAAAGCCTCCGCCTCACCATGGCCTGGGCCCAACGCTCCCTCACCCACTTCCGCACCCACAGCCACAATGTCCCCTGGAATAGCGATCTCAATGGAGAAAACGAACGGGTGCCCCCGGTCTCGCTTCTGAGACCGGGGATGTCCACCGACTACCGCCCCGCCAAAGGCACCACCCAAAACCTCTTCGGCATCGTCCAGGGCGGCATGTACACCGATCTCCGCCGCCAGTGCGCCGAGCGCCTCGTCGAAATGGACTTCGACGGCTACGCCATCGGCGGCCTCAGCGTCGGCGAGCCCCGCGACCTCACCCTCGAAATGATCTCTGAAGTCCTGCCCTTGCTCCCCAAAGACAAGCCCCGCTACGTCATGGGCGTCGGCTATCCCGACGAGATCGAGCAGTACGCCCGCATGGGCGTCGACATGATGGATTGCGTCCTGCCCACCCGCGCCGCCCGCCACGGCCTGCTCTTCACCTCAGAAGGCCGCGTCAACATCAAGGCCAAGCGCTACGCCGAAGACCAGTCCCCGCCCGACCCCGCCTGCGATTGCCCCGTTTGCCGCCGCTACACCCGCGCCTACCTCCGCCATCTCATGCAATCCGGCGAAGCCCTCTCCGGCATCCTAAACTCCATCCACAACCTCGCCTACTATCTAGGCATCATGCAGCGCGTCCGCGCCAGCCTCCACTCAACCGCGACCCCTTCTTAGTCCCCGGTCCAACGTCGCCTAAAAAGCTCTCACCCTTGCGGCCACAGACGGATTGGCCCGCCGCCCACAAGTAGGGCCATCGTTAATTGCAAGTTATCTTCCGTTATGACGACCATCCACTCCCAACCGTCCAATCAGCAGTTGCCGAATCAGCTCGGCGTGCGATACCAATGTCGCAACGGCCAGCAAGAGGGAGTGTCGAACATGAGGACGAACCGCGCTTCGGGTGTTCGTACATGCAGAGGAATCCTGTTGCTCGTTGCACTGGTGAGCCTCCTTGCTCAGCTTCATGCCGAGGACGGAAACTGCAAAGCGCAATCTATTCCCGTTTCGGGGTCGATCTGGGGCCAGATTCCTCAACCTCAGGGCGGCGTCACCGTGACCTACTACGACGATCCAAACGTGTGGGTCGGACTGAATCACACCTACGCGGATTCCCAGAGCCTGACTCACCGCTGGCGAAGCTTCATTCCCTGGATGTCGCCCAGCATCGTCAGCGTTTTTCCATTTGGCAGCGCGCTCCAATCTCCCGCTACCCGCATGCCGCTCTTCTACGTAAGCCATACCGCGGCAGCGATCGAAGCTTCTAAGCCCGATGCCCAGTGGGTTCACCTCGTGCAAGCCGATACGAAACACAACACAAGGTCAGTGCAGGTCACCTCGGGCTCGTCCGCCTTCAGCTTTCATCCGGGATTCACCGCACGCAAAGAGATTTCGCTCAAGTTTCATGTCCTATCGAGCGCTGTTTACACCATCCAACCCGAGCGGCCGCTCGACAACGGCGAATACCTTGTGATCTTCGGACCCTCCGCACTCAGCGGCTTTGAATTCCAGATCGCGTGCTCGGGCGCTCATCCATCCTTGTCTTCAAACGGCGCCTGGCGCAAGGACTCCGCTGCGCGTAAGGCAAGGCCGTGAGCAACGGAGGTGAACTCATTGCCACTGCGAATGCGGTCATTGCCAAACCGCGTCTCAAAGATTTTGCGAACTGCCGGCACAAAGGAACTTCCGCCCGTCAGGAAAACCCGGTCTACCGCGCGTGAATCGATGCCGGAGGATTGGAGCAGCCCGTCAATCGAATCCTCAATGGCCTGCAAATCATCCTTGATCCAGGATTCAAATTCGCGGCGCGTGACACCGATGCGCAGGTCCATGCTGCCGTCGCGAAAGCGAAACTCCGCACGATCGCTGCGCGACAGTTCAAACTTGACCTGCTGCACAGCCTGATGAAGCTGGTACCCGAGGTCTTCTTCAATCAGGGTGATCAAGGCCTGAATCTTCTCCGGTTCCAACGCTCGAATCCGCGCACTCTTCAGAATCTCGCGCACGTTGTTGGTGCGCAGGAATGAGAGATAGTGCCAGCGCTCGAGGTTCGCGTAGATCCACGCCGGAACAGCGGGCAGTACTTTATTCAGCGAACGGGCCTCAGAGTGTGATCCCAGCGCAGGCGAGACGAGTTTGCGGACGATGCGGGCGTCGAAGGCGTCTCCTGCCAGCCCCACACCGCTGTTGCCCAGCAGATCTTCGGGAGTTCGTCCGCGGCGGCGCACACCTGGGCCGACACGAAGAAGTGAAAAATCGCTGGTGCCGCCACCAAAGTCGCCAATCAAAATCAACTCGTCGTGGTCAAGCGTACTCTCGTAGGCGCAGGCAGCCGCGACCGGCTCCAATTCGAAATCCACACGCTCGAATCCCGCAGCCGCAAATGCCTCCCGCAGCCGCGAGACAGCAAAGTCGTCATCCTCGCGTGATTCTGAGCCGACAAAGCGAACCGGGCGACCGACCATCGCATAGCGAATCGGCTTCTCGAACTGCTTTGCCGCATGTTTGCGGATGTCTCCGAGCATACGTGTAATCAAGTCTTCCAGCCTGTAGCGACGGCCAAAGATTTCCGTCCCGGTAAGCGAGCGGCTGGAAAGGTGAGACTTGAGCGACTGGATCAGGCGGCCTTTTTCCTCGGCATGGAGGTAACGCTCAATGGCGGCGGGGCCGGTAAGACCGTGCGTTCTTCGAAGACCGTTTTCTGATCTCGATTGTTCAAGGTACAGCACTGAGCGAAACGACTCTACCTCAGTTCCAAGCGAAGGGAACCGAGCCAGCTCGACCTCGGACCGTTCATTCAAAAGCGCAACAGAGCTGTTGGTGGTGCCGAAGTCGAATCCGACGGCATCCGGCCTGCTTTTCGTTATCTCCATCCGCTCTATTCTCTCGCAGAGCGGCGGGCTTTACCGCATCCATCGGGGAATCAGACCAGAGTAGCCAGTCACCTGCGACGACTTCTGATCGTGTCACCGCCTCCCCGGAAGTTATCCGCTTCGCAATCTTCCTGCACGCCCCGAACACACACACGCCCTTGCAACTCACTCCGCAGTCTCTCGGCAACGCGCCATTTTTTCTTGCGCAGAAAAGCAGTGCTCTCACACAAGAACAGCCAACGAGTCTCTGTGTCCCTTCACATCGCCCCGCCCAGCAGCTCCTTCAGCGCCGCCACATACTCCGTCAACGCCGCTCTGCCCGCCTCCGTCATCCGATAAAGCGTCTGCGGCTTCCGCTGCACAAACCGCTTCTCAACCGTCACGTACCCCGCCTCTTCCAGCTTCACCAGCTGCGCTCCCAGGTTCCCATCCGTCGACCCCGTCTTCGCCCGCAGCCACGTAAACTCCGCCTCTTCCACCCCCACCAGCAGCGAAAGAAGCGCCAGGCGCAGCTTCCCGTGGATCACAGGATTCAGCTCCGGCAGCTCAGGCATTGGCCGCCCCCTGCATCAACTGCCGCCTTCTCGATTCGCAAACCATTGCGTAAATCCCAAACACAATCTGGCACAGGAAGATCGCCACCAGAAATGCGGCCGTCAGCGCATTCACGTTGCCGAAGCACGCAAACACCGCCAGTGCCCACCACACCAACGCACAGGCAAACTGCATCTTCCACTTCAGAATCATGCTCGACGCCGCGTTGGCCATCCCCAGAATCGCGCCCACGATGGCTACGGAAGACTGTGGCTCCAACTTTCCACTGATGGCGAGACACATCAACAGAAGGGAGAGGCTAATCCCCATCGATTTCCATACCGCGCCGATCGCGCGGCCCAGCGTCGTCCCCGGCCGGCCCTGTCTCCTGTGCGTCGCCACCGCTATAGTCACCACAATGGCCGCGGTCATCGTCACCGGCCAGGCCCAGTTGCTGCGGCCCCAGATCGACCACCCAATTGCCACGTAATACGCCACACCCCACAACAAAAACGACCAGCCCCAGCTCTCCGTCGCCTGTCGCCCCTCCGCGATCATGCTTTCAATCATGCTCAGCCTGTCGTTCAACTCCTGCCGCTCAAAGTTCTCCACCATTTCCGCCTCCCGGAACCATTCCCGCATCGCCTGTTCCGCGCCTGGGTTCCTCTATGAAGAGTACTCTATTAAATAGAGTAAAGATTGTCAAGCTCTTTTTAATCCCGCACCCGTTCCATTTCTCCCAGACCGATTCTCAGGCGCTTGAATAAGTTAAGTATTTTAAAATACTATTACTTGCCGTCATATACGGCTATAAGACCCGAAGAATCGCGCTCGCTTCTCCGCAAAAACCCCAGCGCACTAGGGGTGAATCAGATCCGGTTTGCGCTGCAGGCGTTTCAGCTCCCCGCCCACCCGCTTCACCAGCCCGTCCCAGTCGCCCGGCGTCTTCTGCCGAAGCAGCCGCACCGTCGGATACCACGGCGTCGTCTCCTGCTCCTGCATCCACCGCCAATCCCCCAGGTGCGGCAGCAGAATCCAAGCCGGCTTCCCCATCGCCCCAGCCAGATGAGCAATGCACGTGTCCGTCGTAATCACCAGGTCCAGTGTCGCCACCAGAGACGCCGTCTCCGCCAAATCACGATCCCCGCTCGACCCATCCCGCACAAAAACATCCTCCGGCAAATCCGCCAACTGCCCCGCCGCCTGACCCTTCTGCAGCGCGATCCAGTTAATCCCCACCAACCGCAACAGCGGCAGCAGCCTGGTCACATTCACCGACCGCAACTTGTCCGCCTTATACCGCGGATTCCCCGCCCACGCCACGCCCACCCGCAACCCCGGCGCCATACTCGGAAATTGTCTCCGCTTTTCGCTCGCCGTCCCCGCCTCCGCGCCAAGATATGCCCCCAGCCACGGAACCGTCTCCACCGTCGTTCCGAACACCGCCGGCAAGCTCATCAGCGGACACTCCAAATCGAACTCCGGTCTCTCACCACCCAGCCGCGCCGTCTCCGCAAGCCCCGCCCGCACCACGCCCAGCGACCCCATCAGCCGCTCCACCGGCTCCTGCACCTCTAAAATCGCCCGCCCGCCCCGCGCCGCCACCAGCGTCGCATACCGGCAAAACTGAATCGTATCCCCCAGCCCTTGTTCGGCGTGCAGCAGCACCCGCCGCCCCTCCAACTCGTCGCCCCTCCATCGCGGCTTATCGAAAACTCGCGGCACCCGATGCACCTCGCGAAACCGCCACCGCGCCTCGTAATCCTGCCAACCCCGCTCCCACTCCCCCAGCCGCAGCCGCGTCAGCGCCAGGTTATACTTGGTCCCCGCATGCCCCGGATCGCCCTCGACCGCCCGCTCATGCGCAGCCAGAGCCTCCTCCATCCGCCCCATATCCAGCAGCGAATTTCCCTTGTTCGACGCCGCCGCCTTGCTCCCCAGCCCCTCAGCCCGGTCAAACACCTCCAGCGCCTCGTCAAACCTCCGCTCCGTATGCAGCAAAATCCCCTCTAAATTCACGGCCTCTGCATTCTCCGCATCCAGCGCCAAAACCCGCCTCAGCCACTCCCGCGCACCCTCGACGTCCCGCTCCGCCGCGCAAAGCTGCGCCCACGCCAGCAGCGTCTCCACCTGCTCCGGATTCAGCTCAAGTGCCCTGCGCAGGCACTTCTCCGCTTCCTCCGGCCTCTTCCGTTCCCGCTCCAGAATCGCCAGATTCACCCACCCCGCAATCATGTCCGGCCGCAGCTCAACCGCACGTTTCAGCGCCGCCGCAGCCCACACCGCGCGCCCCTGCTCCCGCAGCAGATTCCCCAGGCTCACCCACCCCGCCGCAAAATCCGGCCGCAGCGTCAGCGCCCGCCGATACCTCGTCTCCGCCTCGTCCACCCGCCCCAGCCGCTCCAGCACAAACCCCGCAGCATACTCGCCCTCCGGCAACCGCGCCCTCAGCCCGAGCGCCCGTTCATACCTTCCCAGCGCCTCCTCGTTGCGCCCCAAAAGCGCCAGCGCATTGCCCAGCTCCAGGTGTGCCGGCGCCAGCACCGGATCACGCTCTAACGCCAGCTCAAACTCCCGCGCCGCCTCCTCCGCGCGCCCCGCCGCCATCCGCAACTCCCCCAGCCCCAGCCGCGCCAGCGCATTCATCCCATCCAGCCGAATCGCCCCCGCATACGCCGCTTCCGCCGCCTCCAGCCTCCCATCCGACTTCAGCGCCTGCCCCAGCGCCACCCACGCCGCACCCATCCCCGGAGCAGCCGCAACTCCCGCCTCCGCCATCTGCACCGCCGCCCCAATCTGCCCACTCGCCAACGCCACCAGGCTCATCCCCACCAGCGCCTCAGCATGCCGCGGATTCCCCTCCAGCACCCGCTGATACCCCAGCGCCACCTCCGTCAGCCGCCCCGTCAATCCCTCCGCCCCAATCTCCGCCGCCCTCTCCCCCACCCGCCAACCTCCCCACTCGTCCGTCCATGCCAACAGCACATAGCAGCAAGCAAGGCCCCGCCGCGCCGCAATCCACCCTCAGAGATTTCTAAAGTCAGCCGCCCCTTTCTAAGAACTTTTCCATCCACGCCAATTATCCTGAGACGTGAGCCAACGCCCAGCCACTCCCGCCCGCACACCACACCCCCGCGGCTTCTTCCGCTCCCACGCCACCCTCCGCTCCCTCCGCCGCCATCCCGTCCGCACCATCGCCCTCGCACTCGCCGTCGCCCTCCTCGCTCTCTGGACCCTCGCCGCCTTCACCCTCCTCGCCGCCCGCTTCATCGACCCGCCCACAACCGCCGTCCACATCGAGCGCCGCCTCCAGGCCTGGGCCAGCCACACCCCCTACCACCCCCGCTTCACCTTCGTTCCCCTCACCCAAATCTCCCCCAACCTCCAGCACGCCGTCATCGCCGCCGAGGACGCGCGCTTCTACCTCCACCACGGCTTCGACTGGCACCAGATCCAGATCGCCGCCGACCAGGACATGGACGGCGGCCGCACCCGCGGAGCCTCCACCCTCACCCAGCAACTCGTCAAAAACCTCTTCTTCGGAACCGGCCGCTCCTTCCTCCGCAAAGGAGCCGAGGCCTCTCTCGTTCCCGTCGCAGAACTCGTCCTCGGCAAGCGCCGCATCCTCGAGCTCTACCTCAACCTCGTCGAGTGGGGCCCCAACGGCATCTACGGAGCCGACGCAGCCTCCCGCTACTACTACCGAACCCCGCCCAGTGCCCTCGACCGCCAGCAGTCCGCCCAGCTCGCCGCCATCCTCCCCGCCCCCCGCAAACGCCGCCCCGAGCGCATGACCCACTACTCCGAAATCATCCAAACCCGCATGCGCCAAATGGGCTGGTAACCCCCTCCGCAACCCCATTTCCGCAGCCCCAAAGCCCCCAGTCCCTACGTCCCTGGTCCCTTAAGTCCCTGCCCACCGCGCCCGCCCCTCCTGTACTCCATTGACCAGCCCCGCATCCGCACCCAGGCGTATACAGAACCCATGGCTCCAAAAGTAAAGAAGAAGGCCGCCCAAACCCCGCCGCTGTCCAAGAAAGCGCCGCCGCCCGCAAAACCGCCGCAGTCCGCCAACAGCCGCTTCGGCCGATTCGCCAGCGCCGCCTCATCCTTGATGGGCTCCAAATGGGCATTCATCGGTGCAGGTTCGGTAATCGTCCTCTGGATCGCGTCCGGCCCAATCTTCCATTACTCCAATACATGGCAACTGGTCATCAATACCGGAACCACCATCGTCACCTTCCTCATGGTGTTCCTCATTCAGAACACCCAGAATCGCGACGCCCGCGCCATCAACCTCAAACTCGACGAGCTCATCCACTCCATCGCCAATGCCCACAATCAAATGATCAGCATCGAAAACCTCAGCGACGAGGACCTCGCACTTCTCTCCGCCAAGTTCGATAAATTGCGCTAAAGCCCGCCCAACGCACCAAGCCCTGTGTCAGGGCACGACTTCAGTCGTGCCGCACACGCCAGAAAAAGGAAACGGGCTTCAGCCCCTGCCGGGTACCCCATCCTCGGCGCGTTATTGTTCTTGCGCCTAGGGTCCCGTCTTTAAAGTCCGCATCATAATCGCACTGTCATCTTGAGCGGAGTTCGGACGTTTTTTGGCCGAACGGAGCCGAAAGATCTGCAGTTGCTCTTCGCAACCCATGCCACGAACTTCCAAGACACCACACCAGCGTGGGATCGCATGCACCACCCCGGATATTCCCATTCGCACCCCACCGCGAGGCTGTGGCAATACTCAACGCCCGTCCCCAAAAGCCACCAAAATTGAACGCCATCGGCAGGAACCCGAACGGTAGGTCAGGGCTTTAGCCCTGACATAAAGCCATCAAAAAACTAAAAAGGTCAGATCGGGGTGGGTTGAAACCCACCCCGATCTGCCGCCGCCTCACTCCCGGTCAACCGTTCCAAACCAAAAGCCTACTTGCGGCCGATCCGCCCCTGGTGAGCGCATCGGCAACTCTGTGCTCAATGTGTGATCCAAGCAACTTGACAAGTGAGCCTTACCTATGTAGACTTCCTACATGCCAGCAAAATCGCCACGCATCACCGGACCAACACTCAAGGTATTGGGGGAATTCTTCGTTCGCCCGACCAACCCACTTTCTGGCATCGAAATCTCTAGGACGACGGGACTTGCATCGGGCACTCTCTATCCCATCCTCTTCAGGCTAGAGGAAGCAGGATGGCTGGAAAGCGAGTGGGAAGAAGTGGTGCCAGCTCTTGTGAAGCGACCACGCCGCCGACTCTATCGCATAACAGCCCTAGGGCAGATGAACGCTCGCGTATCTTTCAGAGAGCTTTTGCCGAGAACGCCGGAGTTCGCGCTATGAAGACGACAGTAGTGGTAGCGCTCCTTATTGCCATCGTCGCCCCCCTAGCGGCAGACGAACTGAAGGCGTGGTCAGGTTGGCTGCAGGTGAAACTTCGCCGCAGCGCGGTGGCAATGCTCCCAGTTGAGCGCAGAGATCGTTACGACGAAGAATGGGCAAGCGGGATCGAGGAAGTCCCCGGAGAAATCTTTAAGATTATCTACTCCATGGGGCTGTCAAGGGCAGCTGCGTATTCCGGTGAAGTGGGCCGGTGATTCCGGTGATGTGGGCCAGAGTCGGAGCGAAGCGACGCTGGTTGTTTTCTTACATTAGCTACGCGGCCCACATCAGTCAAGAAAAGGGTAAAGAGTTAACAGTTAGCATCATT
>DATKWA010000157.1:0-11612 GCA_035529815.1 Occallatibacter sp. | reverse complement strand
ATGTTTTGGTTATTACGCCAAGGCTGATGTAGTCCGTGATCCGGGCACCCGGAGGGAGTTCCGCAACCGTACGCGCCACCTGTGGCCTCCTGTTCTTGCCGCATACAGAATGCCACAAATTTATCTAAGTGAACAGTATTAAGGCTAGGGATGAATTAGTGTTTTTTGAGTGGAAGTTAGATGAGAAATCGGTGTCAGGACAGGCGCAGCCGGAAGCATGGATCCAATAGGGGCACCGATATTTGGCTGAATGCCCCTGGCACGTTATGCCCGACTCACTTATCGATGGCTGGAGGTCACTTTGCTGAATCGTGGGCCGTTTCTGCGCCGAGGGCATTCATCCTCTCAGGCACATCTTGATCGTCAAGTGTTTTGAGAAAAGCGATCACGTCGTCGATATCGTGCTCGTTCCAGACGGGCTTTTGACCTGGATGGCGGTCAAGCGGCATATCGATTGTGTCTACGTTTTTGCGATCGGCGGCGGGAAGGTCATTGAACTTTTCGACTGTGCCTCCCGGCGGCACAGGGTACCACTTTTCCGGATTGGTATCGCGCTGCACATAGAATTGCAAGGCCTCGCGCAGGGAATGGAAGCGGCCGTTGTGAAAGAAGACATGCCGGATTGCGACATTGCGCAGGGCGGGAGTGCGGAAGAGGCCGCAGTTGGCGGGGTCCTTGCTGGCTGCGTCTTTGCGGAACGGGCCGCATAGACCCATGTCATGGTAACGCGGATCCCTGTTCCAGGGAATCTCGTTGTTGCGCGGCACGCCGAGCGCTTCAAACTGAAAGTCGGTGAAGAGAGGATGGGCGCCGTTTGCTCCGCGCTCATCTATATGGCACGAGGCGCAGTTGCCGCTGTTTGGATTGTCGAAGAGCTGTTTGCCGCGCAGCTCCTGCGGCGTAAGGGTGGCCTTGCCATCGAGCCATTGGTCGAACTTGCTTGTGTAGGGATGAAAGCTGTTGTCTTGCAACTCGAACTGTTGAACGGCCAGCGCCGCATTTGCAACGGCGCGCGCTGGTTGCGCGAAGATGTCTTTTCCGAAGACTGCGCGCAACTCGCCGGCATAGCTGGCCTGGCTTAGCTTCGTGGCCAGCTCGTTCACGCTGCGATTGTCCATTTCGACAGTGGAGAAGAAGGGAAGCATGGCTTGCGCATGCAGAGAGTTGTAGCGGCCATCCCAAGTGTATCCACCCGTGGGGGCTGTGTCAGCTTCTGCGAGCTGTTCGATCGGGTTGGTGTCCTGCACGTGGGTCCACACGGGTACGTAGTTAAGGATGTAGCGTAGCGAGGGCACGGCCCTGTAACCGGAGCTTTTCAAATGCGGGCCGCCATACTGAACCGCCGATGCATTGGGAGGGCCGTATGCGTACGCCGGGTTGTGACATGTGGCGCATGCCATCTTGCCGGATGCCGAGAGCGTTGGGTCAAAGAAGATTTTTTTGCCGAGAGAGGCCGCGGGGCTCAGCTGGGATGTCTCTGCTGGCGGTGCGGATGCGCGCATCCGTGCCGTTACGCACAAGGCTCCCGCGGAGAGGAGGATTCCAACCAGCAGCAAAGTACGCATCATCGCCATAGGCTGCCAACGTAGAAGCGAAAAAAGAGTGGGCCCCGGCGTTCGATTCATCAGTTGCCGGTAAAGACGTCCGGGCCGAAGGCTACCAGGCCCTTTTGGCCGGCGTAGCCCAAATACTCATGAATGCCGAAGATCAGTTCAAGGGACTTCAGCAGGGAGTAATGGTTGTATGGCACAGAGGAGACAGTGCCGGGACGAATGTATTTCGACAAGAGAAGAGCGCCGGTTCTGTCGCCGCCAAAGCTCAGGGTCCGCGTGGTAATCAGGCGGCCATGTGACATGTGCTTGACCTCGATGGGATATTGGCGGCCAAGATTTGGACCTTCCTGCTGCTGGCAGCATGAGGCTCCATCGACCGTGACGACGGTGCCGGTATTGGACTCCTTGATTGTGCCGGTGCCACCTTCATCGAAGTTGATGATGATGAGGCCGTCCTGCTTGTAGGCTGGCGAGTTGAGAATGACGGGGATCAACTTTTGGAGAAAGATGTTGATGGACTTCAGGCCGCCGGGCTCACCGTTGGCGCACGGCGAATCGTGGCCATCGTCGCACAGATTGGGGGTAATAAAGCTGAAGTTGGGCGTGGTGGAGATTGAGCGGAGATCGTCCGCGAGGTGGCGCAGGTTGACGACGTTGCTGTTGCATACCGGCGCATCGATAATGGCGTGAAAGTACATGAAAGGGTCGTGGCGGGTCGCGTACATGTCGCCCGCGGGCACGGCAGCGCTGGGGGCTTCAGCTCGCTCGGTCAGGTCCGGAGCGCCGAGCTGCGGATGACCGCACGTAGCGGACTCACGCGCGGGATCGTTGCCCATATCCCCCATGTAGCCTTTCCAGGTGAGGCCCGCATCCATCAGTTGGTTGGCCAGCGTCTTGACGGACGCGGGATAGACGCATCCCTGGCCGACTACTTGCCCGTCGGGAGCTGTGCCGGTCTGGTGAAAATCGGCATACGTTTGGCAATCGGCGGAGGTCTGGGGATTATTTGCCTGGCCGCCCATCATCGCAATGTAGTTGTCCAGGCTGCTATGTCCGGTTCCGTAGTACTGCGTGAGCAAGGCGCCCCGTGCCCGCAACGTGTCTGCAAGATAGGGCGCATCGGATCGAGGGCCAAAGGTGGCGGAGAAATTCTTGTTCTCAAGGGTGATAACAAAGACATGCCGAATTTGAGGGATAACAGGATGAGCATCCCTGCCGGCCGCGGTCATAGCGTGCATGCTGAAGGCCGTGGAAGAGAACGCAATCACGCAAACGAACAGTAGGCCGGACAACAAACGCTTGGTCATGAAAGGCATTTCCCGATCTGGCGGAGTAGATTCGCGGTGCATAGTATTTTGACTCCGAGGGGTTAGTTGCAGACACGGAACACGCACGGAACTTCAAGTGCCGTCTTAGTGTAATGGCTGCCACCCGTTTGGCCAGCCTTTGGGACAGATTACCGAAATGCCTGCGCAGGTTTCCGTACAACTCTCTGCGCCGGGACCTCGGAAGAATAATAACCTGGCAGCGGCACTCCCACTTCTATTGGCTTAAGCTCTCATATTAGTCCATCCACGAGTCTACTGGAGGTGTGTCTGGCGGCCTGGGACGGCGGCCCGGTGCGCAAAGATTGCGGAATTGAGGACTGCAGCGCACGGTTCGATTGAGGGCTTTGTGAGTCAACTATCCTGAGTGAGACTCGTCTAAAGGAGCGAAGGTGTATTTCCCCTTATCACTATGAAGAAGCAATCTGTTGTTCTATTGGAATTGTGGACGATGACTTTGTTGTGCCTGCCGCTGGCAATGCGGGCGCAGCAGGCAGCCGCGGCGGCTGCGGACCAGCCGGTTGCAACGCTGAAGGTTCAGGCGCGGGAGGTTCTGCTGCCGGTTACCGTTCGTGACAAGCATGGGGCGCTGGTTGCCAACCTCGGGCCCGCAGATTTTACGCTGACCGAGGATGGGCGGCCGCAGACGATCAAGAGCTTTACGCAGGAGAGCAATTTGCCGTTTCGGCTGGGGCTGCTGGTGGATACGAGCCGGAGCATGAGTGTGGCGATGGAGAACGAGCGCAAGGCGGCGGGGAAGTTTGTGGACCTGATGCTGCTCGCGGACCCGAAGACGGCAAAGTCAGGGGATCAGGCGTTCCTGATCCACTTTGACCGCGAGGTGGAGCTGCTCGAGGACTTTACGAATTCGCGCGACAAGCTGCACCACGAGATCGATGGGATGGGGCCGACGGAGCGGGAGCGAAACAGCTCCCAGGGACCGGAGACCAGCGGCGACGACCGGAGCAGCCAGTCGCGCGTCAGCCGCGGTGGCGGAACACAGCTTTACGATGCAATTTTTCTGGCGTCGGACGAGCTGATGAAGCCCAAGGACGGGCGCAAGACGCTGGTTGTTTTCTCCGACGGCGAGGACCGGGGCAGCAAGGAGAACCTGAACGACGCGATTGATGCGGCGGACCACGCCAATGTTGCTGTATACGCGGTCTACTTCAAGGGCGAGCAGGAACGGCAGTCTGGCGAGGGCTTTCCCGGCAGCGGCGGGCGGCGCGGCGGCATGGGCGGCGGCTGGCCGGGCGGTGGTGGTGGGTATCCCGGCGGTGGTGGAGGATACCCTGGGGGTGGAGGCGGTTATCCGGGCGGGGGTTATCCTGGTGGCGGACGGCGCGGTGGCGGCGGTGGGGGCCAGCCTCGGATTGACGGCAAGAAGATTATGACGGAGATTGCGACGCGGACCGGCGGGCGGTTCTTCGAGGCCAAGAAGAAGGACAACCTTGAGGATATTTACAACCAGATTGCCGAAGAACTGCGCGGGCAATACCTGCTGACGTATACGCCGGACAAGGTGGATAACGATGAGGAGTTCCACAAGATTGCGCTGAAGGCGAAGAATGGCGATCTGACGGTGGTGACGCGGGAGGGGTATTACTCGGCGGCGGAGAAGTAGGCATAGGAAACTAGAGCACCGGCTGGCTGGCGGACGACGGAGTTTCTTCCTCGGCAACGACGAAAAAGTGGCTGAGGTCGGCCTTGCCGAAGGCGGTTGTCATTGCGACATCGGAGGCGTCTCGACCTGTGGCCATGAGGATGCGGCCAATGCGGGGCTGGTTGTTACGGGCATCGAATGTCCACCAGCGGCCATCAAGCCAGACCTCGAACCATGCGCTGAAGTCCATGGGAACGACGACGGGAACGCCGATGTAGGCGAGATAGCCGGTGGCGTAGCGGGCGGGGATGTTGAGAGCGCGGCAGAAGGTGATGGCGAGATGCTGGAAGTCGCGGCAGACGCCGACGCGCTCTGTGAAGACGTCGAGGGCGGTCTTGGTGGGGCGGGCATGCTAATAATTGAATGCGACGTTGTTGTGGACCCAGTTGCAGATGTACTGCACTCTGCTCGAGCCGGGGTCCAGATTTCCAAAGAGCTCGAAGGCGATGTTATTGAAGCTGTCGACCTCGCAATAGCGGCTGTTGAGCAGGTAGCTGAGAATCTCATGAGGTAGATCGCCGACGGCCGACTCGCGTGCAGCGAGATTGAGAGTGTCCGGGTAGCCGGAGTCGCGAATAAGCGTGTCACCGCTGAGGCGCAGATGGCCTTCGGGCGCGACGAAGCGGGCGCAGCGGTTTCCGAAGCCGTCGATGTAGCTGGTGACGGGGATATTGGGCTCGATGTGCAACTCGTCGGGCTCCAGCAGGTCGTGGGCGCGGGAAGGATGAACGTTGAGAAGGGCAACCATGGCGACTGCGGCAGAGATTTCGAATTGAATGTCGTATGCCAGACGGATCAGCATGGTCTTGGGTCCTCTTGTCTGAAAAGCAGGGGCAGCGTGGGAGTATCTACGAATGCACGAGAAAGGCGATGGTACATGCATCATCTCATTGATTGAGATGCGACGTATCTGGAACGTGTTTTGTGGGCCGCGCAGAAGGTAAGGGGCATTCAATGCAGAAGGGGCGTCCGCCCCCGCGGACGCCCCTTCGGGTTTGGTGGTGGTTGAGGACTAGCTGGTTGTATGGACGGGGCCAGTCTGCTTTTCTTCGAGGGCCGCCTGCGCGGCTGCGAGCCTTGCCGTCAAGAGGCGGAAGGGCGAGCAAGAGACGTAGTTGAGGCCGATCTTGTGGCAGAACTTGACGGACTCTGGATCGCCGCCGTGCTCGCCGCAGATGCCGACTTTGAGTTTGGGCCGGGTGTTGCGACCCTTGGCCACGCCCATCTTCACGAGTTGCCCGACGCCGGCCTGATCGAGGGTGGCGAAGGGATCCTGCTTGAAGATGCCGTACTTCATGTAGGCGGGCAGGAAGTTGTTGATGTCATCGCGTGAGATGCCGAAGGTGGTCTGGGTCAGGTCGTTGGTTCCGAAGCTGAAGAACTCGGCTTCTTCGGCGATCTGATCGGCGGTGAGTGCGGCGCGGGGTAGCTCGATCATGGTGCCAACCATGTAGTCGACCTTTGCCTTCTTCTCCGCGAAGACTTCGGAAGCGATGCGGCGAACGATTGCGGTTTGGTTACGCATCTCCTCGATGGAGCCGATGAGCGGAATCATGATTTCGACATGCGGGTTGCCGCCCTTGGCCTTGACCGCGACAGCGGCCTCGATGATGGCGCGGACCTGCATCTCGGTGATCTCGGGGAAGGCGATGCCGAGACGGCAACCGCGCAGGCCGAGCATGGGGTTCTGCTCATGGAGTTGTTCAACGCGCGCCAGCAGGGAGCGCAGTTCCTTGAGCTTGGGCGAGCGGGGCTTGGTCTCTTCCAGACGGGCAATCTGAACGAGCAAGTCTTCACGCTTGGGCAGGAACTCATGCAGCGGCGGATCGAGGAGTCGGATGGTGACTGGCAGCGATTCCATGGCCTTGAGGAGTCCGGTGAAGTCGGCGCGCTGCATGGGGAGCAGCTTTTTGAGAGCGGCGCGGCGGGTCTTCTCATCGTCGGCGAGGATCATGGTGCGCATGTGCTCGATGCGATCTTCTGCAAAGAACATATGCTCGGTGCGGCAGAGGCCGATGCCTTCAGCGCCGAACATGCGGGCCAGTTTGGCGTCGCGAGGAATGTCGGCGTTGGCTCGGATGTTGAGTTTGCGCAGCGGATCGACCCAGCTCATGAACTTGACCAGATCTGGATCGTCGGGCTGGGCGTCGAGGGTTTTGAGCTTGCCGGCGATGATGCGGCCTGTGGTTCCGTCGAGTGAGATCCAGTCGCCCTGCTTGTAGGTGCGGCCCTTGACGCGGAGTTCCTTCTTGGCTTCGTTGACGACGCAGTCGCCTGCGCCGGCCACGCAGCACTTGCCCATGCCGCGGGTGACGACGGCGGCGTGAGAGGTCATGCCGCCGCGCGAGGTGAGGATGCCAGCGGCAACCTCCATGCCGGCGATGTCTTCAGGCGTGGTTTCGCCGCGCACGAGGACGATGGACTTGTAGGAACCGTTGGCGTGATGCTTAACGGCATCCTCGGCGGTGAAGACGATCTGTCCGACAGCAGCGCCGGGCGAAGCGGGCAGGCCGGTGGCGAGGACTTCGATTTTCTCACCCTTTTCAACGAGGCGAGGAACGAGGAAGTCGTAGAGCTGGTTTGGCTCGACGCGGTGGATTGCTTCTTCCTGCGTGATGAGGCCTTCGCGAACCATATCGATGGCGATGCGGACGGCAGCCAGACCAGTGCGCTTTCCGTTGCGGGTCTGAAGCATGTAGAGCTTGCCATCCTGGATGGTGAACTCGAAGTCCTGGATATCGCGATAGTGCCTTTCCATGCGCCGTGTGATGTCTTTGAGCTGCTCGTAGATCTTGGGCATGGCCTTTTCGAGTTCGCTGATGTGGAGCGGAGTGCGGACGCCGGAGACGACGTCTTCGCCCTGGGCGTTCATCAGGTACTCGCCGAAGAACATGTGCTCGCCGGTTGCGGGATTGCGGGTGAAGCCCACGCCGGTTCCCGAGTTGTCGCCGAGGTTGCCGAAGACCATGGCCTGCACGTTGACAGCCGTACCCAGCCAGTCGTCGATGCGATTGATGCGGCGATAGGTCTTGGCACGGTCATTTTGCCAGCTGCGGAATACGGCGTTGCGGGCGGCAGTGAGCTGCTCGATCGGGTTTTGCGGAAAGTCCTTGCCGGTCTGCTTCTTGATGAGCTTCTTGTAGCCGTCGATGATCTTCTTGAGGGCATCGGGCTGAAGCTGGTGATCGAACTTGACCTTTGCCGCAGCCTTTATGCCGTCGAAGATGTGCTCGAATTCTTTCTTGGGAATTTCGAGGACGACGCTGCCGAACATCTGGATGAGGCGGCGATAGGAATCATAGGCAAAGCGGGGATTATTGCTGAGTTTGGCGAGCGACTCGACGGCTTTGTCGTTGAGACCGAGGTTGAGGATGGTATCCATCATTCCGGGCATGGAGAATTTGGCGCCGGAGCGGACCGAGACCAGGAGCGGATTGTCGCCTGCGCCGAGCTTCTGGCCCTGGAGCTTTTCGAGCCTATCGAGAGCAGTGAGCATCTCGACGTCGGCCTGCTTGCTGATTTTGCCGCGCATATATTCGCGACAGGCTTCGGTCTGGAGGGTGAATCCCGGAGGTACGGGCAATCCCACATTGGTCATCTCGGCGAGGCCTGCGCCCTTTCCGCCCAGAACATCCTTCATGCGGCCGTGGCCGTCCGCCTTGCCTCCGCCGAAAAAGTAGACATACTTGGTTTGGGTTTCGGTCGTGCCTGCCTTTTCGGCAGGCGACTGTTCCAGAACGCTCTGCGTCATGGGGTAAAGCCTCCATCTCTCTGATTTTCGCCCTGGCGAGAAAGCCTCGTCTGCGGGCCCGACTTCCGCGGCGGTTGTCCATCGTACAGGATGGAAGAACGCAGCCTCAGCACACCACAGATAAAGTTATCAGGCTGAGCGCATGCGGGTCATCCAGAACAGACAACGACACCATGCGGGATTTACAAGTTGATGGTACAAATAGCGCCGCGCGCATGCGATTGCCTGTGCATTTCGTCACATGAGAGTGGGTGGCCTTTGAAAGGCCGCTCGCGGAGCGGCCGGAATTATGGCCATTTGAGGCGCAAGAGCAGGCGTGAAGCGGGTTTGGGGGAGTACAGGGGGGTGGGTCAGGCTGCGTCTTGCGCCATGCGAGAGCCGGAATGCGAAGAATGCTTCGCATTATGAGACAGGAGAATGTTGTCGAGGCCGACCAGGGCTAGCAACTCGTTTACGTGGGGGTGGGGTTGGTGATGCTGAAGCGGTAACCGGCCTCGCTGGAGATGCGATAGAGGGAGATGAGGGCGGCGATGCCGGCGGCGTCGATACGCTCGACGGAATTGATGTCGAGCGACAGGCTTTGGCGGCTCACCAGGGGGGTCATCTGGTCGAGGAAGGAACGGTCGGAACCACGGACCAGTTCGGTGAGCTGGCACCGGGGGTTGGCTTCCACATTTCTGACGATTTCTTCAAGACAAATTGTGGCGGTCATACGACTCTCCCGTGAAACGTCCCATTTTTTGCCGGGGCTATGCTGAAGGTGACAGGGAAACATCCGCTTCAGGATTCCGGCTGCTGCTGTTGGAGTTCGTCTTCGATTCGGGCGTTCACCAATGAACTCTGGTTCCTAATACGCAAAGAGGTGTGTGTGTGGTTCCATGACCAATGATTTGGCCAATCGCGGGAGCTTGAGCGCTGGGTTGCGGCTGGCCGAGGTGCGTGCATGGGCGCGGGAGGCAGGGTTTGCGGAGGCTGGCCTCGTGGCGCTGCCTTATGCGACGGAGGGACGGGACGCGGGGCGGTTTGAGGAGTGGGTTGGCGCGGGGCGCGCGGGTGCGATGCGGTACCTGGAGCGGAGAGATGAGGCTGGGCGGCTGGTGAGGGCGCGGGTGGGGATTCCGTTTCCGTGGGCGCGGTCTGCGGTGGTTTGTTTTGCGGGATACAACAGCGGGCAGGTGCGGTCGGTTGACCCGGCAGAGGCGGGCGCGGGGTGGATTGCGCGGTATGCGTGGTCGAGCCGCCAAGATGCGGAGGGACGGCGGCGGCCGAGCGATTATCACAAGGTGCTGAAGAAGCGGCTGGAGGCGCTGGAGGGACGCATTCGAGAGGGACGGATTCGGGCGGAGCTGGCGGGGGAGTTTGAGGCGCGCGGGTATGTGGATACGGGGCCTGTGGTGGAGCGGTCGCTGGCTGTGGCGGCGGGGCTTGGGTGGACGGGGAAGAACACGTGCCTGATTCATCCGAAGCTGGGGTCGTATGGGTTTCTGGCGGTGCTGCTGACTTCGCTGCCAGTGGAAGGGGAAACGGAGCTGGCTGCGCCGGATCGGTGCGGGACGTGCAGGCGGTGCATTGAGGCTTGCCCTACGGATGCACTGCGAGAGCCCTACAGGATGGATGCGACGCGGTGCATCTCATACCTGACGATTGAGCATAAGGGAGCGATTGGCGAGGATCTGATGGCAGGCATGGGGCGGCAGGTGTTTGGGTGCGATATTTGCCAGGATGTTTGCCCGTGGAATCGGAAAGCGCCGGTGAGTGCGGACCGGGAGATGGAGGCGCGGGCGGAGCTGGTGAATCCGGCGCTGGAGTGGCTGGCGGGTCTGGAAGAAGCGGAGTTTGAGCGGGAGTTTAATGGGTCGCCTGTGCGGCGGGCGGGGTTTTGGGGGCTGCGGAGGAATGTGGCCGTGGCGATGGGCAATAGCGGCGAGGGACGGTTTGGGCCGGTGCTGGAGCAGTGGGCTGAGGCCTCGGATGAAGGGTTGCGGGCTGCGGCGCGGTGGGCGCTGGGGAGATTGCAAGACTCTTGAGATCAGGGCTCGTCCAATGTGAGTGTGCAGGAAAGACTATCCTTGACGAAGCGCTGATTCAGAAAGCGAATTGGGATTACGGGAGCGTCTGAGCTGCGGGGAATTTGCGGTTGCGGGCAGGGAGCGGGAATTGGCGAACGAGTTGAAGGCGGCAGAGTTGAAGATTGAAGCCGGCGTGGAGGCTTTGATTGATCAGGCGACCACCTTGAAAGCAGCGGAGCCGCCGCAGATATCGAAGTGGTACCGGTGGCGCAGGAGCGGCACAGCGCTGATCGCTTACCTGCTGGACAGCGAGGTGCATACGTACGCGTTCAGCGTGGCGGCGAATGCGATTCTGTCGTTCATTCCCTTTATCGTGCTGCTTTATACGCTGTCGCAGTCGGTGTTTCACTCGCAGGCGATGGTGAGCGAGATTGGCGATCTGGTGCGCTATTTCTTCCCGTCGAACCAGGAGTTTGTGGCGGCAAGCTTGTTTGCGGTGGCTCCTCGGCACGGCGTGCAGGTGTTGTCGCTGGTGATGATTCTGGTGGCGTGCACGGGGATTTTTCTTCCGTTGGAGGTGGCGCTGAACCAGGCGTGGGGCGTTGCGAAGAGCCGCAACTACCTAGTGAACCAAGCGGTGGCGCTGGGGCTTGCGCTGCTGATGGTGGTGCTGGGCATGGCGAGCGTGGCGGTGAATGCGGCGGGGCGCGGGACTCTTGCGGTGATGTTCTTTCACCACACGGATAACTTCGTGTTCAACTGGCTGTGTTTTCTGCTGCTGGCGGCGACGACGGGCCTGGCTTCGATCCTTTTCTTCTTTTCGATTTATTGGGTGCTTCCGAACAGGAAGGTTCCCTGGCAGCCGGTTTTGCGGACGGCGATTGTGACGGGCGTTATTTGGCTGATTGCGAAGTATGTTTTTATGGCGATCTTGCCGCATCTGGATTTGCGGTCGCTGTACGGGCCGTTTTATGTTTCGGTCGGGCTGCTGTTCTGGGCGTATTTTTCGGGGTTGATTTTGTTTGCAGGGGCGCAGTTCAGCGTGGCGCGCTGGGGGCAGAAGACGAAGTAACGCAGGACGCGCTTATTGCGGTTTTCGGGGCGAAAAGGGCGGATTTTGGGCGCAAAAAACGTCGAAAAACGTCGGATTTCGACGGGTAGGTTACTGATTAGGGCAATTATCCCTTGAATACAAGTAGAACATATGGCATACTATGGTTGTTATGGCGACCCGCAAAACAAAGAACACTATACCTGGCTACCAGAAATACACCATTGCGGACTTCAATTCGGAGTTCCCAACCGATGATG
>DATKWA010000156.1:0-48055 GCA_035529815.1 Occallatibacter sp. | reverse complement strand
CTTGGGCTTGCGCTTGTAAATGGAGTACTGCTGGCCCGGCCGCTTCAGCCTGACTTCCATGGCCATTGAGTCCTTATCGACCTTGAAATCTTGCCCGTAGGTCTGGTAGCCGTGTGCGATGATCTGCAGGCGCACGGTGTCGCCGACGGGAATTACGTCGATCATGGCCTTGCCGTCGAAGTTGGTCTTCAATTCCATGCCGCCCTTGTCGCGATCGCCCTCGATGGGATGGAAGATGACGGCGGCGTTCTCGATGGGGTCGCCATTGAAGTCGCGCAGGACCGTGACTTCAATGCGGGCGGAGGGTGGGGGAACCTTGAACTTGCGGCCGCGTGAGGAGTCATCCTGCGCACCGGCGTGGAGCGAGCTGACGGCCAGAGCAAAGCCGGCCACGAAGACGCTGAAGCGGAGAAGAGAGCGGCGAGACATGGGATCCATTGTAATCGTTTTGACGGAGGGAGGAACAGTAGGTAAGTGCTGCGGCGGCCGGGGAGCGGGCTAGAGGTGGAGGCAGACAATATGAGTGCGATATACTAAGATTTTAACAGAAACCCTCTTGACAACGCTATTCAGGTTCTCTATCTTTAGCAATTGGAAGGCAGGAGTGCTAGCATAAGGCTGGTTACACTGCTTGAACGTGCGCCGGGTTCGCGAACGTGGAACCGTATGGCGTGGGCTCCCAAGTCTTTTTAATGCAACACTCAAAACCCGCGAGCCGGGCTCAACCCTGTTCGCGCGTGAAGGAGAAGCGAAGCAATGGCAACAAAATCAGCTGTGACTACATTTACCCCGCTCCATGATCGTATTCTTGTCCGTCGCGTGGAAGAGGGCGAAACCGTTCGTGGTGGGATCATCATCCCCGATAGCGCCAAGGAAAAGCCCCAGGAGGGTGAAGTGATCTCCGTGGGCAAGGGCAAGTCGAACGACGAAGGCAAGGTATTTCCGCTGGACGTGAAGGCGGGCGACAAGATTCTGTTCGGCAAGTATTCCGGTACCGAGATCAAGATTGACGGCGAGGAATTTCTGATCATGCGCGAGGAAGAAGTTCTCGGCATCGTGAAGAAGTAGTTTTTTGCGGATAGGCGTACCGCGCATGCGCGCGATTGAGACGCCGGCCTGATATTGGATAACCGACAACCGACATCTGACAACTGTTTCAAGGAGAATTACGAGCATGGCTAAGCAAATTCTGCACGGTGAGGATTCCCGTCAAGCAATTCTGCGCGGCGTCAATACGCTGGCGGACGCGGTAAAGGCGACCCTTGGACCCAAGGGCCGCAATGTTGTGATTGAGAAGAAGTTTGGTTCGCCGACCATTACCAAGGACGGCGTGACGGTGGCCAAAGAGATCGAGCTGAAGGACCCGATGGAGAACGTGGGCGCTCAGCTTGTGAAGGAAGTTGCTTCCAAGACTTCCGACGTTGCCGGCGACGGCACGACGACGGCGACCGTGTTGGCCCAGTCGATCTTCCGCGAAGGCGTGAAGACGGTAGCGGCCGGTGCAAACCCGACAGCACTGAAGCGCGGCATCGAAAAGGCCGTGACGGTTGTGATCGGCTCGCGCGACAAGGACGGCAAGTGGACCGATGGCGGCGCCCTTGGTAAGCTTTCGAAGCCTGTGAACGAGGGATCGGTTGCCCAGGTGGGCGCGATCTCGGCCAACGGCGATCAGGAGATCGGCGACATTATTGCTCACGCAGTGAAGGTTGTGGGCAAGGATGGCGTGATCACGATTGAAGAGTCGAAGACGATGCACACGGGTCTGGAGACGGTGGACGGCATGCAGTTTGACCGTGGCTACCTGAGCCCCTACTTCGTGACCGATGCTGAGCGTCTGGAAGTGGTTCTGGACGAGCCGTACATCCTTATCTACGAGAAGAAGATCAGCGCGATGAAGGATCTGCTTCCTCTGCTGGAGCAGGTTGCGCGCGGCGGCAAGCCGTTGTTGATCATCGCAGAAGACGTTGAGGGCGAGGCTCTGGCAACGCTCGTGGTGAACAAGCTGCGCGGCACGTTGAATGTGGCTGCCGTGAAGGCTCCTGGATTTGGCGATCGTCGCAAGGCCATCCTGGGCGACATCGCCATCCTGACGGGCGGCAAGGCCATCACCGAGGATCTGGGCATCAAGCTGGAAGGCGTGAAGCTCGAGGATCTGGGCAAGGCCAAGCGCATCACCATCGACAAGGACAACACCACCATCGTTGACGGATCCGGCAAGGCTTCCGACATCGAAGGTCGCGTGAAGGAGATCCGTTCGCAGATCGAGAAGACCACCTCGGACTACGACAAGGAGAAGCTGCAGGAGCGGCTGGCCAAGCTGGTGGGCGGCGTTGCCATCATCAAGGTGGGCGCTGCGACCGAGACCGAGCTGAAGGAGAAGAAGGCTCGCGTTGAGGATGCACTGCACGCGACGCGTGCGGCTGTGGAGGAAGGCATTGTCCCCGGCGGCGGCGTGGCTCTGGTTCGTGCGATTCCCGCGGTTGACAAGTTGATTGGCACGCTGGAAGGCGACGAGAAGATTGGCGCACAGATTGTTCGCCGTTCACTCGAAGAGCCCCTGCGTCAGATTGTTGCCAACGCCGGCGAAGAGGGTGCGGTTGTTGTGGCCAAGGTGCTCGAGTCCAAGGAGCAGCACTTCGGTTACAACGCGCAGAGCGGTGCGTTCGAGGACCTGGTGAAGGCCGGTGTCATCGATCCGACCAAGGTGACGCGGACGGCGCTGCAGAATGCGGCTTCGATCGCGGCTCTGTTGCTGACGACTGAGGCTCTGATCGTCGAGATCCCCGAAGCCAAGGCAGCGCCTGCTGGCGGCGGCCATGGCGGCGGCATGGACGGCATGTACTAGAACTCGCCGTTCGGGCGTACGCGCCTTCGGCGCAAGAGCAAGAGCGAAACGCAAATAGCCCCCAGCTTCGGCTGGGGGCTTTTTGCAGGGCTCGAGGAGTTTGGCTGGGGAGCGGTGAGCGCGGCCTTGAAGCAGATCTAGTGGGAGGTCGCAGCGATTATTGAGGCCTCTATGGCCCTGATTTCGGGCGGGGCGGGCGCACGCAGCGATTGCAGCCATCCAGCGGAGAGCCAGGTGCGCGGGATGGAGAACTCGGACCAGCCGCAATCCAGGCAGACGCGCACGTCGGGAGACGGCGAGACGGGTGGATGGCTCATGGTGCGAGGACGGTTGCGATAGAGGCGAATCTCTGCCGGGACGATTGAAACGGAGCCGGATTGGCACTTGGGGCAGACCATACACAAACTCCTTGGAAGCAACAGGCGGCAAAATGCCGAACTGGAGGTACCTCATAGTAATCGGATAAGAGACGGGTTTTCAACAGAAGTGGTGCAAAGTGCACGAGTTTTGGACACATTATTCCTATTTTGGAAATGGATATCTATGAGTTCAATTTTGACTTAATGATCAAAGCGCAAAACGGGTTACTTATTTGCAGTGAGGTAGCGGCTCCGAGGGGCTGTCTGCCCGGTGGGGTTCGACAGGGTCGAGTGATTAGGTTCCTGGGGCCGAATGGGCCTGAAAAAGAGCGCGGCGGCCGAAGCCGCCGCGCTTTTGCAATCAACAGGTCTGGACTCAGAAAGTGAGTCGCACGGCCATCTGAATCTGTCGGATGTTGTAAGCAAAGTTGCTGTTGTTTGTGCTGGTGACGGACCCGTAGGTGGTGCTGGTATAGGGTGTCAAGGTATTGAGATGTGTGGCTGAATTTTCAGTGATGGTGTATGCGGTTGTGCCCAAGCCGGTCACGTTCTGGTGATTGGCCAGGTTGAATGCTTCCGCGAGGAACTGGAGCTTGTAATGCTCGCGCACGACCAGACTCTTGGAGGCGCGCAAGTCAACTCCCCAGGTTTTTGGATACTGATAGGCGTTGCGGATGACATTCGGCAGCCGCGCTGTGCCAGCGGAGCCGTTGAATGAAGAGGTCACCAACGACGTGAGCGTGGTAGCACCGGGCTTATAGAGGGAAGAGTTGGAGGTGCTGATGCCAGGCGAATAAGGCAATCCACTCTGAGTCTGGAACATGGGCGCCAATTCGTAGTCGTTGAGCAGGTAGGCGAGCGGCCCGTGGAAATGCCATGGCGACTGCGCCACGCCATAGAAGGCGAGCCGGCTGGGTACATTCTGATTGGAATTTCCGTATTCGAGCGCCAGATTAGACGCATCGAGCAGGGCGTTGGCGCTTGCGCCTGTGGTGTTGTTTTCTCCATAGTCCATGGCGTGCGACCAGGTATAGGTTGCGTTAAATGAAATGTGGTGGTTAAGGCGGTGTGTGTATTGGGCCACCATGGCCTCGTAGTTTGAATTCACTCCGCTGAAGATATCTGTGATGGTGCTGAATGCGGCATTGGGCCGCTTGTTGGCGTTTGCGGTTGCAAAGAATGCATTCGCAGTGAACGTGCTGCCGTTGGGCAGGGGACCGGTCTTGTTGGGGTCGGCCACTGTAAAGCTGACGGGCACTGGCGTTGGCAGGTTTGTATCGACAAAGTCGGGCAACCGCCTTCCCCACGACCCGAGCCAGGAGAGACTGAACACGTCGTAGTTTGAGAGCTGCTGCTCGATGGTCAGATCTGCCTGATGGATTTCAGGCAGCTTGAAGTTTGGATCCAGGTAGTAGGAAGTTGCGGCGCCGCTTGAACCCGACAGGCAGTTGGAATAGCTGGCTGAAGGAACAACCTGCGGGAAGATCGGGGCGCAGGCTCCTGCCGTATTTGGATACAGACTGGGGTTGACCTGGCCGGCGGAATTTCCAGTTCCAATGATTGCCTGGTAGAGGGCGGAGTTGATGGCGCGGGCGTAGAACATGCCGTAGCCTCCGCGCAGGATGGTCTTGCCACCGCCAAACACGTCGTAGGCGAAGCCGACTCTGGGTGCGACGTTGAATTTATGGTCTGGAAGCGTCGCCGTTTGCGGGACAGCGGGGTTGGGGAGTTGCTGGGTGGGGAATGCTTCGTAGTCCCAGCGCACGCCGAGGGTCATGCTAAGCCGCGGGCTGACCTTCCACTCGTCCTGCGCAAAGAGCGCATAGTCACTGGTGGTGAAACCGAGTCCCGGTGTTCCGATTCCCTGGTTGAAATAGGTGTAATTCCTGGCTGTCTTTCCGGCGACCGTATTCTGCGAGAGGTAGAGATCTGACAGGAAGTTGCCCAGCGCCTGGTTGCCGCTATAGGAGAAGCCGCCGTACTGGTTATAGAGGTTTGAGATCAGATCGTATGTGTGCAGATAGTCTTCGCCGAATTTGAGGCTGTGTTTGCCGCGGGTCCAGGCGACGGTGTCTGAAAGCTGCCAGCGGCGCTCGTCAGGGAGGGCCGCGCGGTTGAGGAACTGGGGTGTGCCGAACTGGAAGAAGCCGCTGAGGTAGACATTGGGCGGCAGGCCGAGCGGATTGGTGTAACCGGTGGTCTTCACCAGGTTGCTTTGCTCGTAGGCTGTGGGGGTCTGGTTGAACTCGTATTCGAAGTCGCGGCCATACATGAAGCGAACCTCATTGCTGAGCGCGGGTGTGAAAAATGTGTCCAACTTGCCGACAATCCAGTTGTCGCGCACATAGTCGTTGCCGAAACTTGCCATGCCGTAGGCTACAGCGGGGCTTGTCTGGATGCCGGCCGGCGAGGTCCAGCGCATGCGGTTGGCTTCGATAGAGGCGTGGTTCTTGTCGTTGATCTGCCAGTCCACTTTCGGGAAGTAGATGGTCTGGTCGCCGACGCGGGGGACTGTACCGAGCATTGAGGTCAGCCCGACGATCCCCTGGCCATAGAAGGTGAATGCATTGGCATAGGAGAGGCCGGTGTCGGTGACGATCTGGCAGACATTGGCATCCTGATAATTAGGTGCTGCCGCTCCAGAGCCACCGCAGGTTTTTCCGGAAGGCAGTGCAGCGTCGGCGGCAGTATAGAAGTTGCTGTTGGCGCTGGTTCCGGTGATGGTAGCGGCTGCCGGAAAGTCATGATAGAAGCGATCGGCGGCTAAAAAGAAGAACATTTTGTTCTTCAGGATAGGTCCGCCGAGGGCCAAGCCGTATTGACGGCGCAAGTCGGTTGGTTTGAAAGATTGTACGGCGTATGAAATGGGGTTGGACGAGACCTGCACGGGATGGGTGACATACGTATTCTGTGCGGCCCAGGCGCTGTCGCGGTCGAAGTAGTAGCCTTCGCCATGGAAGGTGTTGGTGCCGCTCTTGGTGACGGAGTTTACGATGCCGCCCGCCGAGCGTCCATACTCGACGGAGTAGTTCGAGGTGTTTACCTGGAACTCCTGCACGGCGGCTTTGATGGTGGAGTATCCGGCGCGGGTGCGTCCGCGCTCTTCAGAGAAGTAGGCCTGGTTATCGTCGGTACCGTCGATGGTGATGTTGTTCAGCAGGGTGCTTTGGCCGCGAAAACTCAGCAGACCGTAGCCATTGTAGTCGTTGACGACACCGGGGGTAAGCAGCGCAAACGCTGACCAGCGATAGTTGTTTTCCGGCAGAGTCTGAAGCGCCATCTGGGGTACGACGCCCGAGAATTCAGGCGAGATGGTATTGACCAGAGGCGCCTCGCCGGTGACGACGACGGTCTCGGCAGAACTGCCCACCTTTAGCCGCGCGTTCGGATCGGTGAGGAGGCCGACTTGCACCGTGAGGTCCGTGGAGCGGAAATTATTGAAACCCGGCGCGGTGATGGTTACGGTGTACAGTCCTGGCTGGAGGTGGATGAGTCGGAAGTATCCGGAGGCATCGGTTACGGCTTTCTGCTCGGCGTTGGTTCCATTGTTGTGTACCAGGACAGCGGCACCGGGTATCACTGCTCCGGTGGTGTCCTGGACCGTTCCTCCGATGGCTCCGTCAACCGCTGTCTGCGCGGATACGGGAGGCTGCATGGCGAGTGTGAAAAGCAGAACTACCCAAATTGCGGGGCTACCTAAGGTACGAATAAGCGGCATGAGGCCGGAAAGACTCTTACGAATTGGAATGATGGTCATTTGGCTCTCCTAAATGGTGATTTGCGTCCAAAACTTGTTGCATTGTGGAATGGCGATGCTGCCATGCAATCGGATTGTGCAGCGGAGCTGCGCGTCAGATTGCGGAGTGAATTTTCTCGCAGGCACCGTTTGAACCAGGCAGCAGAAATTGCAACGGCATACTGATTAGAAAATCGTCCCGACGATCTGAGTCTATAAAGAACTGATGAAGGTCGCGTAAATCACGACATACAGTTTGTGATCCGGGCTCGGCCCATGGAACGCCGGCACTTGGGTTTATGTGTTTGCAAATAAAATGCAGTTTCGGTTCAGTCCAACACGCTCAAGCTGGAGTTTAAGCCAAAATAAGCGAGTGAAACACTGCGGCGCGAAAAACGGAATTCCCAGCCGTTCTCGATGCGTTGATGTATCTTCAACGGAAGTTGGCGCCCGATTCGGATGCATAGATCACGCGAAAGCCGGTCGATGTTGTTGCCAGCATTAACGCGAATCGGATCGAAATTCATCCATCGTCACAATTATGGATGAACAGTTGCTGGTTTTCCAAGTGGAAAATGGAAAACCCTGGCCCTTAAGATGCTATGAAAAGTGGATAAGCAGGGGCGGAATTGACCTTTTTTCCTAAAGCGCAGGGGAGTTGAAGGAAGATATTGCTCTGCGGGGCGCTTTCGCAATTCCCGCAGAGGCAAGGGGCTTTCTACAAGCCTCAGGCACAGCGGGGATCGATCAGTGACTGCTTCCCGGTCCCCACTGGATGCGCAGGCCGGTGCGGAAGCTCATGGGCAGGCTGGGATAGCCGATGGGGGCGATGTGCTGCTGGCTGAGCAGGTTTTCTGCCCGGGCATAGATGGCGAGCCAGGGCAGCAACTGGTAGCTGCCGCCGAGATCGAGCTTGGCGTAGCCGAAATCGAGGTTGCGGTTGGGCAGGACGAGCGAGTTGCCTTGATTGATGTCGGCGTAGCCAAGAAAGGTGGAATCGTCACTGCGGCTGGCGAAGGCCGAGGTAAAGGCAGCGGTGAGCTTTTTGCCCGCGTAGCTGGCGGTGAAGAAGCCCGTGTGGGGCGGACGGCGGAAGGGGCGAGCGCCTTTGAGCGGAGAATAAATGCCGACGGGTATGCCATTGAATGTGGGCGCATAGCCGCCGAGCAGGGCAGCGTTGTCGCCGGAGAAAGACCGTTGCACCACGGAGTCGAGGTAGGTATAGCCGCCGCGGAGAAAGATGTATTTGCCGATGCCACTTTCGACAGTGGATTCGATGCCCTGAGCGCGGAAGGCGAGCGAGTTGAGGGTGAGCGAGTATGCATTTTCGCTCTGCAAGGTAGCCTCAAGGGCTTGCTGCTGCTGGGGAGAGAGATTGGGCAGCAGCGTGGGCACGAGCCCTGCGCCTACGGATTCGATGGCGCGGCCGAACTCATTATGAAAGTAGTCCACGCGGAAGATGATGTGCTGGCTCCAGAAGGCTTGCTCGCCGCCCCCCTGCCACGTGCGCGTGGTGGGAGCCTGGATGGGGGAGATGCCTAGCTGCTGGATGGTCGCCTGGCCGCCGTTGGTCTCCAGAACATTGTAGAGAGAACCGAATTGCTCAGTGAGGGCAGGTTCGCGGACGCCTTGCGCAAAGCTGAAGTTCAGCTTGGTGCCGCTGAAGACGCCGGAACGGGGGCGCAGCGCGAAGAAGCTGAGGCCGGCATTGGGCGAGAAGCTGTTGCCGAACAATTGGAAGTGCTCCTCACTTCCGCGAAGGGTATAGAAGACGCGGTTCTTGAAGTCGCCATGCACGCCGAAGAGGTAGTCGTAATTGCTGACATTGAGCGACTCGTCGATGAAGTAGACCGGCTCACGCTCTGCGACGCGCTCGTTGGCATAGTGGAAGGCGGCCAACAGTTGCACGTGCGGCGTTAGATGGAGGTCGCCCTGGTAGAGAAACTGATCGCGGTTTGAAATCAGGTCGAGCCGGTTGGGGTAGATGCTGCCATTGGCGGCGCTGTAATTGAGCAATGCTGGGCCCGTGGCGCTGTAGCCGTTTGCGCCCTGGATGGTGATGGGCTGGCCGTAGAAGTTGCCGCCGGTAAAGGAATCTGGCGCGCCGTCGCAACTGCCGGCGGGGACGCAGATGCCGGCCGCATACCACTGCTGGGACTGCTCGCGCTTGCGCGCAAGACCGTATTGGAAACGATTGTGGAATCCGGGCGTGGTCTGGTTGTCGAGCGAAGCGCTTCCGTAGAGGTTCTGATCGGCTTCTTTGCGGTCGTCGGCTACCTGGTAAAAGTCCCATGCGCCGGGGACACCGGTGGCATCGACGCCGTAGTGCAGCGAGGCGCGAATCTGGGTAGAGCCGTTGGGCTGCCAGCCGAGGTTTGCTGCGGAGGTGGCGACGTGATACTGGTTCATGGGGATGGAGTTGCCGGTCTGAAGCCAGCTGAAAGCACCCAGGTAATCGAGTTTGTTGCGTGCGCCGGCCAACGTGAGTTCCTCTCGGGAAGTATTGAAATTACCGGCGTCTCCCTGGAAGAGGATGGAGGGGAAGCTGGTGGTTCCGTGAGGCGTGACGAGGCTGACGACGCCGCTTGCCGCGTCTGCGCCATAGAGGCTTGAATTGGGTCCGCGATAGACTTCCGCGCTCTCGATGGCCGTTGCCGACAGAGGGCCGAAGTCGAATCGTCCGCCCATATCGCTTACGTTCACGCCGTCGAGGACAACCTGGTTGGAGTCTGAGTCGCCGCCGCGGACGAAGAGCGAAGTCTGCGCTCCCCGCTGCCCGTCCTGCGCAATGAAGGTACCTGGCATAAGGCGCAGGTTGCTGACCAGATCGTCGGAGAGTGCGAGGTCGAGCGGGCTGATGACACTGATGGCGGCGCCGGTTTGCGTTTGGGGCGTGGGGGTTCCAGTGGCTGTGACGACGATGGATTGACGCACCCACTCCGGCTCAAGCACGAGGTTGCGCTCAACGCTATCAAGTGGGCCGGCGTAGAAGTCCGGCGTATGCAACTGGCGAAAGCTCTTGGCGGAGACGACCAGGAAGAACCGGCCTTGGCAGCCGGTTGTGATTTGAAAACTGCCGTCTGCCGTGGAGGCTGCTGCCGCGACGGCCTTGCCGTTGCAAAGTAGAACCACTCTGGCTCCGGTGACTTTGGCGCCGGTTGTATCGGTAACAACGCCGCGGATGGAGGCGGCAAGGCAGGTTGTTGTGGCGAGAACGAACAGGATGGCCGTGAGAAGATGCGGCAAAACGCGTTTGGCGTGGGTGCGCACAAATGAAGCGACGGGCATGATAGCTCCTTCGTCCCCCTCGGGACGTGAAAGCGGTTGAAAACGCCAAGGACCGGTCTCCTGACTTGCGCATGTTTCAGCCACCTTCCCAAAGACGACGATTGAACCCGTCTTCAGTGGTTTCTGCTGGGCATCCGCAAAGTGCGGAGGGCCGCTGGCTGATTTTCTGCCTTGATCCGGTGACCTGATCGACGGTCACTGAGGCAGGTGCGCTCACAGTTGCGGGGCAGTGGCGGAATTTCACCGCCTTCCCGAGCATCCTGACGATTACGGTGGTGAGTTGCGCTGCTCAAGCTGATTGGGCAGCCGTGATGCCATGGAACGAACTTCCATGACATCAACTTTTATAGCTGGTTATGAGTATGAAGTCAAAGTACAGCTTTCAGGATGGGGGGACGAACTTTGCGGTGCTTCAATGCACTGACTAACACTCAGAAAATGGTGACCACGGCCTGATTCGAACAGGCGACCTGCAGTTTAGGAAACCGATAAAAATCTCTTTTAAGCCTCATTTTTATGAGGCTTAACATAGTACCTGAGTAAAGTGTGGGGTATTGGGTAGGCTGGAGTGGGCATGAATAAGCACAGGATAGAAAACCAAGTGACCCCATCAGTGACTCTAAGTTGGATTCTCAGTCGGACCATCGGTTAATTTACGGACCTAAAGGTGGGAATCCACTGTGTTGTGGCAATTTTCAACGAGCTCCTAACATTGTCTCTGTCGCCTTTTCCTGCCTGTCCTGCAGATACTTCTTCTTCGCTGGTATGGTCTTCACCATGCGCCGCATCTTGGCCCACACGGAGTGCCAACGTGTGCTTGCTGGCGTCGTCACCGCCGTCACTGGTCAGGATGACTACGCACACAGGCCATGAAGAACTTCTGCCACTCATCCTAACTTCGGATGTGCAGGAGTGGATTCCCGATTTGCGGCCGCGTCCGGATGGGGATTCGAGTCATCAAGGGCATCCTGTCAAGGGGCGGCGTAAAGCCGGGCCACTGGGGCGGCGTAAAAGTTGGCCGGTGGATATCTGGAAGTTGTTGTGGGTACAAGCCTAAGATGAGCAGAATTGAACAGCCGCGTCAAGAGATAAATACAAAAATGGTTAAGTGCATAACCTTCTCTCAAGGTGTGCGGGGTTTGTTTGCCAAACACGGAGTTCTCCATGCCCCCAACAGTTCACTTTGTCGATTCGAATAAGGTTAAGCAGCTGAACGAATTGCCAATAGTTGCTTGATGCTGTATAGCCGCGGACCACTTCAAAGGCAGTAGTTGGCTTGTAGGTCTGCAGAGAGGTAACACCATGAAACGACGCGGAATCATTCTCTCAGCAATATTACTATCTGCACTTTTCGGAGCCAGCGCCTTTGGCTACGTTCAAAGGCCGGAACAAGACCAGAACAAGCAGCAGAATACAAAACAGCAAAAGCAGCAAGACCAGGGCAGGCAGCAGCAAGCCCAGCAGAAGCAGCAGCAAGACCAGAGCAGGCAGCAGCAAGCCCAGCAGAAGAAACAGCAGGATCAGGGCAGGCAGCAGCAAGCTCAGCAGAAGCAGCAGCAAGACCAGAGCAGGCAGCAGCAAGCTCAGCAGAAGCAGCAGCAAGACCAGAACAGGCAGCAGCAAGCTCAGCAGAAGAACGAACAACAGCGGTACAGACAGCCTGTCCAGCAGATACAGCGCTCGCGGCAACAGCAGGTTGAGCAGCAAACCCAGCAGCAGCGCGTCTGGCAGCAGCGTCGCGCCACTAACTGGGACTCCCAGCGCAGAAGCTGGCAGCAACGTGGCGGCTACAACGGCTACCGTGTGCCGGACAGCTACTTCCGCAGCCACTATGGCCGCAATCACTGGTTTCGCATCTTCAGCCTCCCCTTCATGTTTGCGGGTGGCTATCCGCGTTTTGAGTACGACGGCTATTGGTTCGAGGTCCTGGATCCATATCCAGATTATTGGGGCAACAACTGGTATCAGACGGATGACGTGTACGTGGATTACTACGACGGCGGATATTACCTGTTCAACAGGAGATTTCCCGACCGTCCCGGTATTGCAATCAGCATCACGTTTTGAAGTGGCTCGCACCTGAGAAAGGAGTCAGGCATGAAAAACGCTCTTTTGTTATTGCTCATAGTGATGTTCGCAGGTTCAATGACCTTTGCCCAAAAGGACGAAAACAAGCGCATTCGTATTGCCGGGCAAGTGATGGTGGAGATTCTCAATGTTCCCGACGATATTCCGCAGGAGCTTTTGAACAAGGCAGAATGCGTGATTGTTCTGCCTTCGGTGAAGAAATTTGCGTTTGGGTTCGGAGGCAGCTACGGGCGCGGCGTGATGACCTGCCGCAGCGGCAGAAGCTTCAACGGCCCCTGGAGTGCGCCTACGATGATGGCGCTTGAAGGTGGAAGCTTCGGGCTCCAGTTGGGAGGTCAATCAACAGACTTCGTTCTGCTGGTGATGAACAGCCGCGGGGCTGATTCCATACTTTCCACCAAGGTCAAGCTCGGAGGCGACATTGCGGCCGCAGCCGGACCGGTAGGACGCAACGCCTCCGCCTCAACGGATATCGCGATGCAGGCGGAGATTCTTTCCTATTCGCGATCGCGTGGATTATTTGCGGGGATATCGCTGGCAGGTTCGACGCTCCGCCCAGACAATGATGGCAACGAGAGGCTGTATGGAAAGGGCATAGGCAGCAAGGACATTGTGATCAACAGTAAAATCCGCCCGCCCACCTCGGCACATTTGCTCCTTTCCACTCTCGACAAGAAGTCTCCCAGCAACAGATCTGACAAGTAGAAGACCGCGGCAGATTTGGCTGAAGCTGAGTGAGTGCTTGGTTCCTCTGCACGGTGATCTGAGATAACGTCCAGACGATGTTCGGGTTGGAACGATGATCGCCAAGTGGAGCTTTGCGAGCGCCCGGAGATATCACAAATGCATTTTCGGAGTGCGGCCACCACAGCCACAGCAGCAACAGATCCGCGCTACTTTGGCAAAAGGGGCAGGAAAATCACTGAGGAATCAATGACCGCAACGCAGGACAACCCAAGCTCACTTTCGTCATAGTGGACAAAGTCTACTTCAACTGCTCCCCCTAAGTGCCACTCGCCTTTTCGGGGAGACTCTGTGCGTCTCTAAGTTATTGATTGTATGGTGACCCCGGGCTGATTCGAACAGCCGACCTGCGGTTTAGGAAACCGATGCTCTATCCAGCTGAGCTACGGGGCCACTTTTTAGAATGCGCAAGTTGCATTCGCATGAACGTCTTAATCCCTCACTATAAATCAGCTCACATGGTTTGGCATGTGCTTGGAAATTCAGGAGGTGTCCTAATTTGGATGAGGGATTCGCTGCCATTAGGGACGGTGCTCGCCAAAGATCCAGCGTCGCACCCGAGAGGTTCTGGCGTAGGGGCGGAAGGGGGATATTTGCCATATATCTACCGCTTGCATACTGACGACGCTCAAAACCACTGCGATGAAGGAGGCGAGCAGACCCCAATAAGTCTTCATCAACCACCACCTGCCCATAGTATAAGCCGCATACGCTGACTTGAACCAAATCAAATTAGGACACTACCGAAATTCGAGCCAATGCAATGCCGTGACCCGTATGCGAGGGGAATGAGATCACGCTATCAAAAGGTTAGCATCAACAAGGCCCTGGAGGCCAAGGGGGCTGCGCGACGGGGGCACATTTCGCGTGGAAGTTTGCAGCAGGACGGCAGGGGCGTTGGTTTCGGACGAGGAAGGTCTATGCAAAAAAAATGGGCGGCACGCTTTTGCCGCCCATTTGGCTGTTGGTGGTAGTTGGGATTTTAGAACAGGATGCGGCCGCCCAACTGGATGATGCGGTTGCTGCCACTGGCCCCTGTGATCTGGCCGAAGGTTGAGCTGTTCATGGCGGTGCTCGGGTTGCCGAGATTGGTCAGGTTGAATGCATTCGTGGCTTCACCGCGAATCTGGAATTTGAGCCCTTCGTGGATGTTGAAGTTACGGAAGATCGACGAGTCGATATCCCGGTAGCCGGGCCCGGAGAGTTGCATTGGCCGCACGTTTCCGAGCAGGCCGAGAGGGCCGACGCCGGGGCACACGGTCGATGTTCCAGTGATGACCGATCCGGGAACGCAATAGACCGAGGTATCGAACCACTGTTTTTCAGCAGCAACGCGGGAGTTCGGGCTAAGGACACGTTCCATCTTGCCGGGGATGACGCTTGGGCGATCGTTGTTCTGTCCATCGCCATTGACATCGGTTCCGGTGGTAACTGTGAACGGTGTGCCGCTTTGCAAATTAATGATGCTGGTAATCGTCCATCCGTTCAAAGCGAGCCTGACGAACCGGTTGTATCCATCGAAGTAGTCTGGCGTCCATACGAACGAGCCGGTAACCTGATGACGGCTATCAACGACCGAGCGCTGGCGATATTCCAGGTACGGATAGTTCTGATCGACGAATGTGCCTGTGAGCGAACTGTTGTCCAGAGAGTTGCTGGCCAGAGTCTTGCTCCAGATGTAGAACCCGTGCGCGGTGAAGTGGCGAGAAAGCTGCTTCTCGATCGAAACCTGCAAACCGTTGTAATTGGAGTTCTGATTGGAGCGCATGATGTACACGTTCGAGTAGGTTGGAGAAGCGGCCGACAAGCCGTACTGCGAGTTCAGCGGACGCCGGTTGTTGACGGTGCTGCTGGTATTCGCATAACCGCAGGACTTTGTCAGGTCGGTACAACCTGCGCCAGAGGTGCCAGCGGCCGTGATGTTGTACACCGGCGGGTTGATGTCCTGGTAGAGGGGCAGCTTGCGGTTGAGAGAACCGACGTAGTTGATGCTCAAGGCCAGGCCGTTGGCTAATTGCTGCTGTACGCCGAAGTTGATCTGATAGTTGAGGGGCCACCTGTAGTGCGGATCGACAGCGGAAACCTGGGTGAGGGCGAGGAAATTCGCGGTCGAGGTGCCCGGGGTGTATCCGATGGTCAGGAATGGATTGGTTCCGCCGGGAAATTCCGTTGGATCGTTCGAATATGGGTGCGCCATCGAGACGACCTTGCTGAATTGCTGGCGGATGGCGAAGGGAGCAAAGTTTGACGAAAGCTCCCATTGGTTGCCTGAGATGCCGCCAAAGAAGAGGCCTGCGGCGCCATGAACGACTGTCTTGCCGTTTCCGAACGGATCCCATGCGAAGCCGAAGCGCGGCGAGAAGTGATTGTTTGGAGTGAAGGCTGCGTTTGAGGGCACGCCCGCGTCGCCGTGGAAAAGCAATCCGATGGGCGCCAGTTGGTTGCCTGTTTTGCCAATGATGTTCACTGTGTTGAACGCATGGGACTGTACACCGGGGCTGAAGTTTGAGAAGCGGTTTTGGGTATCGCTGGGGGCCTGCTGCCAGTCATAGCGCAATCCCAGGTTAAGGGTCAGATTAGGCGTAATGTGCCAATCGTCCTGCAGAAACGCCGCATAGTTGAAGTAGTTGGCGTTGGCGTACTCGGGGGTGTCCTGGTTATAGGTGTTGGGGCGGCCGAGCATGTAATCCGAAAGAGCATTGCTGCTGCGGACGCCTTTTGAGGTGGTATAGGCGAAGATGCCGTAGTTGTTGAGCGAAGTGAGCTGGAAGTCTTTCTCCAGGCTGGCTTCTCCGCCCATGTATAGGTTGTGGCGTCCGCGCGTGGTGCTGAGGACGTCTCGAAAAGCATAGACGTTAGAGCCAGCTTTGGGGCCGGTGATCGATTGGCCGAGCGTAAACCAACTGGCGACGGAAACCTGCCCGCGGGACGGTACGCCTGAGGTTGCAAAGTCGGATCCGAAATCGCCGAAGGTGCTGTTGTTCGGCACCGGAATACGGCCGCCGTTCTGCCGCGTAAAGCTCAGCCATGCCTGGTTCACAGTCCGATTGCTCACTGTCCAGGTATCGCTCAGGTTCGCGTTCTGCTGCTTGGTGGCGTAGTTGGAGTAGGACCACTTTTGAGTAAGAGTTGTAGCCACTGACCGAATGCTGTAGTCGTACAAAAAGTAGGCCAAGGTGAGGCGGTGATTTGCCGTCAACTGGTGGTCCGTCTTGATCAGGTACTGATTGTACGTTTCCGGAAGAGGCGCATACTCGCGATACGTGTACGCATTATCACCGAACACTGACGGGTTGGGCGTGAAGTTCAGATACTTCATGATGGCGACTGCGGTTGGGTCCAAGGAACCGGAGGGGATGATATTGCCGGCGTAGGGCGTGTTAGTGGCCGGATTGCAGACCAGGAACTTGAAGCTCGCATTGTCTGCCGCAGTGGGGCTCTGTGAACATGTGGTAATGTCGGTGGGCATATTCTCGGCGAAGTTGCCGCCTATCTGGTTGGCGCTGGGAATATTGCCTGTATATGCCGGAGACGTGGTGGCGCGCAACCCACCAAAGCTACCAAAGAAGAAGTCCTTGTTGCGGAGAATCGGTCCGCCGACGGTGGCGCCGTATTCATTGCGCGCATAGGGCGGTTTGACTCTCTGGTTGTGGGTTACGGCATTGAAGTTCTTGGTGCGATAGAACTCGAAGGCCGAGCCATGGAACTGGTTTGTTCCCGACTTGGTGACAATGCTGACCACAGCGGCTGAGTAGCGGCCCAACTGAGCGCTGAAGTTATTGGTTTGCACGTTGAACTGGCTGATGGCATCGGGTGTTGGATTGGAGTTACCGCTGTTGCGCAGGCCTGTCATGTTGAGGCCGCCGTCCAGGTAGTAGGCAACCTGGCCGGTCAAATCGTCGGTTGAACCGTTGATGTAGACATGCTCTTCCGGAAAGCCAAGGGTGTTTTGTTGGGCAACCGACTGCACGCCGGGCGTAAGGGTGAGCAACTGATAGGCATTGCGGCCGACCAGGGGAAGGTTGTCAATCTGAATGTTGGAAACAGCCGCGCCGAGCGTGGAGTTGCTCAGGTTAACAAGCGGTATATCCGCAGTGACTGTGACTGTCTGGCTTTCGGTGCCGAGTTGAAGCGTCAGGTCCAAAGTCGCATTCTGCATGACGGAGAGAACGACTCCTGAACGCGTCAACGACTTGAAGCCGGGTGCGCTGACGGTGACTTTGTAGGGCCCGATCGGTAGGAACTCTTCGTGATACGAACCGTCATTCTTAGACACACTTTTCCGGGTGAAGTTCGTTTCGGTCTGCGTGAGCGTGATACTCGCACCAGGCACAACAGCCCCAGTGGGATCTGCTATGGTTCCGGATAGACTGGCGGTGCTGAGCTGCGCGAATGCTCCTGTTGCCGCAAATGCGGCAACGAGCAGTCCGAATAGCGCTCTGCGTAAAGTCTGATTGATCTTCATTGATAGGCTCTCCTGTAAAAGTGTGGCTGTACTTGCTGATTCCATACCTGCGAGTCGAATCGAAGGTTGATTAGCTCGCGTGAACTGGCGCCCTCGCTTTAGTTGGCGGCGCATGAGTGACTACGGGCCAAATTGAATGGCGAACTTATCCGGGCCGCGGCCAGAGGCTCTCCACCCTCGCCCTGGCTTATGGTCGGGGCGTCTATTGCCAATGCTTATTTCTGCAACGGTGGAATGTGTTATCGTTATCACACGAAGAACAGTACCACGTGTAATGCAAAATAGTAAAGTCCAAAAGGCGTGATTGCGCATTTGAAATCCGCCGTCTCCGTCAGCCAAACCCGCGCTTGCCACCCCAGAAGCTCGTGAATGCTTATGTGCAGACTGCGATGATGCATTCGATTTGATAGAAAGATTCATAGAAAGAAACACCGGTCAGCATCCCTTTCACGAAGCGTGGCGATTCTCGGCCTGCGTTGCCTGCGTAGGCAAGTGACTCACCGTTTGCCTCAAGCTCGTTAATATATCTCTTTTATAATCTTACATTTGCTTCTTAGATCCATGTTGTGTCAAACGTCGGCATCCGAGGATAAGTGGGCGATAGTATCATCTTGTATGGATTATGAGCAGGAGTAGTACAGTTCGGGAGGCGTGGCAACCTGAGACGAAGAACGACCGGGAAGCGGTTCTGCGCGAATTGCAGGCAATCGTGTCCAGCCCTCACTTCTGCAATAGCAAGCGCTACCCCGCGCTGCTGCGCCACATTGTCGAAAATACGCTGGCGGGCAAAACTGACCTGTTGAAAGAGCGGACGCTCGGCGTGGAGGTTTTTGACCGGTCTCCCACCTATGACACAAATGCCGATACGGTTGTGCGGTACACGGCAGGCGAAGTGCGCAAGCGGCTGTTGCTCTACTATTCCGAGCACAGCCCGCAGGCGGACATTCTGATTTCTCTGCCGGCGGGCTCGTATGTTCCTGAATTCCTGCATGAACGCTACGGGGTAGACGGGGCTTCCGGCGAGGCAGACACTCCTGAGTGGCACAACTCCGATCCGCATTTCTCAGAAGATTCGTTCAGCGAGATGAAGGAGCCCTGGCCGGATAAGCCTCGGGCTGGTATCGATCACGCCGCGCCGACTGCCTCTTTGCAGGATCGTCGGAGCCCCAAGCCTGAACGGGCGAGACTTGCCAACCGGAGGCTGATCTGGTTGGCTGTTGCTGTTGCCGCGGTAACCTGCCTGCTTGCGGGATTGGGTTGGAAATACTCTCATGGCCGGCCGCGAACCGCGGTAGACGAATTCTGGGCGCCGGTTTTGAGTCAACAAGGTCCGGTTCTGCTTTGTACCGGGAGCGTGGTCTTTGCGCAGGGCAAGTTTTCCGGAGTGGTAACAGCGGGAAAAGATATTGACTACCCGTTCGTTTCCATGCAGATTGTCTCCGCCGTAGCTCAACTCAGCAGCCTCCTGGAGCGGTCTGGAGCAAGCACAGAACTGGTGTCGTCCGCGTCGATACCCCTTACGGATCTTCGCGACCATTCGCTCATTCTGCTCGGCGGCTACAACAACCAATGGACCATGCGCCTGCTGGACCCGCTGCGCTTCCACTTCACAGAGGAGCCGGTTGAATCCATCGTGGACCAGACGCAGCCTCTGGCGCACTGGTCGCGCGATCGTTCAGTCCCTTACTCCAGTGCGGACGATTATGCCCTGGTTGCGCGGTTTCGTGACACAACCACCGGTAGTTGGGTGGTTGTGCTCGCTGGCCTGGGCCGGAATGGAACCGAGGCCGCAGCTCATTTTGTGGCCAGCCCCGACTATGTACAACTCTTGAAGAACGCGCTTCGAAAGAATTTGGCAAGCGGAAATATCGAAGCAGTTTTGAAGGTCCGTGTCATTGATGGCAAGACGGGAGCGCCCTCGATTCTGGCCGCGTACTCCTGGTAAGCAGCCAGGACGCACCCGCTCTTCCGCTTCAAATCACCCGTTCGTTCAGCCCGCTAGAAAGATAGCTTCCACAGAAACTGCTCGGAGAGCAGCGGAGCTTTTGTTGTGACGATGACGCGCTGTCCTCTGGTCTCCAGCTTCCCATCCTGTACCGAACCTGGAATCCCTGGTCCCATTACGACGTTGTCTTCGATGGTCTGCGTCACATCCTTGGGTCTCAGTAGGTCGGCTTGCATCGAAGCTCCAAGACCTTCGAGCGTGAATGTCCGCGGACGCCGCTCGACAATCTGCTTGTCTGCATGAAGAATTTCGCTGTAGAGATTTGGTTTCGTGCTCTCGATGCGATCGTGTACGGTGATCTGGCCCGTGCCCGTCATCTTGAACTCGCGCAGATAGCTTTTCAGGCCCAGGTCGGCGCCGTAAGCTCCGGCTCCTTCTCCCACCAGGTCGAAACCCTGCGGGCTGAATTCGGCTTTGACGATGTGGGCAAGGTTCTGGCGCTCGTAGGGGAAACCCAGCCACACATTGTGATTGTGGCCCTCGACGCCTTGTCCGTGTCCATCGACGAGCAGCGTGTTGTCGCCGTTGGTTTTGGGCACGCCGGCGTAGCCTGAAGCACCGGTCAGGTATGTTTTATGCGCCCAGACGATAAAGCTGTTGACGTCGGGATGATCGTGTCCTTCTTCCATGCGCCAATCGGGAAGTTCTTTCGCCAGTTGAGCGGCAGCGTGTCCTTCCGCGGGGCCGCACTTGAAGGCGACCGCCGTGGCGTCGGTTCCCCAGTCGCTGCGCCAATAGGCGACATCGTGATCGCGGAACCAATGACCTGTGGGAACTTTGCTCATTGGTTCCGATGCCAGTTTCGGATCACGCCAGGCCAGTGTCCACCACTCTTCCTGCGATACGTTGCCGAGGCCGCGCATCCAGTCGGCTACGCCCTGGATCTGCGGATCGTGAAAGCGCGCGGCGAGGTCGTAGAGCAAGTTGTAATTCGATTCAAGGTGGCCACCGGGATGGCTACGCTCGTAGTCTTCTCCTTTGCGCGCGCGCGAAATCGATCCATCGAACACATCGCCAAAATCAAACATCATTTCTCCGCCGGGAAGCAGGCTGTGAGCGGGGTAAAGATCGGCATTGCGCAAACCCGGCTGATCGAAGAGATCTTCTCCGGTTGCATGCTTCACTGCGTCCAGGTAGTGAACAAGCCACGGCGTGGCAAATGCCCAGTATTCAAAGCCTTCGTAGTAGTAGCCATCCTTTGAGTAGGTCATCAGGACGCGGCTGAAGATGGCCCGTGAAAGGGCAGCCCACTTTGCTGCCTGGGGCACTTCGCCGTAGAGCGCATACGCAGCCACACCCAGACCGGCGATGGGAATGAAGGTGTGATTCTGACTATAGGTCCAGGTCCGTCCGGGTCTGGGCTCAAAGCCTTTGTACATAAGATCGCCGTGCTGCGCGATGCAATCGCGGTACTTGTCGCGCTCGGCGGGCGTCAGGTCGTGATAGAGCAGGTCGTAGGCCAGACCCATGGCATAGAGGAGATGGCCGGCGGCAAGATCTACGTTGGGCTTGCTCCAGCTATAACCCCATACTTTGTAACTTACAGCCGCATCCATATACTGCTTTGCGGCGGCGAGATAGCGTGGGTCGCCCTCGATGCGGTAAGCAAAGGCCACCTCGGCGAGCGCAAGAGCCACATTGTTTTGTTCGCGCCTTTTTTCAGCCGGCGGCGGCGGGGGAGGCGCCTGGAGAGCGCGCAGTGAGGCCAGTTGTTGATGCCACCAAGCAGCGTCCGGGCCGTGGGCTCGAGCGCGGAGCACATTCAATTCGCTGTCGGTAAAATAGACGCGCGGATGAACGCCTGCAAGTTCCGGTTTCAACTGGGAGTGCAGGGTGCGCATTTCGTTGACCAGATAGATGCTCTTGCTGCCGGTATCGCCGGTGCCGAGATCTTCTCCGTTGCCCTGAGCCTTCGTAGGTGACGCGAAAGGCGCGAAGACCGCGATAACCGCAACGAGAACGGCTATCCGCGAAAGAATAGTTGGCCGCATGCTGTTCCTTCCTGGAAATGGTTGCTGCTTCATGCCAGCAATATGTGTTATCGTTAGCACACGCAGAACATTATCACGACCCGCGCAGGATAGTAAAGCTCGAAAACGGGATTATGCCCTTGAAGATTGAAGCTCCCAACACGACGCGACGCGATTGGCCTCCGCGCAGGGCCGCCAGTCTAATTCACGGGTTGCGCTGGTACATTCTCGGGCTGATCTTTCTCGCGACCTGCATTAACTACGTGGATCGTAGCAGCGTGGGTTTGCTGTTTACGCGCTTCGGCCCGGAGATCGGAATTTCCAGAGAGCAGTACGGATGGGTAGGCGCAATTCTGCTACTAGCCTATACGGTGAGCCAGAGCGTCTCGGGCCGGCTTTACGATCGTTACGGCGCGCGCGCCGGCTTTACGCTGTCGATCATTGTGTGGTGCGCAGCCGCGATGGCGCACTCGGCCATCGTCGGCTTCGGCAGCTTTGCGGCTTGCTCGTTCTTTCTGGGTCTCGGCGAGGCTGGTAACTGGCCAGGCGCCGCCAAAGTGATTGCCGAGTGGTTTCCTCAGCGAGAGCGCGCTTTGGGAATGGCCATCTTCAACGGCGGCGCGTCCATGGGTGCAGTTGTTGGGCCGCTGCTTGTGGCTGGATGGCTTGAGCCGCTGTTCGGATGGCGGCACACATTTCTCATCGTCGGGGCGATTGGGTTTATATGGTTGGCCGCATGGCTAGTGGTTTATCGGCCCATCGGAGATCACAAGCAGTTGTCGCCGGAAGAGAAATGTTACATCCAGGAGGGCCAGACGGCGAAGGATCTGGCCGCTCCGCCGCCGTCGATGGCTCAACTACTCTTGCTGCGTGAGACATGGGGCATCCTGCTGGCACGCTTTCTTGTCGACCCAATCTGGTGGCTCTATATGCTCTGGCTGCCGGCTTATCTGAGCGACGTGTATCACTTCAGCCTGCAGAAGATCGGCATTTTTCAGTGGGCGCCCTATCTCTGCGCTGCGCTGGGCAGTTTGTTTGGAGGTTGGCTCTCCGGAAAGCTGATTGCGCGCGGCCAGACCGTGAACAAAGCGCGAAAGATCGCGATCGGCGCTGCGGCGTGTTTGATGCCCTTTGGCATCCTGGCTGCGCGCGCATCCAATCCCATGTTCGCTCTGGCTTTGATCGCGGCGGTGTTGTTCGGCTTTCAGATGTGGATCACCAACGTGCAGACTTTGCCCAGCGATATCTTTCCGTCGTCCGCCGTTGGCTCCGTGGCCGGCATGGGTGGAACCGCCGCTGGCATCAGCAGTTTGTTTTTCAACCTGGGAACAGGATGGCTGGTCACGCACTTCGGCTATGCCGTGGTGCTGACGCTGGCCGGCATTCTCGCTCCCATCGGCGCCGTCGTACTGTTCATGCTGGTGGGCGTCATTCATCGCATTCCGGCAGACGACCCAAAACTGCAACCAATATAACCTGAGAGAGGAACTGTGGCTTATGCCTGACTATAAAAACAAACTTGCAGTTGTATTTGGAGGAGGCCGCGATATCGGCGGCGCCATCGCGATCGATCTCGCTACCAGCGGCGCCCAGGTGGCCCTGACTTACAACAGTTCGAACCCGGCGTCCGTTATTTCCGCTATCGACGCAACCGGGCGCAAAGCGATTTCCGCGAAGGTCGACGCACTTGATACCGCAGCTGTGCGCCGCTTTGCGAAGAGTGTGGCGGAGCAGGCTGGAAAGCCGATTGACCTGCTGGTGAATGTTGTTGGTGGCCTGGTGGCGCGGAAGCGCATGGAAGAGATGGACGATGCCTTCTGGGAACACGTTTTCAACCTCAATGTCCGTAGCGTCTTTGCAATGACCCAGGCGGTGCTGCCGCTGATGACCGATGGTGGCGCGATCGTTACTGTCTCGTCGCAGGCTGGTCGCGACGGCGGTGGGCCGGGCGGAATTGCCTACGGCGCATCGAAAGGTGCGTTGATGAGCATGACGCGCGGTTTGGCAAAGGAGCTGGGGCCGCGCAGAATTCGCGTGAACGCTGTCTGTCCGGGCATGATCGCTACGAAGTTCCATGACGACTTCACCAAACAGGAAGTTCGCACCAAGGTAGCTTCCATGACTCCGTTAGGTCGCGAGGGAAGGGCTGAAGAGGTTGCGAAACTGGTGGCCTATCTCGGCAGCGACGAAGCTTCGTTCGTGAATGGAGTCAATGTCGATATTAACGGCGGCATCCTCTTCAGTTAGAGGCAAGTAAGCTAGGATTGATCGCATGGTTTCTCGAGTCAGAAAAGACGCCTCCCGGCCAGCAACGCTTGCCGATGTAGCACGTGTTGCTGGCGTGGTTCCTATGACAGCATCGAGAGCCATCAACAGCTCTGGATACGTGAGCGACGATGTGCGCAAACGCGTCCTCAAAGCGGCGCGCCATCTCGGCTATCGGCCCAATGTGTTGGCGCGTCAGTTGAAGGGACACCGACTGAATGCCATCGGAATCCTTCTTCCGGACATCTCGAATCCGTTCTCAACGGCGCTTGTGGAGGGAGTGAATCAAATCCTGGACGAAGCAGGCTACACAACGTTCATCGCGACCACCAGCCGCAGCGTGGAACGGGAGAAGGCGAGCCTGCAGGCCTTTGTCGATCATCGAGTGGATGGCCTGATCGTGGCCACGCGCGGCACCAAGATTGGCGATGCGGCCCTGAAACGCCTTGCCCAGCAGAATATTCCTCTGGTGACCATTGGCCGCCCCGTTCAACTGGCGTGTGTCGACTCAGTCACCGCGGACCATGCGCAGGGCGCTTACGACGCGGTCAAACACCTGCTGTCACTCGGACATCGGCGCATCGGGTTTATCGGCATTTCACCAGACGACAGCAAAACGCTCCGCCGTTACGGCGGCTATGTGACGGCGTTGCGCGAGGCGGGAATCGAGCCCGTAATGGAATACACAGTCGGTCCTCCCGGCGCTCCGGCATTTGCCACGCAGGAAGACGGATACCAGGGAATGTTTCGCCTGGCAGCGCTCAAAACGCCTCCCACGGCTGTATTTGCACGAAACGATTTTGCCGCAATAGGCGCCATGCGCGCCGCGCATAAGCTCGGGCTTGTAGTGCCGCGCGATATGGCTATCGCTGGGTTCGACAACATTCCGCTCACGACCTTTACTACGCCGCCTCTCACCACAGTTGCGCAGCCTATCGCCGAACAAGGTGTTGCCGCCGCGCAGTTCCTGCTGGACCGCATCGCGGGCGATCGATCCATCCCCCGCAGAGCCACATGTCTGGGCTGCACGCTTATTGTGCGCGAGTCTACCGATCCCCATGCCGCAACTACGCCGATGGAGCCGTCCATCCCGTTCTGAAGCACAAATCAGTCCGCGAATAACGCACTTTGTCACAAGGAGACCAAAATGCGAGCACGCTATCCTCTCATTGGAATTGCACTCTTATCGCTTTTAATCCCTGTTGCTGGGGCGAGTGGCATGCAAGCGCCGCCGCGCCATCAAAGGCCATGGTCTGGAGATACGCCCGATATTGCCGGTCCAATGGCAACCGATCTGTCCCCGGCATTCACGCCGAAATCAATTGCCAAAGCAATGCGAAAGGTTGGGGACTGGGAATTGGCGGAGACGCGCCCTCGTTTCAATCAAGACTGGACATTTGCATCGCTCTACCGAGGGTTTATGGCAGCAGGCAAGTCTCTGCATCGCAAGCAATATATTGATGCAATGCTTAGCGTCGGGAAAAAGTTTGACTGGAAGCTGGGACCGCGCGAAACAGAAGGAGACGATCAGGCGATCGGATACACGTATCTCGATCTCTATCGCATATATCATGACCCCAAAATGATGGAACCCACAAAAACGCAGCTTGACCGTGTGATGACGATGCCCGCCGTGTGCACGGAGTCCTGTCCTCCGTGGTCTGATAAGGACACACTGCTGTGGTGGTGGGCGGACTCATCGTTTATGGCGCCTCCGGTCTGGGCTGAGCTTTACGGCATTACCGGCAACAAGGCATATCTCGATTACATGGATCGGGAGTGGTGGATCACCTCCGAACTTCTCTACGACCCACAAGAACATCTCTATTCGCGTGACGCCTCCTATCTTGTGAAACATGAGGAGAACGGCAAGAAGGTATTCTGGTCGCGCGGCAATGGATGGGTGATGGGCGGAATGCCTCTTGTTCTTCAGGAAATGCCGCTGGATTATCCGAGCAGGCCGAAATACGTTGAACGGTTTCGAGAGATGTCGGCACGCTTGGTTTCATTGCAGGGCGCTGATGGCCTATGGCGGCCCGGCTTGCTGGATGCTGACTCGTATCCTCTGCCAGAAGTTTCAGGATCGGCGTTCATTGTCTACGGGCTCGCATGGGGCATCAATCATGGAGTTCTCGACAGGGCAACGTACCTGCCTGCAGTTCAAAAGGGATGGGCGGGTCTGGTGTCGCACATTTATGCGGACGGTCGCCTTGGTTGTATCCAGCCAGTCGGGCCAGGTCCGGGGCCCTACAAGGCTCAGTCCAGTTATGTGTATGGAGTCGGCGCGTTTCTTATGGCGGGCTCAGAAGCTCGGCAGCTTGCGCAAAGCAAGCATTGAGCGGGTTGAGTCCATGTATTCATCGAAAGTGCGGCCTCACTGCGTCATCGACAGTGAGGCCGCACTTTAACATTTGCTGCCCTTCTTGCCACGAACACACGAGGATTAAAAAACACGCGGCAGGACATTAGGTGGCTATGGATCGGTCGCGGCCCTCACGGGCTGCTCGCCTATTTAGGCTCGACGGCGATTACCCACAGGTTGGTATGCCCCATGTTGTGGCCGATGTGAGTTGCGGCAAGCCTCCACGCAATATCACCGGTCTTCAACGTCGAAGGCTGCTTTTCGCCATTGGGAAGGATGTGCTCCAGTTGAGCGCCGGAAAGGCAGATCACTACGCGGTCGTGATGGCTGTGCTGCGGCTCGAATTTTTGCGCGGTAATCTTGATGTCGTAGGCGCGGCCATACCGGTTTTCAAGCAGCACCTTGTAATTGGGAGCGAGGCCGGTCCTGCCCCACGTCTCCGGATTGCCTGCTGTCAGGAATTCGACGCGCACAAAGCTCAACGTCGATGCCCCGTCATTTTTGATTGAAGACTCCTCGGCAGGTTGAAAGACAGTGTCGCCGCGCTTGACGGATTCTTTGCGGACCTTTCCGTCGTTGGTCAACATTTCAGCCGCGTTGCCAGTCAGGTATACAAGCATTGCTGGGCGTTTGTCTGGCAGGGAGATTGTCTCGCCTGGTGCAAGAGTCACCTCAGTTACGACGGCCTTGTGATTTCTGATCCGTTCAACGCTGGCAGCATAGCCTGGAGCGGTCAGGATAGCCGGGACGGCGATCAGATACAGGGCTATCCATCCAAGTGATAGGGTTCGCTGCATACAATCTCTCCTCGTTCGCTCTCCATCATAGTCGAGTGGATGCGGCAGACGGATTCTAAATGTCGCCGAATACGCGATTGGCAATTGGACCCAATTTCCTGTAGGCAGCGGGCCGGTCTCTGGCTGTTTCTGTTACTGTTTTCGAGGTCAGGATTTTAGTCTCACGAAGTACCTGTGAATGTTCAGGCCGAGGATAATCCATATGGATCGACGCTCTTTTTTGCGCAAGTCTGCTTTTGCCGCAGGTGCGATTCGCGCCCGGCGCGTGCTTGCTGCCAACAATGGTGAGTCTGCCTCGCCAGCAGTTGGAGTTCAGCATGAAACGCCATTCGGCGCGTCCGGGAAGATGATTCCGGACGATGGGTGGCGCATGTGGCCAGACCGCGAGGCCGCATGGAAGAGCGACACGATCTACCTGCCTGACGATTTGCATCTCGACAAGTTGCCGGTGAACGCGCCGACCGGCGGCTGGGATGTTTTGAATCGGGAGCAGGGAATTGCGCTTGCGCTGCCGGCTACGGTGGAGCAGTACTACTGGGGCAAATTCGGATTGCGCCCTTACACGACGGATGAGTACGGCTACGCGACCGTGGACCATGAAGTAAAAAATGGAAACTACATTGGAGTCTCTTGGTGGTGGCGACCTCTTGATATTCCGGCGGCCTGGCAGGGCAGGCGAATCCTTCTGCACATACGTGCGGCGCGTCAACGCTGCGAGGTGTATGTCAATGAGAAGCTGGTGGGCTACAGCGTCCTTGATGAACTGCCTTTTTCGTGCGACATCACTTCGGCTGCGCGCCCCGGCGCGGTGAATCGCCTGGCATTGCGCATTACCAATCCTGGCGGGCGGTTGGACTGGCGAGATACGGGCACGCTCACCTGGGACGGCGTGATCATGCAGAGAAGTCATGGGTTCGGCGGACTCGATCGCGCGTTGATGCTGAGCGCCCACGGACCAGTGCGCATTGCAGATTGCTGGGCGCTGAACACGCCGGCGCCTCGACAGATTACAGGGCATGCTTCGCTAGAGCCATCTCAAGGTGAGAAGGGCAAGGTGAAGTTCGAGGTTCTCGACAAGGCAACGGGTCACGTGCTGGCTTCCGCAGATGTTCCCGTCGAACTGGAGGCAGGCAAGAAATCCACGGTGCAGGCAACGCTCGCTGCTCCCGAAGCACGCATCTGGGACCTAGATTCGCCGCACCTGTATGAACTCCGCGTCACATGGCGTGCGGAGAATGCCGCGCAAGCGCACGGACCTGATGAAACGCGCGCTGTCGATTTTGGCTTTCGCTGGTTTGCCGTTGACGGGCTTGGGACGGATGCGGTATTTCGCATGAACGGAAGACGCGTTCGCATTTACACGGCGATCTCCTGGGGCTACTGGGGGCTGAACGGGCTGTTTCCGATTCCGGAACTTTCTGAGAAGGAAGTCCGCGCCGCAAAACAACTAGGACTGAACACGCTTAACTTCCATCGCAACCCCGGTAAGGAGGACGTGCTGCGCGTGCAGGATCGCGAAGGGCTGATGCGCTGCATGGAACCCGGCGGCGGCATTGAGGCGATCGCTCCAAGGGACGCCACCCCCGCAAAGTTAAGCGCCGCACGCTACATGGAAGCCAAGATCAAAGGCATGATCTGTGCCTTCCGCTCGCACCCGTCGCTGGTGCACTACATCCTGCAGAACGAAGCGCGCCTGGATCTGGACAATCCTAATTTGAAGCGCGTGCTTGACATGATGCACGCGGAGGATCCGAGCAGGTCGATTGTGGGTAATGATGGATTCGTGTTGCGCTCGCCGCAGGCCTGGATGCGCGCGTACGGCGACCAGATCCTTGTCTCCGGAAAGACAACGACGCCGGATGGTGGCGCAGGCGGCTGGTGGGTTGACCACGCAGGACACTTCTCGGATGTGTGGCAGGATAGCTATTATCTTTCCCCGGATGACTTCTATTTCCGCACGGCCGACAGGGCTGAAATTGTGGAGTGGGGTGAGATGAAAGGCGCGTCGTGCTGCGATAATCACACGCGCATAATTGCGGCGATTGAGAAACATGGTGACCACAGCTACGATCTGCTTGATCACGAGGAGATGCTCCAGGTCTACGAGCGGTTTCTCGATCGCTGGGGTTTTCGTACGGCGTTTCCAACCGCCAGCGAACTCTTTGACTCGATCGGGCGCAGGGCGTACGAAACCTGGGGGCAGTTTATGGAAAATGTGCGTCTCTGCGACGCCAACGATATGGCGGCCATCAGCGGGTGGGAGACGACCGCGATCGAGAACCATTCCGGCCTAGTTGACAACATGCGCGACTGGAAATCGGATCCCTGGCCGATCACCGAGTCGCTGTTGCCGATTCGACCGGTGGCCAAGCAGCACCAGCTGGTTGTGGCGCTGGGTGGCAAGGCGACGTTCGACCTTTATCTGCTGAACGACACTGCGAAGGAAACGTCGGGTCAACTTACCTTTAGCATGAACGATCCGCATGGCAAGGCAATTTCCATGGGCACATATCCTTCTCCGAAGCAGACGCCGGACCAATTCGCTTATCTGCTTGAAACTGGTGTCGACAGCCCGCCGCTCGCAATTGAAGGCACCTGGCGCACGGAGTTCAAGCTGAATGGAGCGCCGCTGTCCACGCACCGGCTGGAGATTCTTGCGGTGGCTCCAACTCCGCGGGAGATGCGCGCTCTGCGCGTTGGTTGCGCGGGCGTGGCACCGAAGATGATGGAGGCGCTGAAACTTATTCCTCAACTTACGCTTGAGAACGTTATTCCCGGAGGCAAATACGATGTGCTCGTGGCCTCCGGCGGAACGGCGGAAGATGCGGAGCGCGTGATGGTAGACCCCGAAGGAGCGGATAAATCCAATGGAGTTATTGTCGATGCGGATTTGTCGCAGAGCGTGCTTGACACAGTGCGTGCGGGCACGCCGCTGCTTGCGATAACGCCAACGGATGGGCAGTCGGATGGCGTGGCCAAGCAACTGGCCGCACTGTGCGGCTTCACTTACCGAGGGCTTGTCGGCTCATCGCGCGCGTCATGGATGGGCTCGTGGTATTTTGTGCGCAGGCATCCGCTCTACGATGGACTGCCTGTGGATCAGGCGATGAGTATTCACTATCAGATGAAGGCGGGAGGCTCCAATGGCTGGCTTGTGGACGGGGATGGGGTGGAGATCGTAGCCGCATACACGCGCGATCACGCACGCGAGATCGGCGCGGGCACATTTTTCACAACTGGCGGCCCGGCGCGCGTTGTCATGCATCGCGCAACGGACATGCACCCGGTCTTGCTGCGGCGCTTTATGGCCAATGCGTTATTGTTTCTCGCACCACAAGCATGAATGCAAAGCTGGTATAGATTTTCTCGGAGAAGTTATGAAACGCATGATTGTTTTCGCCATAATGCTGGGTGCGCTGGTCGCTCATGCGCAGAATCTCAAGAAGATCGTCGTAGTTAACGACTACGGCGCGAAGGGAGACGGAACAACGCTCAATACGTCTTTCATGCAGAAAGCCATCGATGCGGCAGCCACTTTTGGAGGTACAGTTACGCTCAAGCCGGGGATCTATTTGAGCGGGTCGCTGTTTCTCAAGTCGGGCGTAACGCTCGATATGCCTGAGGGCGCTACGATCGTCGGATCGGAAAAGCTGGAGGACTATCCGATGCTGCCCACGCGCATTGCCGGCATTGAGATGACCTGGCCCGCGGCCCTTATCAATGTTCGCAACCAGCACAACGTCAGGATTACCGGGAAGGGAACGATCGATGGCGACGGCCCTATCTGGTGGAAGTCTTATTGGGACCTGCGCGCGCTCTATACGCCGAAGGGATTGCGGTGGGCCTCGGATTACGACTGTCGCCGACCGCGCCTGATTCTGATTCAGAATTCATTTGACGTTCAACTTGGTGGCGGTATTGTGCTCAAGCGGTCCGGCTTCTGGACCGTGCAGATTCTCTACTCGCACGACGTTCACGTGGATGGCGTCATCATCCGGAACAACGAGGGCGGCAAGGGGCCCAGCACTGACGGCATCGATATCGACTCTTCGCGCAAGGTGCTGGTGGAGCACGCCGACATCGACGTGAACGACGATGCGCTCTGCTTGAAGGCCGGCCGCGATTCGGACGGGCTGCGAGTCAATCGGCCCACGGAGGACATCGTGATTCGCGACTCGATGATTCGTCATGGGGCGGCGGCCATTACCATTGGCAGCGAAACGTCGGGCGGCTTTCGTAACATCGACGTCTACAACATCACGGCGCTTAGCGGAGTGCCTTCGGGTGTTCTCTTCAAGTCCGCACACACGCGCGGAGGATTTGCCAGGGACATTCGCATTCACGACCTGACGCTCAAAGGCGTGGCCATCCCTATTCACATCACGATGAACTGGAACCCGAGCTACAGTTACGCCACCTTGCCTAAAGGGATTAAAAATATTCCGCCGTATTGGAAGACTCTTGCAACGCCAGTTCCAGAGAAGGAGGGGCTGCCTCACTTCAGCGACGTTCACATCTGGAACATCAAGGCGACTGGCGCAAAGAAGGCGTTCGATGTCAGTGCATATCCGAACGCGACCCTCGACAACTTCCGTCTCGATCATCTCGATATACAGGCAGCGACCGCAGGCACAATTGCCAATGCCAAAAACTGGACCATCACCGACAGCAAGATCGAAACGGCAGACGGCACGAAGCCGGTGTTCACCGACTCGACGGTGACGGACCCGAAGGACATACCGTTCGGCGAGCCCGGGTCGCAGTCGGAATCCGCGCCCGCGACCAAAAATCCCTAGCCCGTTTGCCGTCGATCGGTTTGCACGGAAGGAAAAGATCGCTGGAGCACGCTGCGGAGAATTTGATTGTTAAGGCGCATCATAGACCTATCGGAGCTTGATCGAATTTCGTTCGTGTTGGCGCCAAAATCCGCTTTTGAGCGCTAAAAACGGCCAGCGCCCCTCCCCGCATCTGTTTCCATTGCACCGATTATGGTGAAGGCGATTTTTAGCTAAGTCATGCTCAACAGGATACAAATCAAAATCTATTACTCAACCGGAAACTCGCGTGCGAGAAGTGGGCATTTCCGCTGTTTTATTCCGAGTTTTTGGGTGCGCGTCGGCACTTTGTGACTGGTTTGGAGTGCATTGTTGCGCTACATCGCCTTGCGCCACCATGTTGTAGGTTCATCGCTGAGAAATTTGGTTTTTGCTCCGCGCGATAGATAGAAATCGAGAACCTGGCTCTTGTGAAAAGTCGAGCAATCCGGCCAGGACGAGTCCTTATCGAGATGACTCACCGTCTCATGGTTGTCCACCAGCGTGATGTCCTGGGGAGTGCACTCAACGACGCGTTGGGCCTTCAGCGAAAATGCCGTGCCCGAAAGCGGCTCGGGCGGCATCTGATTGGCGATCTCCGTAAGCAGCAGAATGAACACAAACACAGCTGCAAAAATGGCAATCTTCTTCATCGGGGGAGAAAGTCCTGGGAGAGTATCCACTGAACGCACTCAACAACAGTGCAGCGGGTTCGCTGGCGACTCGTTCCCGCGCAACGGCTCTCAGGAACCAATGTAATGCGGACCGTGTCTTTTCACAAGTCCAGGCTTGAGTAGCCGGCCTGCCGACTCTAGTTCTGGTCGTCGCGCCGGTGCAGAGTGGGTTTGTCGTCGGAGGTCGATGTGGTGTCGCCCGTCTGGCTGCCCGTCGTGTCTGTTCCGGTGCTCGCCCTTCGCAGCGACGGCCGCGTGACGCCTTTCGTGTCGGTCAGGCGGCGCTTGTTTTCAATGCGTGCCAGGCGCGCCTTCACATCATCAAACTCGGAGGTTGTTACAAGGTACTCGTCTCTGGCCGGTAGAAACCGCGCGATCTCCTCTTGCGTGTGCAGGATGCGGTCAGGGGTTTGTGGGTGGTCGGCAAATACCTTGGCGACTGCGCCTGGCTTGCGCTTTTCCAGAGCCTGGATCTTTTCAAAGAATGTAATGAAAGCTTGCGGATCGTAACCGGCACGGTACATATACTCCACGCCCAGAAAGTCAGCCTGAGACTCGAACTCGCGGGAGAACTTCATGAACGTGATGGGAATGCCAATCGACGCGGCCTCGTAGATTCCATATCCCGTCCACCCGCCGATGAAGATCAGCGGAATTGTGCCCAGCTGAGCGTAGTTCATGCGGGTCATCTGGCGCACAGCGTGGTGAGCGCAGACGTGGGCTGTTTCGTGTGCCATCACGCCAGCCAGCTCCGCCTCCTCGTCGGCATTCAAAATCAACCCGGAGTTGACGTAAAAGAAGCCTCCCGGCAATGCAAACGCATTGATCTCATCCGAATCAATGACCTTAATCGTAAAAGGCACCTTGCAGTCGGAGTTCTTGACGATATTCTGGCCAATCCGATTCACATACTCGTCGACCACTGGATCGGTGATGAATTTAGAGCTCTTTTCGATTTCGTTTGCGTAACTTTTGCCCATCTTGATTTCGGTATCGGTGGAATACCAATTGCCCAACCCACGGCCACCAATGTCGCGATTGCCGACCGCGTTGACATCCTCGATGCTGCCCGATTTGATCTTGGCCATGTCGCTGCCAACCGCGACAACTTTGTCAGGGTCGACTTTTCCGGGACTGTCACCGCCAACCGGGGTGGTCCCAGGCGCGGGCTTTTGGGAGGAAGTCGTGTCGGGCTTGCTGTCCTTGGCTGTCGATGTGCTCGCGGGCGGCTGCTTAGCCGTGGTCGTTGCCGGAATATCGCCACCAACCGGAGTTGTTCCTGGGGCAGGTTGGGATGCGGGTGCGCTGGCCGTAGTCGAACCGGCTTGAGCCGAGTTGGTGTCCGTTGTCTGTGCGCCTGAGACTGCTGCAACCGTCAGCACCAATCCCGCGAGCACCATCGTGCGCAAGCCCTTGAATTCTGGCTTCATGACGTCACCTCCAACGGAGCGGGCGGGCCTCTGTACCCTTTGGTCCGCAGTTCCACTATATTTAGACGTTAGCATCCGCCGCTTTGGTAACAACGGTGAGAATAAATCGCCAGGAGCGGGAGGTTCCAGGTTTCGCTAGAAACCCTGTCGATCTTTTTGGAGCCGGCCCCCGTCTGGATTAGAGTGGAGATCACGCAGTCGCGGGAGGTTTTTTGCGCCGGACGATCCAAATCTCATTTTTGGTTGCCATCTTCGGGGTCATCCAACTTGCTGGCCAGCGATCGCGGGCCAATCTGCCGCGTGCAGGGGGGGGAGGGGTACATGACTCCTCAAAATTGGCCCCCCATGGGGGGGGGGATGCGCCCTCACCGGTGTTCGATGCCAGCCGGATAGGGTCTCCTGTTGTGCTTGATAAGGGCTGGCGGGTGGGGATTACGGGGGACCTAGGGGCAGCTTCTCCGGAGTTCGACGACTCCGGGTGGTCGATCCGAGATGCCCAGGGCGCCATTGCGGATGTAGCAGATGAGAGCCAGCGGGCGGACGGGCCTGGAGCGGAGAGTCATGGGGGGTCCTCGGCGCACGGACCGCGGCGGTATGCGTGGTTCCGTCTCCATATCAAGCTGGCTCCGAATCACGGTCCTGTGTCCCTTCTTGTTGAACTGCCGGTTTCGCAAAATACGTCACTCGGCATTGGAACCGCAGGCCCTGGCGTGGATATTTTCGCCAATGGGAAACAGGTTCACCCTGAGGGGCCGCACGGGGACGTGCCGCAGCACTATCAACAAATCTCCCGGCTTTACGACATTAACCTGGCGCCCTCTGAGACCTCTTTGACGCTGGTGGCGCGCGCTCCTTACATTCCCTTCGGATTTGGCTCCTACACCGGTTTTTTTGCGAATCGCAAACTGATTCTCGGCAACCGGGATGATCTCGAACAGTCTTTAAAACTCTGGTCGGACGGGAACATTTTTGAGCGCCTGCCGCGGTTGGTCGATTCCGTTCTGCTTCTGGTGCTGGCGGTGTTTCTGCTGGCGCTCTATTTTGCGCAGAAGGGCCACGTTGAATACCTGTGGCTTGCATTGCACGAACTGCTGCAGGCTCCGATCGCATTCTTTGAGCTGGCTGGCAGTTCCGCTCGCCTGGATAGCTTGTGGTACGCCGCGGTGGTTCTGCAACTGCTGCTGATCTCGGCCTACCTCTACTTTGAGTTCCTGATTGCCTTTGTTGCGCTGCGGCCCAAGAAGCGGTATGTCAGGTGGTCCATGAACCTGCTGCGGTATACCGCGCCGATCCTGGCTACGGTGGGTCCGACGCTGCTGTTGGTGGGCCACAGCAGGGCGATTGGGGTTGCACTGGCCATTATCCTGCTTTGCAGTGTCTTGTGGGTTATTTGTTGGTTCGTGTTTACGGTCGCCACGTTGACGACGGCCGCTCTGCGGCGGAATTACGAGGCGGGTTTGCTGCTGATCCCCCTGCTGCTTAGCGGGGTTGGCGCTATTGAACCAGTGTTTGCCGCGGGCATGAGCGATTGGAGCGGGCGGGCCTACAGTTCTCCGCTGACGTTCCAGGCGGGCCCAATGCCGATTCACTTTGCCGCGATTGCCGATTTCGTGGGGATACTGGTGATTGTTGTGATTATCTTCGGCCGCTTTCTTCGGATTCAGCGCGAGCAGCAGAGAGCAACCAACGAGTTGGCGGCGGCTCGGAGCGTGCAGGAGTTGATGATTCCGCAGGAAAAGCCAGCGACGCCGGGGTTTGAAGTGGATTCGATCTACAGCCCGGCGACTGAAGTTGGCGGAGACTTCTTCCACATTCAACCGACGGGCGATGGCGGGCTGCTGGTGGTGATTGGCGACGTGGCGGGCAAGGGCATGAAGGCGGCGATGAACGCTTCGATGCTGATTGGAGCGATACGCCGGACGCCGGAGCGAAGCCCGGCCAAGATTCTGGAGTCAATGAATCGCGTGCTGGCAGGAAGCGATAGCTGCGCGACGTGCCAGGCGGCGTGGTTCGGCGCCAACGGCGAGCTGATTTTGGCGAATGCGGGACACCTGCCGCCTTATTTGAACAGCCAGGAGATCGCGATTCCCGGAGCGCTGCCGCTGGGTATTCTGGCAGAGGCGCGTTATGAAGAGGTGCACCTTTACCTGCATCCTGGGGACAGAATTCTGCTGTTGTCGGACGGAGTTGTTGAAGCGCGGAGGCCGTCGGGCGAGATTTTCGGGTTCGACCGGATGCACAACTTGAGCAACCAGTCAGCCTTCTATGTGGCCGAGGCGGCGAAGGATTTTGGTCAGGAAGACGACATTACGGTGCTGACTGTGCGGCGGCTGGCGGATGCGATGGCGGCCTGAATCAGGGCCGCTTTTTGCGTCGTAGGGGGCCATTTGGGGGCGATTTGGGCCTGTTTTTTGGCGAGAAAACCGTCGAAAAACGTCGAAAAACAACGCCATCGTTACTACTTATACACTGGAAGGCCTCTGTATCCTGTTGATTGTGTATGGGTTATTTTTTTTCTGCACCATAATCAGTGCAATTGACGGGGAGGGGGGGTGGGGGGTCCTGGCTTTTTTGAGGCTCGGATGGGCTCTGATTGAGGGCTCACTGAGGTAGTATGCGCCGGTTGGGGGTAATTGTCTGCGGGAGGGCGGGGCTGGAGGATGATGGACGGAGGCGGAATCTTCGCCCCGGACTTCGATGGGTACCCGATCCGACCTGGGTTCCCGGGCCCCGTATTTTGAGGGGGATGTTATGATCCGTGCGGAGCGCTTATGACGTCGGCGACAATCACACTTTTCCTTCCACGTGGAGACGCAAAAAGTTTACGCACGGCTGAGATTTCCAACTGGAGCGGAAAGGCCGTTGCCGCGCCTCGCACCGAACTCGACGAGCTTCTTGCTCGCGAGGAACTCGACAAGGCGGGGGTCTACATACTGATTGGCAGCGATCCTAAAACCGGCGCACCGCACGCTTACGTCGGTGAGGCGGAGGTGATCCGCGAGCGTCTCAAACAGCATAAGACAAAGGAGTTTTGGGTGTCGGCCATTGTGTTTACCAGCAAGGACGAGAATTTGACCAAGGCTCATGTGAGGTACCTTGAGTCTCTGATTCTCAAGGAAGCGGCCGGAATCAATCGATTCTCCCTTGATCAGAATCAGTCTGGTGGTTCTAAACTCCCCGAGTCAGACCGTGCAGACATGGAGGTGTTTTTTGGACGCATTCGGCAGCTTCTGCCAGTCCTCGGCTCAGATATTCTGACTCCGATCGCCCAGCCAGCCGCGAAGCCTCAGCCGGGTGGAGTGCTCTTCTGCCGCATGAAGGGCGCAGTGGCAAGGGGGCAGCGCACCGCCGGTGGATTCGTTGTATTCCATGGATCGACCGCTGTATTGAAGGAGCGCCCTGCCGCTGAGAGCTATCCCACTGTGTTGGCCCAACGAAAGCAGTTCATTACCGACGGGACTCTCCTTGAAAAGGGTGGATATTATGTTTTTACTAAGGACGTAGAGTTTTCCAGTCCATCGGCGGCAGCAGCCGTCATACACGGTGGCAGCGCAAACGGACTAGTAGCTTGGAAAACTGAAGATGGCATAACCCTTAAGCAACTCGACGAGCAGGCATAGCCCATTTTTCGCCTGTTGAATTGCGGTTAGGCGGGACGTGAAGGAGAAGCATACCGCAGTGGTTAAAACCCCGGTTAGGTAGTGACGTCATGTTGCCGGGGATGAATCCCCAGCCTACCGATCCGTGTATGCTCCCGCATTTGTGATTCAGCATTCTGTTTGGTCGTGGAGGTATGCTTTCTTAAACCTTTTATGGAAACCTATGCGCTGACGACAGCGGCTTACCAAAGGCGTGCTCTATTCGTTCGGACGGCGAATGCGGAGTTGCTGGTGAAGACGTTATTTCACTATCGGGATCAGGGGCGGTATCAGTTGCATGGCTTTGTTGTGATGCCGGAACATTTGCACGTGCTGTTGACTCCGTCGGCGACACAGACAATTGAGCGTTGCGCGCAATGCATCAAGGGCGGGTTTTCTCATGAGGTGCGGACGCAATTTGCCGGGGAGGTTTGGCAGGCGGGGTTCCACGAGCATCGGGTTCGCGATGGTGAGGATTTTCGGGGGCAGCTCGGGTATATTGCGGCCAATCCGGGGAAGCGTGGGCTTTTGGATTGGGGATTTGTGCATACGCGGTTCTTGGATCGGCTGGATCCCATGCCGGCGCGGTTTGATATTCAGTGATTTCGGCTGCGAACGAAGAGCATACCTCAGGGGTTAAAACCCCTGTCCGCAGGAGGACGTTTATTGCCGGGGATAAATCCCCGGCCTACCGCACCGAAAATCCAGGACATTGCGGGAGGGGGAATCTGTGGCCTACCGTTCCGAAAAGCAAATGTCTCGTTAGTTCGGTTTGCGTTTCTCTTCGGCTGGGGGCTGTGCGGCAGCGGATAATGGTCTGTTGTTGCCCGGTCTTGCTTGACCTGTTTGCGCGGCTCTGGTTTACTTTGATTAACGCAATGCAATTGTCTGACTCCAACGCGAGCGTTTTCGTCGCCCTGATGGGCGCATCCTCTATTTCCGCGATTCGAATTAGTGGGTCCAACACGCGCGCGGGAAGAGAAGCCTGACAAAAAGAGTTTTGTCGTTGAGCAGCACCCAGGCCACCACCCGCAGACGCGGCTGGTGGTTTTTTGTTTCAGGCCTGATGTTGCTGACCTGATCTTGCTTACCTGCTCTTGCTGACCCACCGCCGCCGATTGCGCACAGCAGATTTATGAAGGAGAGGACCACTTGAAATCTGTCACATTAGCCAGCATTGAGGCTGCACGCGCGCGCATTGGCGATGCGATTCCTGCTTCGCCTTGTCAGTTATCGCACTATCTGTCTGAACTGACGGGCTTGCCGCTGCATTTGAAGCTTGAAAATCTGCAACGAACGGGTTCGTTTAAAGAGCGCGGCGCGTTGAACAAGCTGCTGACACTGAGCGAGGCAGAGCGCAAGCGCGGGGTGATTGCGGCGAGTGCGGGCAACCACGCGCAAGGGGTTGCTTTTCACGCGGCGGCGCTTGGGATTCGCGCACAGATTGTGATGCCGCTGGCGACGCCGCTGGTGAAGGTGGCGGCGACGCGGTCGTTTGGGGCCGAGGTGATTTTGTATGGGAACAGTTACGACGAGGCGTGCGACGAGGCGCTGCGACGCCAGGCGGAAGAGGGCCGAACGTTCATCCATCCGTTTGATGATGTGGAGGTGATTTCGGGGCAGGGAACGATCGGTCTTGAGTTGCTGGAACAGGTGCCGGGGATTGAGGCTGTGGTGGTGCCGATTGGCGGCGGCGGGCTGATTGGCGGCGTTGCATGCGCGCTGAAAGAGATGAATCCGAAGATTCGCGTGGTGGGAGTGGAGCCTGAGAAGCTGCCCTCGATGCTGCGCGCACGCGAGGCTGGGGCTCCCGTAACGATTGCCTCTGAAGCGACGATTGCCGATGGGATTGCGGTTCGGCGCGCGGGCGACCTGACTTTGCCGCTGGTGACGCGTTACGTGGACGAGATTGTTTCCGTGGACGATGAGGAGATTGCGAGCGCTATTCTTTTGCTGCTGGAACAGGAGAAGACATTGGCGGAGGGGGCGGGCGCTGCCGCTCTTGCTGCGGTTGTGCAGTCGAAAATAGATCTTCGGCCTCGCCGGACGGCGGTGCTGGTGTGCGGGGGCAACATTGACGTGACGCTGCTGGCAAAGATTATTGAGCGGGGCCTGGTGAAGGATGGAAGGCTGCTGCGGATTCGAGTGTATCTGCAGGATCGGCCGGGCGCGTTACACCAACTGACGGAGATACTGGCCCGTGAGCGCGCCAATATTGTGGAAACGCTACACAACCGCGCTTACTACGGCGTGAGCCTGGGAGAAACTGTGATTGATGTGACGATCGAGACGCGTGGGGCGGCTCACATTACTGCGATCAGCCACGCGCTGCGGGAGGCGGGTTTTCGCTTTGAGCGCATTCAGTAAGGACAAACGGGGAGTGAGCCGATGGCCGCGCGGCGTTATACTTCTCCCGATCTCAACGGAGGGTCGTCGATTGATGCGCAGAGGATTTGTTTCACTGATTGTGTTGCTGACAACAGTGGCCGTGTATGGGGCGCCGCTGAATGGGCAGCCAGATTGGAAGGCGAAGGTGGCGGCAACGATGCCGCTGCTTGGCCATCGCAACTGGATTCTGATTGTGGATTCGGCTTATCCGTTGCAGAGCACTCCCGGGGTTGAGACGATCGAGACGAATGCCGGCCAAATTGATGTTGTCCAATCGGTTTTGGGAATGATCAACAGTTCCATCCATGTTCGGCCCGATATTTATATGGATTCTGAACTTCAATTTGTGCCGGATGAGGATGCACCGGGGGCTTCGGCCTATCGGGCGCAGATCGCGAAAGTCCTTCGCGGATATACCGTCGAATCGGTGCTCCACGACAAGCTGATTGCCGATGTTGGCGGGATCGGGAGCCAGTTTCATGTTCTGGTGCTGAAGACCAACATGACGATTCCGTACACGTCGGTTTTCATCCGGCTCGACTGCAAGTACTGGAGCGCGGATGCGGAAAAGCGTATGCGGTCCAGGATGAGTATGAAGCAGCCTTTTGATTCTCGATAGGCCGTGAATACGTTTTTGTCGCGCCTTGCGCTACGCCGAATTTTCGCTGGTAGGAGAGAACGGGGAGGCACGCGCTCGAGATCGAGCGTGAGCCTAGTTGTGTTTGCCCTTCCATTCGGAGTAGGGGCCCTGGAAGTCTTCAATGCCGTCCTCTTTGAAGTTCCAGAGGCGGGTTGCTACTTCGTCGATGAGATCGTGGTCGTGGGTGACGAGCAGGACTGTGCCTTCGTAGCGCTGGAGGGCGATGTTGAGGGCGTTGATGGCTTCGAGGTCAAGGTGGTTGGTGGGCTCGTCGAAGATTAAGATGTTGGGCTTGGTGAGGATGAGCTTGCAGAAGATGAGGCGCGCCTGCTCACCGCCGGAGAGGGCTTTGGTTTGCTTCTCGCCTTCTTCGCCGCTGAAGAGCATTTGGCCGAGGATGCCGCGGATTTCTTCGACGTGGGCGGCGGGGTTCCAGCGATGGAGCCACTCGGCGACGGTGAGGCCGTGTTCGATTGTGCTGCCAACATCTTGCGGGAAGTAGCCGATGTGGGCTTCGTGGCCCCAGAAGACTGAGCCTGAGTCGAGGGTGAATTCCTTGTCGGCGAGGCCGGGGTAGTCGTGGAGCAGGCTCTTGAGGAGCGTGGTTTTGCCTGCGCCGTTGCGGCCCATGAGGCAGATTCTTTCGCCGCGGAGGACGGCTCCGGTGAAGCCGTCGATGACCTTTTGGCCGTCATAGAGCTTGGTGAGGTGCTTGAACTCGAGGATGTGCTTTCCGCTGGGGCGGACCTGGTCGAAGCGGATGTAGGGGCGCTGGATGTTGGAGCGGGCAAGCTCGTTGGTCTGGAGGCGCTCAACTTCCTTGCGGCGGCTGGTGACCTGGGAGGAGCGGGTTCCGGCGGCGAAGCGGGCGATGAAGTCGTTGAGCTGGGAGATCTTCTTTTCGCGCTGCGCGTTTTGCGACTCGAGCGTGGAACGGATCTGGGTTTTGGCCATGACCATGTCGTCGTATCCGCCGGTGTAGACGATGATGGTTTGGTAATCGATGTCGGCGGTGTGGGTGGTGACGGAGTTGAGGAAGTGGCGGTCGTGGGAGATGCAGATGAGGGTGCCGTTGTAGTTCTGGAGGAAATCCTGGAGCCAGTGGATGGATTCGAGATCGAGGTAGTTGGTGGGCTCGTCGAGGAGCAGAGCTTCCGGCTTGCCGAAGAGGGCCTGGGCGAGGAGAACGCGGACTTTCTGGCCGCCCTGTAGCTCGCCCATTTTGCGCTCGTGGATTTCTTCGCGGATGTCGAGTCCGTCGAGCAGGACAGCGGCGTCAGCTTCGGCGGTGTAGCCGTCTTCATCGCCGATGACGCCTTCGAGCTCGCCGAGGCGCATGCCGTCGGCGTCGGTGAGCTCGGGCTTCTCGTAGATGCGGTCGCGCTCTTCAAGGGCGGCCCAGAGGGGCTTGTTGCCCATGATTACGGTGTCGATGACGCGGTAGGCGTCGAAGGCGAACTGATCTTGACGCAAAACGCCAAACTTCCTTGGGCGGACGACGTTGCCCTTTTGCGGATCGAGCTCGCCGGTGAGGACCTTCATGAAGGTGGACTTGCCAGAGCCGTTGGGGCCGGTGAGGCCGTAGCGGCGGCCAGAGACGAAGCTGACACTGACTTCTTCAAAGAGGATTTTGGCGCCGTAGCGCATGGAGACGTTGCTGACACTGAGCATTGTGTTCTGGTTCCTATGGGCCGCGGGCGGGCCACACGAAGGCGTGGGCCGGGCCGGCCGGTTGAAGCTGGGGTGGTTCTGGTTGATGGCGCCTGGATTGCTTGCCCATGTCACAAAAAACGAGACATGGGGCACCCGGATGCGCCCGGAGAACTTCGGCTCTTCTAGTTTCTCATAGGCGGGCTAGCTGGCAGTGCGGCGGAGGCCGCTGGCGCGGCAAGACAGGGCACTTAGAAGATGGTGGAGAGTTTGGCGAAGGCGTCGAGTTCGATGAGGTGCTGGCCGGGGGGTGGGGGATCGACGGTGGCGTGTTCGAGGACCCACGTGTCTTTGTGGAAGAGGAATGCGGCGTGGAGCCCGGCGGCGAGGGCGGGGTTGATGTCGCTTTTGGGGCTGTTGCCGATCATCCAACTGGTGTGGGGCGCGAGCTGGTGGCGGGCGATGACGTGGCGGTAGGCTGGCGGGTCTTTTTCGGCGACGATTTCGACAGCGGCGAAGTGGGGGGCGAGGCCGGAGCGGGATAGTTTGTCTGCCTGCTCGGCGTGGTTGCCTTTGGTCATGAGGATGAGGCGGTGGCGGGAGGCGAGGTGGGTGAGGGTTTCGGCGACGCTGGGGAGAAGCTCGATTTCCTGCTCGGCGATGGAGCGGGCGAAGCTGCGGATGCGCGCGGTTTTTTCTTCGGTGATGGGGTGGGGGCTGAGTCGCTCAAAGCAGGTGACGAGCGAATGGGTGAAGCTGGAGAGGCCGTAGCCATGGGCGAGGATGGATTCGCGCTCGACGCCGTTGAGGGTCTGGCGGACTTCGGCGGGGGTGTACTGGTGGTGGTTGAGATAGCTGATGAACGAGGCGATGGCGCGCTCGAAGTAGATGTTGTTTTCCCAGAGGGTGTCGTCGGCGTCGATGAGGAGGGTTTGGCCGGTGGGGAACTGGGGCATGTATCGATGGTACTAAAAAGCAGCTTTTAGCTGTTAGCTTTTAGCTCCTGGCTTTTCTGCCGGGCATGCTTCAACGGTGGAAGCGGGAGATCAGGTAGAGGATGGCGGAGAGGACGATGCTGATGAGGATGGATGTGCCGAGGGGGAAGTAGACAGAGACGTTTTTGCCTTTGTAGGCGATGTCGCCGGGGAGGCGGCCTAGCGGGAGACCGAAGCGGGCGGCGGCGAGGAGCAGAGCGCCGATGAGGGCGATGAGGAGGCCGAGGGCGAGGAGGGCTTTGCCGAGTTCATTCATCGGTATGCCTGCTGGTGGATGGTTAGACGCCTAGTTCGGCGCGGATGGCGGCGGCGATTGCGTTGGCGTGGTGGTGCATTTGGGGTTCGGATTCGGCTTCGATCATGACGCGGGCGAGGGCTTCGGTGCCGCTGTAGCGGATGACGACGCGGCCGGTGTCTTTGAGTTCTTCTTCGGCGGCGCGGATGGCGGCGGCTACGGCGGGGATGGATTCGAGGGGGCGCTTTTCGCGGACCTTGATGTTGACAATGACCTGGGGGAAGACTTTCAGGTCGGCGGTGAGCTGGTCAATGGATTGGCCGGAGCGGGCGATGAGGTCGAGGACGACGAGGGCGGTGAGGAGTCCGTCGCCGGTGGTGGCGAGATGGGGGAGGAGGATGTGGCCGGATTGCTCGCCGCCGAGGGCTGCGTTTTGCTTGAGCATTTCTTCGAGGACGTAGCGGTCGCCGACGGGGGCGCGGAGCATGCGGATGCCACTGCGCTTGAGAGCGGCTTCAAGGCCCATGTTGGACATGGTGGTGGCGACGACTACGTTTCCGGTGAGGAGGTTGCGGGCTTTGAGGTCGCGGGCGACGACGAGGAGGATGGCGTCGCCGTTGATGACGTTGTTGCTTGCGCCGGAGAGCATGCAGCGGTCGGCGTCGCCGTCGAAGGTGAGGCCGATTTGCGCTCCGCGCTTTTGCGTTTCGGACGCGACAGTTGCCGGATGAAGTGCGCCGCAGTCCAAGTTGATGTTGCGGCCGTCGGGGACGATGTTGAGGAGTGTTGCAGCGTCAGCGCCGAGGTGGCGGAAGAGCTCGGGGGCGATGGGGGCGGAGGCTCCGTTGGCGCAGTCGGCGACGATCTTGAGGCCAGCGAGCGAGAGGCCGGGGACGGTTTCGATGAGGAACTGGATGTAGTCGGCCTGGTAGGCGGGGTTGTCGTCAACGGGTGGCAGGGTGGCGGGATCGGGCGGGGTGATTTGGGAGGCGTGATGGAGGATTTCGTCTTCCATGGCGAGTTCGACGGCGTCGGCGAGCTTGAAGCCGTCTGCGCCGAAGAGCTTGATGCCGTTGTCTTGCCAGGGATTGTGGGAGGCGGAGATGACGACGCCGGCGTGGAAGCCGTGGGTGCGGGCGAGGAAGGCGACGGCGGGGGTGGGAACGATGCCGGCGGACTCGACGCTGGCGCCTGCCTGGGTGAGGGCGGCGGCGAGGGTTGCGGCGATCCAGGGGCTGGACTCGCGGGTGTCGCGGCCGAGGATGACTTTGGGTTCGGAGACCGTTTTGCGCAGGGAGTGGGCGAGGGCGAGGCCGACGGCGAAGACGGTGGTGGGGTCGAGAGGGTATTGGCCGGCGATGGCGCGGATACCGTCGGTGCCGAAGAGTTTGCGGGTGGGTGCGGTCATGGTCTCGATTTCTTTGTCTTGGTCGTCTCTATTTTAGTTGGGAGGGCTGGTTTGGTGGGGGTGGTGGATTCAACGCGGCTTTGGAAGGAGCCGTCGGCGAGGCGGGTGGTTAGGTGGTCGTCCCTGGTGAGTTGGGTTGTGGAGCGGATCAGGGCGCCATTGGCATTATGGACGAGGGCGTAGCCGCGGTCGAGGACGGCGAGGGGGGAGAGCGAGTTTAGGCGGGCGTCGAGGGAGCTGGTGTGGACGTGGGCGCGCTGGAGGGTGCGGGTTAGGGCGCGGTCGATGCGGGTGGTGAGGGCCTGGAGCTGCTGGCGGGCTGCGGCGAGGGATTGGCGGGGATCGTGGCGGAGGACGGCTGCGGCGAGGTCGGCGACTTGATTTTGGTGGTGGCGGAGTTGGGTGGTGAGGGCAGATTCGAGGCGGAAGGTTAGGTCGTCTACGCGCTGGGCGTGGCGGTGCAGGAGCGCGGCGACGCGGGTTTCGGAGCGGCTGATGGGTAAGCGGCTGAGGCGCTGGCGGGCCTGGAGGAGCTGGAAGCGGGTGGCGCGCTCGAGGCGGTGGGATTGGGTGGCGAGGTGCTCGGCGATGTTGTGCTGGGCGGCGGTGATGAGCTCGGCGGCGGCGGAGGGAGTGGGGGCGCGGAGGTCGGCGGCGAAGTCGGCGATGGTGAAGTCGGTTTCGTGGCCGATGGCGGAGACGATGGGGAGATGGCTTGCGGCGATGGCGCGGGCGACACGCTCGGAGTTGAAGGCGGCGAGGTCTTCGAGCGAGCCTCCGCCGCGGGCGAGGACGATGAGGTCGATGAGGCCGGGCTGGGCGAGATTTGCGACGTTGAGTTCGTCGATGGCGGAGTCGATTTCCGCGGGGGCTGACTCGCCCTGGACGGAGACGGGATAGAGCAGGACGCTGAGGCCGGAGTGGCGGCGGGCGACGACGGAGAGGAAGTCGCGGATGACGGCGCCGGTGGGCGAGGTGACGATGGCGACGGTGCGGGGGAAGGCGGGGAGTGGGCGCTTGCGGTCGGCGTCGAAGAGGCCTTCGGCTTTGAGGCGCTCCTTGAGCTGCTCGAAGGCGAGCTGGAGAGAGCCTGCGCCGACGGGTTCCATGGTTTCTGCGACGAGCTGCATTTGGCCGCGCTGCTCGTAGACGCTGAGGCGGCCGCGGACTAGGACGTGTAGGCCGTCCCCGGGGCGGAAGCGGAGAAGCATGGCCTGGCGGCGGAAGAGGACGATGGGGAGCTGGGCGTCGGCGTCTTTGAGGGTGAAGTAGACGTGGCCAGAGGGAGCGGGACGGTAGTTGGAGATTTCGCCTTCGACCCAGACGTCGCCGTACTCGTGCTCGATGCGTTCGCGGACGTGGCTGACGAGGGTGCGGACTGGCCAGACGCGGCGGGAGGGGCTGGGTTCGTCGAAGGACAGGCCGAGCTGGGGCTCGAATGGGTCGGGACGCGGCATTGCTTTGAAGTGTAATTGAGACAGCGGGAAGGGATCAGGTGTCAGGGAACAGAAAGGCCCATCCTGGCGGATGGGCCTCTGCGTTTGAGGGCGACCTAGTTTACGGTGAGGGTGAATGTGGCGGTGGCTGTGGCGCTGGATGGGTCGCTGCCTTTGCCGGAGACGGTGAAGGTGTAGGTTCCGGGGGTTGTTCCTGCGATGGAGGTGCCGGATGAGGATGAGCCACCTCCTCCGCCGCAGGCTGAGAGGCTGCCGAGCGCAACCATGAGGACGAGGACGCCGAGCATGGCGCGCCAGCTACGGCTGCGGGCTGGGATTCCCAGGAAGACAAGGAACGCGAGGACAAAACCGCCGCCTGCGCCGAGCCAGCCTTTGCTTCCGGGCCTGGTTTCCGGCGTGGTGTGGAGCATGGCGGTGGTGGCGGTTGTGGAGATGGTGAGGGTTGCGGTCCCGGTCGTCGTGCCGTTTCCTAATGTCACTGTAGAGCCTGGGGTGCAGACCGGAATGTACGCTGCGCCGGATGGACTGTTGGTGGCGGTGCAGGTGAGGGTGACGGTGCCGGAATATGCGGTGGTGGAAGCGACGGTTACGGTGGAGGTGGCGGTGGAGCCGTGCGCGATGGCCGCCGGCGTGGTGGCTGCGAGAGTGTAGGCGGACTGGGTTACGGTGACGGTTTTGGTTTGCGTGCCTGAAGCGTAGTAGACGTCGCCGCTATAGGTGAGGGTGAGCGTGGCTGTTCCGGCGGGGAGACTGTTGGCGGGGATGGTGAAAGTGGCAACGCCGCCGGTGAGTGCCGTGGCCGGTGAGGTGTAGCTGCCGGCTTTGAGCGTGGCTGTGCCGGTGGGTGTGGGGCCAGAGCCGGTCAAGGTGGCCGTTACGGCCAGGGGCTGGCCGGAGTTTACGGTGGTCGTTGCCGGGGTTATGGCGATGGTTGGAGGCACGGGGGGAGTGGTGACGATGTTGACTGTGGTCGTTCCGGTGTTGCCGGCGTAGTTGGAGTCGCCGCTGTAGGTTACAGTCAGTGGGTAGCTGCCCCCGGCGAGCCTGTTGGCTGGGATTGGGATGGTGGCGCTTCCGGCTGAGAGGGCAATGGCTGGTGAGTTGTAGCTGCCGCCGGAGAGAGAGACGGTTCCGGAGGGGATGGCGACTGAGCCAGTGGGGCCGGCGACGGTAACCGACACGCTGAGAGCATTGGCGAAGTTGGCGCTGCAGGGCGTCGAACTGCATGCTGGAATCGTTACGGTGACGGCAGGGGTCATGACGTCGACGGTGACGTTGACGGCGTTGCTGGTTCGAGCGTAATTGGAGTCGCCGCTGTAGTAGGCGGTGAGGGTGTCAGCACCGGCGGCGAGGCTGTTTGCTGGAATGTTGATGGTGGCGCTTCCGGAGGAGAGATCGACGATTCCCGAGGAGTATCCGTCCCCTGTAACGGTGACGGTTCCGGTCGCGGTTCCAAAATTACCGGTGACAGAGGCTGTGACGGTGACGGCCTGATTGATGGTGATGGTTGTTGGTGTGGCATTCAGGGTCAACGTGGCGGTGTTGGGGCCGGCGGTAGAGACCCAGGCGTTGACGACGTTGGCGACGTTGAGCGATCCGAGGCCGGTGGCGAGGTCGAACCCGGCTGCGCCGTTGTAGGCGGGGGTGGTGCCGGAGGAGACGAGTGTGCCGACCTGGTCGCCTGCGTTGAGCGCGGCGCAGTTTGGGGAGATGATACCAGGGGAGGTGGTGGAGGATTGCCACTGCTGGGTTGAGCTGTTGAAAGTGGTGCCGCCGATTGTCGCGCCGTTGTCGCAGGGCAT
>DATKWA010000155.1:0-26650 GCA_035529815.1 Occallatibacter sp. | reverse complement strand
AGCGACAACTACCGCGCCCATCTACTCGGACTGGGATAATCGCAAGGCGCCCTCATGCTCTTTCTACTTTCGCCTTCTCTTCATGCGATCACCCTGCCGTTGGATTGGGGAACTGGCGGAGCGGGACTTTTTACGGCGGTGTGTGAAACGCGGGTATGAGAAGGGAGCAGTCCACGTCAAGGACGACGCACTGCGGTTGGGAGCAAAAGTAACGCCCGGACCTGCAATTCGCGATCCGCAAAGGCGGCAGGGATTACGGCCCGGGCTGTTTTGATTCCTACGAATAGTTACATCTTGTTTGGCGAAGGATTACTTGGCCGGAGTTGTTGAGCCCACAACCTCGTACAGAACATTGTGTTCAATCGGGCACATCTTGCTCATCGGCGCGATGCCGGTGCCGATGTCCGAGTCCGGATGCGCTTTCTTCCAAGCCTCGACAACGCTGGGGCCCTGGCTTATGAAGGCATCATAACTCGGATAGATGTCTACGGTGCTCACTGCGGGGCCGTCCTTTGTGCCCCAGGGGAAGACCTGCGTATTGACTGCCCAGCCGGAAGTTTTTCCGGCCTTGACCAGTTCTTCGGCGACAGGCTGCCACATCTTTTTCTCGGCGTCGACGCAGGCGTTCACATTTCCATTCTCAGGACGAATCGAGTTGAAGACCAGGTAATCGCCTTTCTTTGCGCCGCCGACCAGCGCGTGGTACTGGGTGATGTTGTTGTACACCAGCTTGGCCAATTGCGCATGCTTCTCGCGGATCGCCTCTGCTGTAATCGGGATGTCCGCTTTGCGCAGAATCGCGTTCAGCTCTTCCCTGGTTATCGGTGAATGCGGCAGGCCCTTGTAGAAGGAGACAAACACATAGTCGCACTCCGCATCCGTTCCCGCCGGCATGACGGTTTGCAGTGTGATCCCTTGTGCATACACGCCGGAATCCACCAGCGCCTGCATTACCTTGTGGTCGGTGCCGGTGATCCATTCGTGAGATGCGGCCCCCTGGCCGGGGTTTATCTTTATGCACTGAATGTTGTGGTAGCCGGTTGGGGCTGGTTGTTGCGCCATGAGTGGCAGTGTAGACAGCGCAGCGAGAGCTGCGCCGAGCAGAATTTTGGGAAATGACATGTCTCAAACCTCCATGAGCTTGCGTTGTGGTTGAGTGGTTGGGGGACCAGACACAGTGAGTGGGAAAGGGGGAACTTTGGCCCGCGGCAACCATACACCAAGTGGAGCGCAAAAAGAAACAGGAATCGGAACGCGTTGGAGGTGGCGGCGCGGATTGGACGCCCGCTTGCAGGGCGCCAACTTTTTATTGCGCCGACGATTCGAAGGATGTCGTGAATGGGTTCAGTCGGCGGCGGTGGCTTTTTTGAGTTTGCGATTTTTAGCCGCGGCGCGCGCGGGGGCTTTTGGCGCGGGGCGCGCGGGCTCAAGCTTGGCTGGCTGGGGGGTGGGGATGGCTGCGAGGTCGGCTTTGCCTTCGGCGAGATTCATGAGGAAGTTCTGGCAGGAGAAGGGCGGGGCGTCTTTGAGGAGCTTGGTGGCGCGGATGTAGACTCCGTCGGGCTGCTGGAGGCGGGCCTTGACGGTGTCTGCGAGGCAGGCGGGAAGGATTTCGTCGAGGATGCGTGCGCGGGCGGCGAGGTCGCGGACTGGGAAGGCGACTTCGCATCGCTCGAAGAGATTGCGGGGCATCCAGTCTGCGGAGCCGAGATAGATTTCGTCGCTGCCGCCGTTGGCGAAGTGGAAGATGCGGGAGTGCTCGAGGAAACGGCCGACGATGGAGCGGACGCGGATGTTTTCAGACAGGCCCTTGACGCCGGGGCGGAGGATGGAGAGGCCGCGGACGATGAGGTCGATTTGGACGCCGGCCTGCGAGGCCTGATAGAGCGCCTCAATGACGGAGGGCTCGAGCAGGGCGTTCATTTTGGCGACGATGCGCGCGGGGCGGCCGGCCTGGGCGTGCTCCTGCTCGCGGCGGATGAGGCGGAGGAAGCTCTCGGCCATGGTGAGCGGGGCGACGAGCAACGGGCTGTAGTCGTCGATCTGGGAGTGGGCGGTGAGGTAGTTGAAGACCATGTGGATGCGCTCGGTGATCTGCGGGTCGCAGGTGAGCAGGCTGAGGTCTGTGTAGAAGCGTGCGGTGACGGGGTTGTAGTTGCCGGTGCCGAGGTGGCAATAGCGGCGGGTGACACCGTCGTCGTCGCGGCGGACGAGCAGGGCGAGCTTGCAGTGGGTTTTGAGTCCGACGATGCCGTGAAAGACCTGGACACCGGCGTCTTCCATGCTGCGCGCCCAGCGGATGTTGGAGGCCTCGTCGAAGCGGGCCATGAGCTCGACGACGAGGGTGGCTTCCTTGGTGGACGCAGCCTCAGTGAGTGCGGCGAAGACGGGCGAGTCGTTGCTGGTGCGGTAGAGGGTTTGCTTCATGGTGACGACGGCGGGGTCCTGTGCGCCGTGCTCGATGAAGTCGACGACAGGATCGTAGGCGTCGTAGGGGTGGTGGAGCAGGATGTCGTGGAGGCGGAGCTCGTCGAAGATGTTGGCGGACTTGCGGCTGAGTGTGAGGGGCCTGGGGGTGAAGGGTTGGAACTTGAGGTCGGGCCGGTTGACGTCCTGGTAGAAGAACATGAGGCGGGAGAGATTGACGGGGCCGTCGCAGAGGAAGACCTGGTCTTCGTCGAGCTGGAAATTGACGCGGAGGCGTTCGACGATTTCAGGGTCTCCTCCGGTTTCGATTTCCAGCCGAACGGCGTCTCCCTTGCGGCGGTTGTGGAGCTCGACGCGGATGGCTTCAAGCAGGGAGCGCGCTTCTTCTTCTTCGAAGTAGAGGTTTGAGTTGCGGGTGACGCGGAAGCTGGCGTGGGCCAGAACCTCGTAACCGCGGTACATGCCGGCCAGGTGCTGCGTGATGAGGTCCTGGAGGAGCAGGCAGTTGTATGTGCCTTCCTCGGAGGGTAGGCGGATGAAGCGGGGCAGAGCGCGAGGCACGGTGACGACGCCGAGGACCTGAGGGCCGGAGCTGCGGCGCTTGGCGCGGAGCAGCAGGGCGATGCAGAGAGCCTTGTTGAGGACGCGGGGAAAGGGGTGGGCCGGGTCGATGGAAATGGGAGTGAGGAGCGGATCGACCTCGCGCTGGAAGTAGTTTTTGGCGAAGGCGCGGGCCTCGTCGGTGAGCTCTTCCCAATCGAGGAGGTTGATTTTCTGTTGGCCAAGTTCGGGGAGCAGTTGGTGGTTCCAGCATTGGTACTGGGCTTTGACGAAGGAGTGGATTTCCGCGGTGAGAACGGCGAGGGATTCTGTGGGGCGAAGGCCGTCATAGCCGGGCTCGCGGTAGCCGTCTTCGATGCGCTGCATGAGTCCGGCCTGGCGGACTTCGACGTATTCGTCGAGGTTGGAGCCGGTGATGGCGAGGAACTTGACGCGCTCGATGAGTGGGTTGGTGGAATCTTCGGCTTCTTCGAGGACGCGGCGATTGAACTGCATCCAGGAGTGGTCGCGTCCGTTGAAGAGCTTTTGTTTTTGTGTGGTTCGAGCCATGGGAATCTTTCGAGCGCCGTGTTGAAAAGTCTACCGCGTTTGGGCGGGGTTGGCATCTTTAGGGCAATTCCGGTTAGTGGCGTGGCGTTGCGAAATTCATTGGAGGTTGCCGCTCCGTGATGGTTGCATCAACCTTGTCGTCTTCCGTCGAGCGATACCAACCCTGGAATTGCTATGGGCGCCGGAATCGATGGGAAAGACCGGATAGGGAACCCATACAGGAGGGATATGGAAGGGATGTTAAAAGACGAAAAAACGAGCCAGGAAGGCCGCATGGTCGTGACAATCCGGTAGTACGGGGGATGGAGCCAAATCTCCACCCATTAGGCGAGGACAAACGCTGATTTCTCGGGTAGCTTTGGCGGATCGCTAAATTGTTGTGATTTAGCTCACATTGAATGATGTTTCCCCTTTGGAGGCTCGGAATGAAAACTGCAGGCAGAGTGTGTGCGTTGCTGGCTTTTGCCGGAGTGACGCTTGTTGGAGGAAGAGCTGTGGCGCAGGGATGCGTTGCGGCACATAGCAATCAGCGCGTGATTGACGGGCTGGAAAGCAGGCTGGGCAACGGGCTGGGCGAGGGGTTAGGCAGCCTCGACGCTGGCGGAGAAGTATCGTCTACGTGGCGTCATAATCTGACGGTTGTGATCGGCTATCGCGTGTTCAATTCAAACAAATATTTCCAGGGCAGCACGGAAATCGCAAGGCCGAATGCGGTTCGCAATCACCAGAACATATTTGATGTAGGTGTTGAATATGTTCTGACTTCCCGCTGGAGCTTGATTGCGGATGTGCCTGTGTACAACGGGACGCGCAACCAGATTTATCCTCCCACCGGGATTTTTGAGGTGAGCGGCCTTGGCGATATCAGCATTGGCGCTGAGCGGTGGCTGTTCCGCGAGCCGACGGAGAATGAGGGCAATGTGGCGGTGAGCGCATCGCTGAAGATTCCGACGGGGCTCAAGGATGCGACGGGCGCTGCCCTGTATCAGGGGCAGACCATTATTGCGACGGCCGATCAATCTTTGCAGCCCGGCGACGGGGGGTGGGGATTCAATGTGGGCACACAGGCGCACAAGCGTCTTTGGCGGATTGCGATGGGCTATGCGGAGGCGAACTATCTATTCAATCCGGAAGACACGAACGGCGTGGCGACGTTTCGCAGCCAGCCCGGGCAGGGCGTGATGTCGGTTGCCGATCAGTACCTTTACCGAGCGGGTGTTTCGCAGGGCATTCCCAAGCTGAGGGGGTTGGCGCTGAGCGTGGGGGTTCGCGGGGAGGGGGTGCCGGTGCGCGATCTGCTGGGCTCGAGCGATGGGTTCCGGCGGCCGGGCAGCATTGTTTCGCTCGACCCTGGACTGATGTTCGAATACAAGCGAGAAAGCATTTATGTGAACGGGCCCTGGGCGCTCTATCGGAATCGTCCGCCGAGTCTGCCGGAGATTCAGTACAACATTACCAACGGCGATGCGTTCTTCTCCGATTACACGATCATTGCGAACATCGCGCATCACTTTTAGAAGCATGGAGGCCGATGTGGAGGTACGTCCGGGCCGGTGCGGCCCGGACGTGGGGTACGGGTGCGGCTGCGGAGGGGTATATTGTTCGGTAGCCGGGGAGGCGCTGGGCGCGACCGGCGGAGGTTGAGGGATGATGAACCGCAGGGAGTTTATTGCTTCCGTTTCTATGCTTGGGGCGGGGCTTGGGACGGGGCTGGCAGCGGCGCGGGCGCGGGCGGAAGAGAGCCGGCCGGCGAATCGAAATATTCGTTGGGCGCTTTCCGCGGCGCTTTGGAATTCGCGGCCGTCGACGAAGTTTACGGACATTCTGGACGTGATGGCGGCGACGGGATTTATCGGGCTGCGGGTGACGGGATTTCCGCACATTCTGGAGCGGTATGGTTTGACGGCTTCGCAGCTGCAGCGGGAGGTTTCCAAGCGCAACTTGCACGTGGCGACGATGAGTTGGAACGGGGCGCTGGAAGACCCGGCGCAGCGGACGCAGGTGTTGGAGAGCGCGCGGAATGCGATGAAGTTTCTGGGCGATTGCGGAGCCAATCACCTGGTGGTGTTTACGCCGAACCGCAACAAGCCGGGAGCCAATACGCTGGCGGCTTTTGCGGAGCTGTGCGCGCGCTGCAACCAGATTGGTGAGCTGGCCGGGGAGATGGGGTTCACGGCGGGGCTGCACAACCACATGGGCGAGATGGTGCAGACGCAGGAAGAGGTGGACCGATTTATGGCGATGACCGATCCGAAGCTGTTTGGGCTATCGCCGGATACGGCGCATCTGGACCTGGCGGGGTGCAATGTAGTGGGAACGATTGAACGGTACAAGCATCGGATCAAGTTTCTGGACTACAAGGATGCGCGTTGGACGACGCCGACGAGCGACTGGGTTCAGCCGGATGGGAAGGTGCTGGCGAAGGACTCGCCGCAGGCGCGGTTTTTGGCGAGCATTTACGACCTGGGCGATGGCGAGGTTGATTTTCCCGGTTGCCATCGGGTGCTGAAGAGCGTGAACTACACGGGTTGGATTTGCGTTGATCTGGATACGGCGCGGCTGGGCCCGAAGGCCGACTTTGCGCGTTGCGGCGACTACATTGTGAAGAAGCTGGAGCCGATTTATTTATGAAGCGACAGGGATTGAATCGGAGGGAATTTGCGCTAGGGGCGATGGCGGTGACGGCTGTGGGAGCGGCTCTGGGCGAGAGCAAGCCGAGTTACAGAATTATCGACCCGCACGTTCATGTATGGGTGCGCGACGCGCGTTTTCCGTGGGCGGCGGGGACCAAGAACCCGCCCGACACCGATCGCACGCCGGCGATGCTGCTGGAGCTGATGCGCGCAAACGCAGTGGAGCGGACGGTGCTGGTGCAGTACATCGGGTATCTGTGGGACAACCGGTATGTTGAGGACTCGATGAAGAAGTATGCGCCGCGTTTCATGGGTGTTTGCCGGGTGAATCCGATGGATGCGGCTGCGCCGGACCGGCTGACGGAACTGACGGCGCAGGGATTGCATGGAGTGCGGCTGAGTCCGGGCGGGGAGGCGAGTGGCGACTGGATCAAAGGGCCGCTGATGCTGCCGTTGTGGAAGCGCGCGGAGCAATTGCATGTGCCGATGCTGATTTTGGCACCGATTACGCGGATGCCGGATTTGATGCCGCTGATTGAGCAGTGTCCGGAGCTTGATGTGGTGATTGACCACATGGCCGATTGCCCGATTGACCGGCCTGTGGAGCTGGAGAAGCTGATTGCGCTGGCGCGGTTTCCGCGGGTGTATGTGAAGATTTCGCACACGTGGTCGATTTCGCGGGAGGCTTATCCATGGCTGGATGCGCAGGAGTATGTGAAGCGTCTGTATGCGGCGTATGGGCCGGAGCGGCTGATGTGGGGGTCGGATTGGCCGGTGCATGAGAAGTGGACGACGTATGCGCGGACGCTGAGCGTGGTGCGGGATGAGATGAAATTTCTGAATGCGGAAGACAAGAGCTGGATATTGTCGAAGACTCCGGAGCGGCTGTGGCATTTCAGTTGAGGGCGCATCGGTTGACGGCTGAAGAAGTTCAACGAAGCGATGGAAAGCAACTCCTACATTACCGTACCGGCGCACGTCGTCATTCTTGGTGCGGTTCCGTTGCTTGCGGCAATTCTTGCCGCAGTGCAGCGGAGGCTTTCGCCCGAGTTCAAGGGTCTGCGGGTCGGATTTGCGGTCGTGCTTCTTTTGGACGTGATCTGGTGGTACGGATATCTGGCGTTCCATGGCCAGCTTACGTTTCCAGAAAATCTTCCGCTGGAGCTTTGCGATGCGACGCTGTGCATCATGATTATTGCGTTGTTCACTCTGAAGCCGGTGGTTTTCGATGTGGCGTATTATTACGCGGTTGCTGGAACTTCGATGGCGCTGCTCACGCCGGATCTATGGGAGGCGTTTCCGTCTCTATCGACCGTTCAGTTCTTTATCGCGCATGGGCTGGTTGTGACCGGCGCTTTGTACCTGGTTTGGTCGAAGCAGGCGCGGCCACGGGCCGGATCGGTGGGCAGAGCGCTGCTTGCCGGAAATATCTTTGCCGCGATCGTGGGCATATTTGACTGGCTATTCAGGACAAACTACATGTATCTGCGCGCCAAACCTGAAAGTGCGTCTCTTCTGAATTTTCTGGGACCATGGCCGTGGTACATCTTGGCAACCGAAGGCGTCGCATTGGGCCTATTCCTGCTGCTGTATCTTCCCTTCCGTTCGTCGTCTGCGACGAGGTGAGGAAAGAGTCAAGTGGATTGCCAAGCCGCCTTTTTCAACTTTCGTGTTCATGCTTGCGCGCAGGTTGCCTGTACGCAACCCCAAGTCCGGGTGAAGGGCCGGGTTCGAGTTGACGCTTGGGTGCTGCGGGTTGAGGATAAGGGAAGAGTTGACTTCGATCCAATCCCACTGAGAGGGGACTTTTTATGCCTGGAACATCGAATTCTTTGAGCGGGAGCTTGATTCCTCCGCAGCCACTGCCGGCTGGGGCTCAGGATTTCTCAAAACGGGTGCACGGACTGATGGACGGTCAGGCCAAGAACGATGCGGTGGTCGAACGGGCGCTGGAGGGGCTTGACACGACGCTGGACGTGATTGCGGCGAGACTTTACAGCCTGGCGTCGATGCTGGTGGGCGAGGGCGAGGACGGCGTGCGGCTGGTGGAGACGGCGGTGGCCACGGCGGAGGTTGGCGCGTGTTCCGATGTAATCCAGACGCGCAAGAACAGCCGGAGAGCACTGGCAAGGGCGGCGCTGGGAATGCTGGAAAAGCGGGCGCCGGGCTGCCTGGCTGCGCCGGAAGGGCTGGAGCCTTGCGGAGGCTGCATCGACGACGACGACCTGAAGGCAGCCGGCGTTTCGCTGGACGAACTGGAACTTGCGATTGAGGGGCCTGGCCGGGACCGCGTGCGGACGTGGCTGGAAGAGTTGGCGGCCAATGTGCGGACGGTGTTTGTGCTGCGGGCGGTGGCGGGGTTTACGGCGGCCGAGACGGCCGGGTTGCTGGTGGAGCATGGCGGAATGAAGGCGGCGGGCTGGAACGTGGAATTGGTGCGCGCGGTGTTCCGGCAGGGGCTTTGTTCGCTGGGGTCGCAGGTGCTTGAGGCGGGGAAGAGCTAGGACCGGAGGGCAGGGATCAGGGATCAGGGATCAGAAAAGCCCTTCATTGGACTTCCTCGAGTTCCGGGTTTCAGGAACGATAGTTCCACCCTGGCGGGATTTCACGTTGGGGGCGGGGTTGCGTCTGGTTCGGTACAATCCAAAATAGAACCCTGCTGCCGGTTGCGCGCATCTATTATGGGCGGAATCTATTTCTGCAAATTCTGGGCAGGTTCATTTTTTCTGCATACGCATTTTGCGGTGAGTTGACGACCCTTGATTTCATCTAAATCTTTGCTGAAAAAAGCGAAAGGGCCCTGCGGTTGCACGGGGCTGTTGAGCCTTGCGATTCTGGCAGCGGCTGGAGTGCGGGCGCAGACGCCGCAGGTTCCCTCGCAGACAGCGCCAACAGCAGCCAGTTTTGAGGGCAGCGTGGCCACGGGCGAGGCGACAGAGGACACGATTGGGCTGTCGCTGGACGATGCGATTGAGCGGGGCCTGAAGACGAACCTGGGCGTGATTTTGAGCGGGACGCAGACGCAGGCGGCGCGCGGGGAGCGGCTGAGCGAGTTGCAGGCGCTGCTGCCGGAAGTGAACTTTAAAGCGCAGGAGACGCTGACGCAGCTAGACCTTCCGGCGCAGGGGTTGCGGATAGCGGGATTTCCGAAGATTATCGGGCCGTTTGGGTATACGGATTTGCGGGCGTCGCTGAGCTGGTCGCTGGTAGATGTGGCGTCGCTTCGGAATTACATGGCGGCGAAGCACAATTTTGCTTCGGCGCAGTTGTCGGCCGAGGACGCGCGGGAAATGGTGGTGCTGACGGTGGGGAATGCGTACCTGCTGGCGGTGGCCGATGAGACGGAAGTGAGCAGCGTGGAGCAGCAGGTTGCGACGGCAAAGGTTTCGCTGGACCAGGCGGTTGCCAATCACGATGCGGGGACGGCGCCGCTGCTTGACGAGCTGCGGGCGAAGGTGGACTACCAGACGCTGCAGCAGAGATTGATTGTGGCGCAGAACTCGCTGGAAAAGGACAAGCTGGCGCTGGCGCGGACGATCGGGCTGCCGCTGGAGCAGAAGTTTACGTTGAGCGACAAGGTTCCGTATGTGGCGTTCGACAAGATCGACGTGGATGCGGCGATTCGCGAGGCACATGGTAATCGGAAAGACCTGGCGGCGCTGATTGAGCAGACGCAGGCGGCCGAGCAGCAGAGAAAAGCAGCAACGGCGGAGCGGTATCCGACGTTTACGTTCAATGGCGACTATGGGGATATCGGCGTGAATGTGTCCCACTCGCATGGAACCGGGGACGCGACGGGAACGATCAGCGTTCCGCTGTTCAAGGAGTTTGCATTCCGGGGCGAGGCGGAGACGGCGCAGGCGCAACTGGACACGGCGCGTGCGCAGGCGAGCGACAAGAGCGCGCAGGTGGATGCGGATGTTCGGGATGCGCTGCTGGATATTGAGTCGTCGGAGAAGCAGGTGGAAGTGGCGCAATCGAGCGTGGCGCTGGCCGGCGAGGAGTTGAAAGAGGCGCAGGAGCGTTACGCGAGCGGCGTAAGCGACAACCTGGGAGTGAGCCAGGCGCAGCAGTCGGTAGCGCAGGCGAACGACCAGTATGTGACGAGCCTTTACCGGCATAACATGGCGAAGCTGAGCCTTGCGCGGGCGCTGGGCGCCGGCGCGCACTACAAGAATTATTTTGGAGGGAAGTAAACGTGGCGGATTCGAATCCAACACCGGCCCCGAGCGAAGCGATTGCAGAGACGGAGATAGTGCAGCCGCGTCCGCGGCGCAGGGGCATTCTGATAGCCGTGGTGGTGGTGCTTGTGCTGGTTGCCGTGGGCATCTGGTGGCGCTCGACCTATAGCGAAGACACGGACGACGCGCAGGTGAACGGGCACTTGATCCAGGTGAGCTCGCGGATTGGCGGCCAGGTGATCAAGGTGGACGTGGAAGAAAACCAGAAGGTGAAGGCCGGGGATACAATTGCGGAGCTTGACCCGAGGGACTACCAGGTTGCGGTTGAGAATGCCGAGGCGGCGCTGGCCAGCGCGGAGGCGAATGCAGCCGCGGCGAATGTAGCCGTGCCGATTTCGACGGCGAGCACGGGGAGCAACCTGCGTTCGGCAGGCGCGGACGTGAGCGGGACGCAGGCCGGAGTGTCGCAGGCGGAAAAGCAACTGGAGGCGGCGAAGGCGCGCGTAGCGCAGGCCGAGGCCAATAACACCAAAGCACAGGCTGATCTGGAGCGCTACAGGCCGTTGGTTGCGAAGGATGTGATCAGCAAGCAGCAGTGGGACGCGGCAGTGGCGGCGGCGGAAGCGGCCAAGGCTGGGGTGGCCGATGCGCATGCGACCGAGCAGGCGGCGGCCGATGGCATACGGGTTGCGCACGAGCGTGAGGCGCAGGCGCGGGCGCAACTGAAGTATGCCGAGACCGGGCCGCAGCAGGTGGCCGCGCAGAGCGCACGCGCCAAGCAGGCGCTGGCCCAGGTGGCGCAGGCTCAGGCGCAACTGGACCAGGCCAAGCTGAATCTGAGCTATACGAAGATTGTGGCTCCGGTGGCTGGGATCATTACGCGCAAGAGCGTGGAGATTAACCAGAACGTGGCGCAGGGACAGAATCTGCTGACGCTGGTTTCTCTGGAAGACCTGTGGGTGACGGCGAACTTCAAGGAGACGCAACTGCGGCACATGAGCGCGGGGCAGAACGTGGACATTGCCGTGGATGCAACGGGCAAGACCTATCACGGGAAGGTGACGCAGATTGGCGGAGCGACGGGTTCGGTGCTTTCGCTGTTTCCGCCGGAGAATGCGACGGGAAATTACGTGAAGGTGGTGCAGCGGGTTCCGGTGCGGATCGATTTTACTGATCTCGGGAAAGAGGACGCGGATCATTTGCTGCGGCCGGGGTTGTCGGTTGAGCCTAAGGTTTGGGTGAAGAACTGAGGGGCAGCTATTCGCTGTTAGCTTCTAGCTTTTAGCTAAAAGTCCCCCGCCTTCGCAAGAAGGCGGGGGACTTTGTTTTTGGGGGGTGAATGGATAGGATTGGTGGTTATTTTCCGTCCCAAGGCTTATGGATTCGGAGACAAATCCTCGAAAGTTTGTGGTTCGGGGAGCATGCTTCGATGCAGGATGCGCGCGATGAGAATGCCATCGACGTTGCGCCGGTAGAAAAACACATGCTGCTCTTTTTCAAAGCGGTAGAGGCCAGGGCGAATTGAGTCGCAGGGTCTTCCCAGCGAGGGACGGCGGGCTAGGGCAGTCGCGCATCGCTCCAGGGTGTCAAGGTAGCGCTCGGTCTGCGCTTCGCCCCAGGTTTGAAGGGAGTATGCGCCGATTCGCAGCAAGTCTGCTTTGGCAATGCGGGAAAAGCGCAACGTTGCCATGGCTAGCGTGGGTTCGGAGCTAGTTTGAGCGCCTTGCGGACTTGAGCAAACACGTCGCCCTTGGAAACTCCGCTGGCATCGCCCTCATCGATGGCCGCGCGCAAGGCTTCGAGTTTTGCCTCGTAGAGGCGCTCTTCGCGCTCCAAGGTTCTGAGGGCCGCGCGCACGACCTCGCTGGCATTCTCAAAGCGACCACTTTCGACGCGCGCCAGTACGAAACTGTCGAGTTCCTTAGTGAGATTTACATTTCGAGTCGGCATGGCGGTGTTCCTCCTTCGCCCTGGGAGAACCGAATAGGAGTTCAGAGTAACATGGTTAGCAATCTTTGCCAATAGATGGAATCCGAAGCTTTAGGTGCAAAACGGGCGGCTAAAACAATTTCAGGGTTGGTTTTGCTGGAGAACCCTCATTTCTCTGGAAGGTATCTAGCGAGCGAAATCCAGGCCGAAGTGTGCCGGTCGTTCGTTAAGTGGTACTTCCTGTTGGGCGGTTTACTCGCCCACGTCGCTGGGTTGGCGCTTGACTCGCGACTCTACTTCTTCAGCGGCGCAGGCGACATATGACAAAAGAATAGTGAAGGTGGTGAAATGAAAGCGAGTAGGTCAACTCCCTCGAATTCTGCCTTATCCATATTGACCCAGCCTATAACTCCAGACTGCAATTTCACTTTTGCCCACCAGGCCTTTTTTCCGAGATCGACATAGGTACCCGCGCAGTGAGTCCCGCCGCAGCCGCTTCCGTCTGGCCATTTCGCGAAGCTAATGTCAAATTCGCGATAGAAACGCCCCTTAAACCAAACAGTAGAGAAGCCCTCGCCGAGGTATGTGTAAGTGCGGATCGTGTCTCCGCGTCGTAAATCATCCTGCGGCATATCCCTATCAAGCCGGATCAAGCCCGGCTTGTAGGTGATGACTACCCCCGAAACGCCGGTAACAACAGCTTTCACGGGGAGCGTTGCTATCCGCTCGCGGCTTGGCTTCCAGGTATCAAAAATATCCACTGCTGCCGCGGCTGTCCATTTTCTATAGCTGCAACCCTCAAATGGACAGGCATTCCAGTCGAATAAGGGCAGCATTGGAGCTGGTTGTACTGTGTACGACTGCGACTGTGATTCAGCTGCCCCTACGGGTGCGGTCACAAGTATGCAGGAAAGAGCGAATGGGCACACGCATGAAACCAATGCGAGAAACTGTGTCAATCGGCCATTCATATCTACAGCTCTCTTGATTGCTCCTAGCGGACGAAAATCCATAATGGGATCTCGGATAGAGTTTACGCTTGTTTGCGGTCGGTTTGTTTGAATGTTAAGTCAATGAGGAGCACGGGGTGTTGCATAAGCTGAACTCAGCGGCGACGCTGATTCAGAGAACAACCACGGAGGCTCCTCGAGACCATATGTATTACATCGGACTTGACGTACACAAGCGGACGATCAGCTATTGCGTGAAGGATGCAGCTGGTCATGTGCACCAGGAAGGCAAGATCGGATCAACCCGGTGCGAGTTAGATGCGTGGATCAAGACTGTTCCCCAGCCTCGGATGATTGCCATGGAGGCAACGATCTTCACCGGCTGGATTTACGATCATCTGCTTCCGCATGCCGAGAAGGTGAAGGTGGCGCATCCGCTTATGTTGCGAGCGATCGCGGCGGCGAAGAAGAAGAACGACAGGATTGACGCGGCCAAGATCGCCGACTGTCTGCGCTGTGATTTCCTGCCGGAGTGCCACATGGCCTCAACCGAGATCCGGGACCGGCGCCGTACACTGCGCTACCGGAACCTTTTGATCAAGCAGATGGTGCAGATGAAGAACCGCGTGTCGGGTCTTCTGCTGGAAACCGGGGTCAGCTACAACAAGCAGCGGCTACACAAGGTGGGCTACTTCGCGGATCTGATGTCGACCAACGAAGAGGTCAACGAGAGTATCCGGCCACTGTTGAGGCTCAGCCGCGAACACATCGTGCGCGCGCAGAGGTTGGACTACGCCCTGGTCAGCTCGCTGGAGCGTGATCCACTCCTTCGAGAGAGACTGGAGCGGTTAAGGACTGTTCCAGGAGTGGGTTCGATCACCGCGCTGACCTGGGCATTGGAGATCGGCGACTTCACCCGGTTTCGGTCGATCAAGCAGGCCATCAGCTACTGTGGTCTATGCGGAGACGAGAGGAGTTCAGCCGACAAGGTAATGCGCATGCCACTTTCCAAACAGCGCAACAAGCATATCCAGCGAGTGCTGATCGAAGCCGCGAAGCTTGCTCCAAGAGAGTGCCATGAGCTGGCCATGGTTCGCGACAGAGAACTGCAAAAAGGAAATCCCAACCGCGCCACGCTTGCCGTAGCCAGGAAGATGGTCGGCTACATGCTCGCCGTCGAGCGCAGAAAACAAAGCTTCGTGCCTGCCGAAAACTTCAACTGTACGACGGCAGCGTGAAAAACCTTTCCAACTAAGGAAAGAACAAAAACATCAGGATTCTTCGATGCGCAGGCTGTCAGGTCCTGCCCGTAGGCGACTGAGCGAAGGAGTTCACACTCCAGAGGCTCTCTCCGAATTGTTTCGGGACTGGCAGAGAACACAAACTCAATCTTCTGTGCGGACTCCTCGGAGTCCTGGACAGCAAATGGATGTCTGGTTCTGCGAGAGCGGGGACCATCAGCCGAGAGGCAAATGCTGCGTAGGGGGAAGATCTGATCAGATCGCGTTGCGCGCTCTCCGGAGCGCGCCCAGAGATGCTGTGCTTTTCACTTGACAGAGACTTACATGGATGTCGCCTACTCGGCAGTGACCATTTCGCTGCCTTAGCACGAGTCGCAGAATTCTTCTTACTTGAAGACGTCTTGCTGTGCCTAAAATGTCGCGCTCTTTCAAAACTTGCGTGCTCGGAATTTTGCTGGTGGCTGTGACAGGATTAATTGCGGATGGTGGCCATGTACCAGATGCGGACGGTGTTGTCGGCGCTGCCTGAGGCGAGGAGGTTGCCGTCGTGGCTGAAGGCTACGGAGTTGATGGCGGCGGCCTGGCCTTTGAGGGTGACATAAGGGGTGGTTGCGTTGGCGGGATGCCAGAGTTTTACGGTTGAGTCGTCGCCGCCGGAGGCTAGGGTGCGGCCATCGGGCGAGAAGGCTACGGAGTGGACGGGGCCGGTGTGTCCGGTGAGGGTTCGGATGACGTTGCCGGTTGCGAGATCCCAGAGGAGGATGGTGGAGTCGTCGCTGGCCGAGGCCAGGGTGCGGCCGTCGGGGGAGAAGGCTACGGAGTTGACGGCGCGACTGTGGCCGCGGAGGGTGCGGAGCAGGGTTCCGGAGGCTGCATCCCAGAGTTTGATGGTGGAGTCTGCGCTGGCCGAGGCGATGGTGCGGCCGTCGGGGGAGAATGCGACGGAGTTGACGTCGGCTTTGTGGCCGGTGAGGGTGCGGACGAGCCTTTCGGCGGCGAGGTCCCAGATGCGGACGGTTTTGTCGCTGCCGCCGGAGACGAGAAAGCGGCTGTCGGGGGAGAAGGCTACGGAGTTGACCTTGCCGTGGTGGCCGTCGAGGGTGACGAGGACCTGGGCGTTGGTCATGTCCCATTGCTTGACGGTTCCATCCCACTCGGCAGTGGCGAGGGTGTGGCCGGTGGGCGAGAAGGCGAGAGCGACGACGTGGTCGGGCAGGTCGTTCAAGGCACGGCCCCTGGCTACATCCCATAACTGAATTGTGTTGTCGTGGCTGGCGGAGGCGAGGATTTCTCCGTTGGCGCTGAAGGCGACGGAGAGAATGGGCTGGGACTGGCTGAGGAGCGAGACGAACTTGGCTTTGGGCGCGTGGAAGCGCTGCACGCCGTATCCGACGGCGGCTGCAATGAGGATGAGAGCCAGCCAGAACCAACCGGAGCTTGCGCCGGAGCGCTTGGCGATGGGGTCGGTGTCGCTGGAGGCGAGAGATTGGCGTGCGGCAGCCTTGGTGGCTTTGTTGCGGGATTTGTAGGCGGCGGAGGGTTGGTGGGCGGCGAAAGATTGAGTGGGCAATGGCGGGGGCTGGGCCGATGGAATTTGTGCGAGCGGCGGGTCATCCGTAGAGAGCGGCAGAGAGGCCTGGGCATCCGCTGCGGCGATGTTGGCGAGTGGGATGGGTGGCTGCTGGGCGGGCGCATCCGGATGAGCGACGACGGAAACGGGTGGGGCGTAGACGATAGCGTCGATGAGTGCGAGCAGCTCGGGGACGTTTTGCGGGCGGAGGTTGCGGTCTTTGGCAAGCAGGCGGAGGACGAGTTCGTCGAGGCCTTTCCAGTTTGTGAGTTCGGGGCGGAGCGAACTGGGGGCGCGCGGCGGGGTGTTGATGTGGCTCTGAGCCCACTCGTGATAATTTTCCGCGTCGAAGACGGGTCGGCCAGTGAGCATGTCGAAGAGCAGGCCGCCGAGGGCGTAGAGATCGGTGCGTCCGTCGAGGTCTGCGGCGCGGGTTCCGGCCCATTGCTCGGGTGCGGCAAAGGCCATGGTGAGGAGCATGTTTCCGGTGCGCGTTTGGTGGCCGCTGTCCTTGGTGGCGACGATGCCGAAGTCTGCGATTTTGGGAACCCAGTGCTGGCCCTCGCGGGCGAGGAGGATGTTGTCTGGCTTGATGTCGCGATGGACGAGGCCCTTGGCGTGGGCTGCGCCGAGCCCTTCGGCGATGCCGCGGGCGATTTCGAGAGCCAGGGCCACATCGAAAGGGCGGGGAGCGTCTTTGAGAAAGTTTCTGAGATTGGGGCCGTCGACAAATTCCATGGAGAAGAAGAGGGATCCGTCTTCGGCGCGCTCGGGATCACCGCAGTCGACGACGTGGCGGTTGCGAACCTGGCGGAGGGTGCGGACTTCTCGGAGAAAGCGGCGGGTGAATTCTTCTTCGCCGCCTAGATCGGGGGCGAGGAACTTGAGAGCGCGCGGCTCGTTGAGCAGCGTGTGGCGGGCGAGATAGACGGCGCCCATGCCGCCTCTGCCGAGCTTTTGGACAATGCGGTAGGTGCCGCGGATCAACATGCCGGGACGGAGATCGCGAATTTCGCTGAGCATGCCTCCGTGGACGGGGCATGTGGCCTGCGTGTCTGGGTATCCGCATTCGCATTGCGGGCAAATCTTCATTGTGCCGCCCTGATTCGGCTGGGGGAGTATGCGTCTGGCGCGCACTTGAGTCAAGAGCATTGTGACAGTTGGAGTTGGCGATGCGCAACGCGGGGGAGGCAGGGATGGGCGCGTTGGAAGGGCCGAGGGCGAGGGGTTTAAGGCCAAAGGGCGGGAAACAATTTAGAGTGGATGCAGAACAACGATGAAAGACTCGATACACGTTTCGAAAGAGAACTACCTGAAGGCGGTGCTTGAGGCCGAGGCCGAGGGTCACCAGGTGATTCCGGCGATGCTTGCGCACTGGCTTGAGGTTTCCGCACCGGCGGTGACGATGGCGCTGAAACGGCTGAAGCGGGATGGACTGGTGGAGGTGGGCGGCGACGGGATTGTGCGGCTGACTGCGGCGGGGCGCGAGACGGCGTATCGCACGGCTCTGCGGCACCACCTGATTGAGCGGATGCTGAGCGAAGTTTTCGGGATGGAGTGGCACGAGATTCACGAAGAGGCGGAGCGGCTGGAGCACGCGGTTTCTCCGGCGTTTGAGGCCAAGCTGAAAGAGAAGCTGGGCGAGGGCGGGGCTTGCCCGCACGGGAACGCGGTGCTGCCGGAGAATCCGGCGGAGCGAAAACGGCGGGGCGAGGCTCGACTGTCAGAGGCGGCGGAGGGTGGGCAGTACACGGTGACGAGCCTGCAGGAGCGCGACCCGAAGTTGCTTTTGTTTCTGCACCAAGCGGGAATTGGGCCGGGGAAGAAGCTGCGCGTGAAAAGCCAGAACTACGACCAAACTGTTTCGATTGAGCTTTCTACGGGGGGGTGCATTCTGGGTCGTCCGGCGGCGGAGGCGGTTTGGCTGCGGCCTGAGCGCGTTGGGTAATTCAATATAATAAAAATTATTAACCATAATTAACAAGCCGTGGCATACTAGAGTTGAAGAGTCGGTGTGTCTCTTCTCCCGCACCTATGGCCACAGAACTCATACCTACTGCCAAGCTCAACGAGCCCTCCCTGCCCGAAGTGAATTCGAGCGTCCGGATCTCGGCCTCGACGATTGGCTGGCGGCGGTTGCTGGGATTTCTTGGACCGGGATTTTTGATTTCGGTGGGGTACATGGACCCAGGGAACTGGGCCACCGATATTGCGGGCGGTTCGCGGTTCGGGTACACGCTGCTGTTTGTGATCATGGCGTCGAACCTGATGGCGATTCTGCTGCAGAGCCTGAGCCTGAAGCTGGGCGTGGCGACAGAGCGGGACCTGGCGCAGCTTTGCAACGAAGCTTATGGGCGCAAGGTGAGCTTTGCGCTTTGGATTGGCGCCGAGATTGCGATTGCAGCCTGCGACCTGGCCGAGGTGATCGGGTCGGCGATTGCGCTGAATCTGCTTTTTCATATTCCGTTGTTTTACGGCGTGCTGATTACGGGGCTGGACGTGCTGCTGATTCTGCTGCTTCAGCGGTGGGGGTTCCGGTACGTTGAGGCGCTGGTAATTGCGCTGATCGCGACGATAATTTCGATGTTTGGGGTGCAGATGTTTCTGTCGCGGCCGGAGTTTTGGCCGGTGCTGCGCAATTTGTTTATTCCGTCGGCGTCGATTGTTACGAATCCGGAGATGCTGTATATAGCGATCGGGATTCAGGGCGCGACGGTGATGCCGCATAATCTTTATCTGCACTCGTCGATTGTGCAGAGCCGGAACTACAAGCGGACGCCGAAGGGCAAGCGCGAGGCCATCTTCATGGCGAATGTGGACTCGGCTCTGGCGCTGACGCTGGCGCTGTTTGTGAACGCGGCGATTCTGATTGTGGCGGCGGCGGTGTTTCATCGCCGGGGCATGTTTAACGTGGCCGCCATCGAGGATGCGTATAAACTTCTGAGTCCGCTGCTGGGCGCGGCAGGAGCGAGCACGCTGTTTGCCGTGGCGCTGCTGGCGAGCGGACAGAACTCGTCGATCACCGGCACGCTGGCGGGTCAAGTGGTGATGGAGGGATTCATCCATCTGAAGTTGTCGCCGTGGTTGAGGCGCATGATTACGCGCTCATTGGCAATTGTTCCCACAATCATTGTGGTGGCGGTCTATGGCTCGGAGGGGACGGAGAAGCTTCTGATTCTGAGCCAGGTGATTCTTTCTCTGCAACTGAGCTTTGCCGTGGTGCCTCTGGTGCTGTTTACGGGCAGCCGCAAATGGATGGGCGAGTTTGTGAATGCGCGCTGGCTGCAAGGGCTGGCGTGGACTGCGGCGGCGCTGATTGTGGTGCTGAATGGATGGCTGCTGATTCAGACTGCGATGGGGAAGTAGCTCGCGGCTAATTACTGGAGATATTGATGAAATGCACTTATAAGTCCGGGTATATCTCTGTAATTATCCTGTTATTAACTGCGGTTAACTTATCGTCGCTTATGGGACAAAGCGGGACATCGAGCGCTATCTCAGGGACGGTTGAGGACTCGACGGGCGCGGTATTGCCGAATACGGCAGTTACAGCGACGAATGTAGATACAAAAGCGGAGCGGTCTGGACAGACTAACTCCGAAGGAAGATTTTTGTTTTCGCAGATCAATCCGGGCACTTATACGGTGACTGTGAAATCGGAGGGAATGACGGAGCAGAGTTCGCGGCCGATTGCGGTGGGCGTGGGGCGGACAGTGACACTGAACTTTACGCTTGCCATGTCGTCCACGACGCAGAGTGTGACCGTGACTGCGCAGCAGGCGATGCTGACGCTGGAAAACCCGAACACGACGACGACGCTGGAGAGCAAGACGATTGCGAGCCTGCCTAACCCTGGGCAGGACCTGACTTATGTTGCGCAGTTTTCGCCGGGGGCGCTGATGAATACGGCCGGCTCGTCGAATGACGCAAAGGCGGCTGGGGGCTACGGCAACGTGGAGTTCAACGGACTACCTGCTACCTCGAATGGTTACATATTGGATGGATTCGACAGCAACGACCCATGGTTGGGGCTCAATATCGGCTTATCGACAAACCTTGTGATCGGACTGGACGCGGTGCAGGAGGCGACGGTCAATACCAATTCCTACTCTGTGGATCAGGGAAGATATGGGGCGTCGCAGGTGAATTACTTTACCAAGTCTGGAAGTAACCACTTTCACGGCGACTTATACGAGTTATGGAATGGATCTCTGCTGAATGCAGAGAATTATTTTCTCCACGCCAACGACACCGCGGATAGCTTTGCGAAGAAACCGCGCTCCACGGTGAATGAGTTTGGAGTAAGCGTCGGCGGACCGGTGAAAAGAGACAGGCTGTTCTTCTTGGCGCATTACGAGGGAATCCGGATTGCGCTGCCTCTGGTGACGCAGACAGTGGTGCCTACGCCCGCCTATCAGCAATATGTGCTGGGCCAGCTTGCGGTGGGCGGGACCGACCCGATTACCGGAACCGTGCTGCCGGCGGAGCCAGAGGAGGTTGGATTCTACGGGGCGATGTTCAAGCTGTACAGCAATACGGCCGGTACGCCGGTTGCGGTGAGTTCGTGTCCGCTGGATGCGAGCGGAGCAGTGCTCCAAGGAACGCAGACGAGCGGGAATCTGTTCAATGGCAGTGGGTGCGCAAATCAGCGGCAAGAGTCGCTGACCAACAGCGACAGCGAAAACCTGGTGGTGGTGAAGATCGATCACACCATCAATACGAACAACAGCGTCTGGTACCGGTTTCAGCAGGACACGGGATTGCAGGCGGCGTATACGGATGCGATCAATCCGATGTTCAACTCATTTTCTCCGCAGCCCCAGCGCACGCTGGTGGTGGGTTATACGCACCTGTTCAGCTCGAACCTTGTGAACCAGTTCAATCCCGGTGCGAGCTGGTATTCGAGTATTTTTGAGCCGAACAATTTTGCCCAGGTACTGCAGGCCTTTCCGATTGTGCTGGCGGCGGGGACAAACAGCGCGCCGTTCACAACCATCGGCGGCAATAACAATACTTATCCGCAAGGGCGCAAGGTTACGCAATGGCAAATCAACGATAACCTTATCTGGACGCGGGGGCGGGATACTTACAAGTTCGGCATCGACACGCGGCGCATCGACGTGAGCAACTACGACCTTGGCGAAGGGACTGTGCCCACGGCGATCTACAACGATCTTGCTCAATTTACATATGGCACGGCTTATACGGCGAGTCAGACCTTTCCGGTGTCGCTGAAGGAGCGGGTGGCAGCGGGGAATCTGGATCTATATGCGATGGATACCTACAAGCCTTCGCCGCGGGTAACCCTGACGGCCGGAGTGCGAGTGACCTGGAATACGAATCCAATCAATCAGCAACGTTTATTTGCAAGGCCGGAAGGATCGTTTCTTGACTTATCCCACTCGATCAGTCAGCCGCTCGATCAAGTTATTCAGACGGCGGTGAGAGGATTGTTTCCGGCGACGCCGCTGCTGGTGTGGCAACCTCGCGCCTCGGTGGCTTACGAGGTAACTCATGGAGCTGTGGTTCATGCCGGATTTGGAGTATTCAACGATATTATTCCGGCGCAGGTTGCGGATCTGGCGGCGACCAACGCTCCTTACTCGCCGACATTTGTGGACGGGATGGGCGGACAGGCTGGCGGCGTGGCCATTGCGCCGAATGTGAGCGGGAGCGCGGTAGATGCGGCCAGCAACGCAAACCGGAGCTTTCAATCCGTATTCAGCGCAGGCGCTGCGCCGTGCGCGGGGATTGCAGCGGGTGCGGCGACGTGTCCGCTGGCGGTAAGCATGAATACTTTTCCGAGTGGAACACTCAAGACACCGTATTACTACCAATATAACTTTGGGGTTGAAGTTCCGGCAGGGGCGCATGGGGCGGTGCGTGTGGACTATGTGGGGACGCGCGGAGTTCACGAACCTTATCAGGTGCAATTGAACGGTTATCAGACGGTTTGCTCAGGATGCTTTGCGCCATATCCGTACCAGAAGCCGCTCGATCAGCGATTTGGGAGCGTGAACGAGTTTCAAACGGGCGCCAACAGCAGTTACTCGGGATTGCAGACGGCAGTTACAGAGCAGTTTGGTGGGCTGACGCTGCGAGGGAACTATACCTTCAGCCATTGCCTGGATGAGGTATCGAACGGAGGATTGCTTTCATTTTCGAGCCAGGGGATTCTTTCGCCGCTGCCGGGAGAACTTAGAAGGCAGTATGGCGATTGCGATTACGACGTGCGGCATAACATTTCGGCTTATGGGATTTACCGGATTCCCTTCAGGTCTTCGCATAGGCTGCTGTGCACGCTGTTTGGGGGTTGGTCGTTTTCAGAGACGGCGATCTTGCACAGCGGACTCCCGTTTACGGTGCTGAGCCAGCCTTACACGGCCAATGGCCAGGGGATCTTCCTGAGCAGCGGACCGCAGTTTGCGCGCAGGGTCGTGGGTGTGCCGCTCTACCGGAAGACGGATTACGCCGGCGTGACGGTGGCGGGAACGCGGCAGTGGCTGAATCCTGAGGCGTTTGTTTCCGTTGTCGATCCGACGACAGGGGCTTGTACGGGTGGGGATACGGTGAGCGGTTGCCAGTTTGGCGACTCGGGACGGAATACGGTGCGGGGGCCGCACTTTACGGATTCCGATATCTATCTGACGAAGCTGTTTCCGCTGCGGAATGGAGTTTCGGTGCGCTTTGACACGCAGATGTTCAACGCGTTCAACCATGTGAATTTTGCGCTGCCGAGCAATGTGGAGGCGGGCGTGCCGGGGAGCTACATTCCGGCGAAGTTTGGAACGCTGAAAAGCACGATTTCGCCGCCGACGGGATTGCTGGGCGTGGGGCTGGGCGGGGACAGCTTGCCGCGCATGATTGCGTTTCAGGCGCGGGTGGAGTTCTGACATGGGCTAGTATGGAGGCGATGCTAGTTCTCTCTGCTGCCGAGATGCAGGCCTGTGACCGCGCGACGACGGAGCGGTACGGGGTGGCGTCGATTGACCTGATGCGGGCGGCTGCTGCGGCTGTGGCGGCGTTTGCGCGGGAGCAGTTTCCGCAGGCGCGGCGGGTGATGGTACTGTGCGGGCGGGGCAACAACGGCGGCGATGGCATGATGACGGCGTGGCTGCTGGCCGATGCGGGGCTGGACGTGACGACGCTGCTGCTGGGCGAGCCTGAGGGCTTGAAGGGCGATGCGGCCGAGGCCTGGGCTGAGTTGACGAATCCAGAGCGCGGGAAGATTCACGTGGTGACGGCGGCCGACGAACTGGGGCGGCTAAAGGCCGCTCTCGATACCGATTTGATTGTGGATGCGGTGGTGGGCACTGGATTCAAGCCGCCGTTAAAAGGGCTGGCGCTGGCGGCGTTGGAGTGGATGAAAACGAGCGCTGCGCCAGTGCTTTCGGTGGATTTGCCTTCGGGGTGGGCGGCGGATGCAACCGATGCAGCGACGAGTTCGCCTGTATTTCCTTCTGACGCGGTGATTACTTTTACAGCGCCGAAGCCGGCGCACGTATTTGGACAGTTGACGCGGCGGTGGGATGCGCCGGTGGTGGTTGCGCCGATTGGGTCGCCGGATGCGGCGATTGTTTCCGAGCTGAAGCTGCACTGGGCTGGGTCGGCGAGGTCGCTGGTGCAGGCTTCGCGGGCGGCGGGAGCGAACAAAGGCAATTTCGGACATGTGCTGGTGGTGGGCGGAACGTTTGGCGCTGCCGGCGGCAAGGCGGGCGCGCCGGCGATGGCGGCGATGGCGGCGCTGCGCGCGGGGGCGGGCCTGGTGACGGCGGCGGTTCCTGCGCCGGCGATGGCAGTCGTTTCCGCGGTTGCGCCGGAGTTGATGACGTGGGGGCTGGAGGCGACGATTGCCGGTAGTATTTCGGATGCAAATCTTGCCGTGGATCGCGTTACGGCGCTGATGGCGGGCAAGACGGTGCTGGCGATCGGGCCAGGGTTGGGTCAGCTTGCAGGGACGGTGAAATTTACGACGGGATTGCTGGCAGCGACGAAGATTCCGGCGGTGATTGATGCGGATGCCTTGAATATTCTTGCAGGCAAGCCTGTGTTGCTGGGGAAGCTGGCGAAGGGACGAACGCTGGTGCTGACGCCGCATCCGGGGGAGATGGCGCGGCTGGCGGGGGTGACGGTTGCGGAGGTGCAGGCGAAGAGGCTGGAGACGGCGCGCGGGTTTGCCGAGCGGCTGGGCGTGACGCTGGTTTTGAAGGGGGCGCGGACGCTGATTGCGCATCCAGATGGACGGGTTGCGGTGAATACGACGGGGAATCCGGCGATGGCGAAGGGCGGAAGCGGAGATCTGCTGACGGGACTGATTGCGGGGCTGTTGGCGCAGTATCCGAATGATGTGGCGCGAGCGGTGGAGGCGGCGGTTTATCTGCATGGGAAGGCTGCGGACCTGGCGGTTCGCGAGGGTGATGAGCATACTTTGCTGGCGACGGACAGCTTTGGGCAGCTTGCGCGGGCGTTTCGGTATGGGACGGCGCACTTTCGCAAGGGCGGTGCGAACGGATATGTTTGGATGCAGGGGCTGCCGGCGGATGCGCTGCCGGGGCGAGCCTTGCGCGAGGGACAGGAATGAGCAACATCGGGGACACGACAAGCGAGGCAGCTGCCAGCAAGATACACGAGTTTACGACCGTGAGCGGCGCTGACACGATTGAGGTGGGGCGCAAGCTGGCCGGCCTGCTGAAGCCACCGCAACTGCTGCTGCTTCGCGGCGACCTGGGCACAGGAAAGACGACGCTGGTGAAGGGGATTGCCGAGGCGCTGGACGCAGCCGAAGCGGATGAAGTGACCAGCCCGACGTTTACGCTGCTGCACGAGTACGACGGCACGCAGGACGGCAAGGCTTTGAAGCTCTACCACCTGGACGTGTACCGGCTGGAGGGCGAGCGGCAGTTGGAGACGCTGGGGTTGGACGAGCTGCTGACGCCGGATGCGCTGATGCTAGTGGAGTGGGGCGACAAGTTCAAGAGCATTCGCAAGCGGGCCACGGGAGAGATTGCGATTGTGTCGACGGGCGGCGATGCGCGAAAGATTACTGTGACGCTGAAGGACTAGACCGCTGGGGTGGGGCAGACGCGGCTTGCGCCGCACCTGAGGCACCGAGTTAGACACACGCGGCACGCGTTAATGTGCAGGGATCGGTGCTATCGCACCTGATCGAAGGGTCTTATGAATCGGATTCCATTTGGTGAAGTGAAGGATACGCTCGCGGGCGTTCTGGTTGGGCTTGGCATGGATGCGGAGCGGGCGGAGCGGTGCGCGCGGCTGTTTGCGGAGACGACGCGGGACGGGGTTTATACGCACGGGATCAACCGGTTTCCTCGGTTTGTGGGGACAATACGCAACGGCAGCGTGGATGTGACGGCGGAGGCGCGGAAGGTGGGCGGATTTGGCGCGCTGGAACGCTGGGACGGGCAGCGCGGGCCCGGTAACCTGAACGCGCTGGCGGCGATGGAGCGGGCGATCGGGCTGGGGCGGCAGCATGGGGTGGGTTGCGTTGCGATGGGCAACACCAACCACTGGATGCGCGCGGGCACGTATGGCTGGCAGGCGGCCGAGGCGGGGATGATCGGGCTCTGCTGGACGAACACGATGCCGAATCTGCCGCCGTGGGGCGGAGTGGAGCGAGTGATTGGCAATAACCCGCTGGTGATTGCGGTGCCGCGGGCGAAGGGGCCGGTGGTGCTGGATATGGCGATGTCGCAATTTTCGTATGGGACTCTGGAGAGCTATCGGAAGAAGGGTGAGATGCTGCCGGTGGATGGAGGGTTCGACGAAGAGGGGAACCTGACGCGCGATCCGGGGGCGATTGAGAAGACGTGGCGACCGCTGCCGGTTGGGTACTGGAAGGGGTCGGGGCTTTCGGTGGTGCTGGACATGATTGCGGCGATGATGTCGCTGGGCAGGGCAACGCATGAATTATCTTCCGATGCGCTGTTTGAGGCGGGGATTTCGCAGGTATTTTTGACGCTGAATCCGGAGGCGCTTGGGCCTTCTCCGCGCGCGGCGCAGATTGCCGACGAAATTGTGGCTTCTCTGCATGGGTCGAAGGCGGCGAAAGAAGGCGGCAAGGTGCGGTATCCGGGCGAGCAGACGCTGCGGGTGCGGGCGGAGAATGAAAAGCTTGGTCTGCCGGTGGAAGAAGCGGTTTGGGCCGAGATACTGGCGATGTAATGTATATCGGCTTGCAGGCTCTCCACAGTCTGCCTAGCCCCGTACGCAGCAAGTTTCTGGACGCAAATTTCTTCCTCTCGGTGATTTATGGAGCGGGCGTCTCTCTAAGATTTTTATTGCACCGGGGCTCTCCTGCAGTATCTTCATTTCGAAGGGGTATGGATGGTTTTTTAGGAATTGCCGCCGTGCGTACGGCGGATCTTCCTTAAATGGACAGAAAGATTTTGACCAAGATCGATGGTGCTCCGCAGGTGCGCGATTATCCGCAACATGGCCCGGTTGGTGTTGGAATAATCGGACTTGTTCTGCGCTCGACCCCACGCAGCGAGTCAAGTCCTAAAAGTTCTGTAGAATTCCATTCCTCGGGTTTGTTGGTTCTTGTTTTGTTGGTTGAGAGGGGCCTGCTTGCGGAGGGCGTAGCCCGGAG